>JBBRFN010000071.1:0-14325 GCA_038224265.1 Lysobacterales bacterium
GCGGCGATCGCGCGCAGGGTCGCATCGTGGAAGATCACATAGGCTGGCACGTTCTGTTCGCGTGCCAGTCTTGCACGCAGCTCGCGCAGTGCCAGCCACAGCGGGTCGTCGGACGCCGCCGGCGGCGCGCTGCCGGCGGTGGTCTTGCCGCGCCGCTTGCCACCGCGTGCGGGCGCTGCCTCTTCGCGCAGTGCGACGCTGCGCTCACCGCGCAAAACGGGCTTGCTGGCGTCTGTCAGCCGCAGTGAGCCGTGGCCTTCGGCGTCGCTGCCGAGCAGGCCGCCGGCGAGCAGCTGGCGGAACAGTCCGCGCCATTGGCGCGCATCGAGCGCTTTGCCGATGCCATAAGTCGACAGCCTGTCGTGGCCGAACGAGAGCACTCGCTCGGTCGCCTCGCCGCGCAGGATGTCGGTCAAGTGCGCCACGCCGAAGCGCTGGCCGCTGCGATAGACGCAGCTCAGCGCCATGCGCGCGGCCTCGGTGGCGTCCCAGGTGCGTGGCGGATCGAGGCAGTTGTCGCAGTTGCCGCAGGCCTGGGGATAGGTCTCGCTGAATGCCGCCAGCAGCCCCTGCCGCCGGCACTGCGTGGACTCGCACCAGCCGAGCAGGGCATCGAGCTTGCGCCGCTCCAGCCGCTTGCGTTCCTCGCCGGCTTCCGAGGCATCGATGAATTGCATGATGCCGACAACGTCGCCCAGCCCGTAAAGCATCCAGGCCTCCGCAGGATCGCCGTCGCGGCCGGCGCGACCGGTTTCCTGATAGTAGCCCTCGACGCTTTTTGGCAGATCGAGGTGGGCCACGAAGCGCACATCGGGCTTGTCGATGCCCATGCCGAAGGCGATGGTCGCGACCATCACGATGCCGTCCTCGCGCAAAAATCGACGCTGGTTGCGGGTGCGCACCTCCGGATCGAGGCCGGCGTGGTAGGGCAGGGCGGTGAAACCCTCGCTGCTCAACGCCGTTGCGGTGTCTTCGACCTTGCGCCGACTCTGGCAATACACGATGCCGCATTCGCCGCGATGGCGGCCGAGGAACTCGCGCAGCTGGCGCTGGGCATTGTCTTTGGCCACCACCGAGTAGCGGATGTTGGGCCGATCGAAGCTGGCCACGAACTGGCGCGCGGCACCCAGTTCCAGTCGCTCGACGATCTCGCGCCGGGTCGGCGCATCGGCGGTGGCGGTCAGTGCGATCCGCGGCACCTGCGGCCAGCGCCGGTGCAGCACGTCGAGCCCACGATACTCGGGGCGGAAATCATGGCCCCATTGCGACACGCAGTGCGCCTCGTCGATCGCGAACAGCGCGATCGGGCAGCGCTCCATCAAGTCGAGGAAGCGCGGCGTCAGCAGCCGCTCGGGTGCTACGTAGACTAGGTCCAATGCACCGGCCTGCATGGCCTGCTCGATGCGTCCCGCCTCGCCGGGGCCGAGGCCGGAGTTGAGGGCCGCGGCCTTTACGCCCAACTGCACCAGCGCGTCGACCTGGTCCTGCATCAGGGCGATCAGCGGCGAGATCACCACGGCCGTGCCGGCGCGCAGCAGGGCCGGCACCTGGTAGCACAGCGATTTGCCGCCCCCGGTGGGCATCAGCACCAGCGCATCGCCGCCGCCGGCAACGTGTTCAACCACCGCCTGCTGTTCACCGCGGAAGGCGGGGAAGCCGAAGGTGCTGCGGAGGATGTCGAGGGCGTTGGTTGGCATCCACAGCATGCTAGCAAGCCCGATTGCAATATGGGTGTAGGAAAATCACTCGGCTTCGCGTGAGAGAACCGCGTTTCGCGATCGATCGGCAACGAACTGGACCGCAAGCGTGGATGTTCTCTCGGATTTCGCTGCACGATGTGCGAGGCAGGGCACCACCGAGGGTTCGGATACCGCGTGGCGCAGGTGCGCGTTTACCAGCTGCGAAGTTGATGCGATGGGTCGAATCGCGATAGATCATTCATGGCAGCGTGTCGACACGCTGGAGAGAATCGGTTCTGGCCTGGGAAACTGGGGGGTCCTCGGATCCGGGCTACATGAAAATCGAGGTTTGCTCCAGTTGACACTAGATTCGGAAGGGTATCCACTGAATATGGCCCGCAGCCTGAACAGCGACGCGCGCGGTAAACTCAAAGGGAAGGATGCCATGCAGATCACGAAAAGCTTTCACCTGATAGGTGCTGCGGTGATTTTTGGCACGCTGCTTGCGGGGGGGGGGTAGCGGCCCAACCGGTAGTTGAAGCCAGAGAAGTCTCGGTGTTCGCGCGTATCCGCGCGGACCTGCCTGATCCGTGGGCAGCAACTTTCGTTCGATCGCAGGCTGGTCAATTGTCCGGCAGCTTGGCAGCTACGCCGGTCTTGCTTGAGCGCCCGGATGGCATGCGGGCCATGATGGGTGCGTGGTCGCCGCGTGACTCCAGCGCCTTCGACCTTGTGCCAGCGAATGTGCGTGGTCTGGCCGCGTTTCGATGGGTACAGCTCAGCTATTCGCCGCGCGCGGGCCGGACTTTCGAGTCGGTGCGCAGCAATCTGATGAATAGCGGCTTGTTCGAGTTGGTCGCAGATTCGAGGGCGACCATGGAATGGGCACAGTCATCCAGCATCAACGATCCCCTCTACGCAGTCGGGCCCACCGACCCACACAAGCGACAGTGGGCGATCGACCAAGGGCGATTTCCGGCGGCGTTCGGATTAACCGAGGGGCGCGCGCTACTTGGTGCGGTCGAGCAGGGGGTCAATGCCGCGCACCCCGATCTTAGCCAGAACGCGAGGCAGCACTACATCGCGTCGGTCAACTCGTACAACGATCCGATCACGTCCAACTCAACTGTTGGTCGGTTTCCGCAAAGTTGGGTCGTCAACCCGCCGCCAGGGACAACGGTCCCTGTTTCTGGGGCACCGACTCTGACGTTCGATCTGCACAACTTGGCTGGCCACGGCGTGCACGTGGCCGGAATCATGACCGCCGCAAAGAGCAACAGCCAGGGCGGCGTTGGGGGCTGTCCAGGCTGCGGCCTGGCGCTGATCCGCGCCTACGGGGATTCCATTCCGCTCGCATTCGATACCCTGTTGGATACCGGAGTTACTGCGGTCAATTTCAGCGCGGTGTACGGGCGCATCCACTTCGACCAGCTTGCCTCGCTGGCACCGATGCTGGACCTCATCAACGCGATAACAAACTACTACGATGTTGCCGTCGTCGCCGCGATGGGCAATGACGACCAGCCAACGCAAATGATTGCAGAGCCGGGTCGGATCTACTTCTACCCATTTCCTGCAATGCTGCCTAACGTCATTGGAGCAGGCGGCTCCGATGTTCGCGGATGGCGCTGGGAGGAGCTTCGAATCGCAGCGCAACCGCTGGCGGATCGACACCCGTTGACCGACTATTCCACCAGTCCGAAAAGTAACCCCGTTACAATTCGGTGCAGCTCGTCGCTCTCTGAGCGGCCGCAGTGCGCGTCCAGCTATGGTATCGTCAACAGGCCGACCTTGTTCACAATCGGCGTACTGAGCCTTAGCGACGGGAAGTACGGCATCGACATATTGGCGCCCGCAGCACAGGTTCTTTCCACCATCGATCGAACCTATTCGCCGTTTCGTTGTGCAGCGACTGCGTCGGGATCCGATCCGTGCACCAACCCGAACAACAGTGGCAACTACCCCCCCAATGGTCGGCAGATCGGCAACAACGGCACCCCAGCGTATGGGGCCGGGTCGGTGCCGAATCCGAGTTACACCAACATTCCAGCGAACGCGCCGCTGTTTGGTTACGACGCGTATGGGTCCATGACCGGGACTTCGATGTCCGCGCCCTATGTGACCGCACTTGTCGGACTTCTGCGTTCGATCAATCCACTGTTGTCCGCGACAGAGGTCAAGACTGCAATCAAGTCCACAGCGACCGCGCCCTCGGCACCGCCTGGACGCGGCCCCTATACGGAGAATGAGGTAGAGGCAGGGACATTGCATGCAGAGAACGCAGTGAAGCTGTCGCTCGGCAGAGTCAACAACCTCCAGGTCAGGAATCGACTGACACCCGTGATGTCCCTGACCAGTAGCGACAGCGACTTTGCGGCCGTCGGCGCGGGTTCGCGCGCATGGCTATACACCACCAGTCCTCAAGTCGCGATGGCTGCAATCGACGGCCGCCTGTATCAGGTCGACGACCCGGCACTGATGTCCGCCGTGCAGAGCACGGATTCGGTTGGGATCCAAAGTTACCAGATGCCACTCCCAGCTTCGGGAGCGAACGACTTTGGCGTCGCGCGATTCGTAGGATACGAGCATTCGACGGTGGTCGGTGTTGGCGCTCCGTTTCCCCCCACCGTGTACGAGCTGCCCGCTCCGTATTTGGCGATCTTCCGCCGGCTCGGCGTATCGTTCTTCATCTACGCAACACCCTACAACCCGATCAGCGCACAGGCCAATGCACTGCGTCCGCTGTATCGCATGAGCATGAAGTGCAATCAGCTTCGCAAGCACTACTACACAACTGACGATACGGAGCGCGCCAATGCCGCTTCTGGCCCGACAAGTTGCGGGTCATCGGAATCCATGGCGTCTCAGGGCTACTACTTCGATGGCATCGAAGGCTATGTGTTTCCGACCAACACGCCGCTCAATCAACGCCCAGGCACCATCGGCTTGTATCGCAAGTATCATCCGGGCGAAAAAGCATTTGCTTTGGTGCTGGAGACCGAAGAATCGCTACCCGCATACGCGGCGTACACAGCCGGTCGGACGCTTCTCGGATTTGTGTATCCAGCGGTTTCCTACGCGTCGGGTAGTGCGGCCTACGTCGACACCGATGGCGATGGCCTGGGCGATGCGTTCGAAATTGCGCTGGGTACCGATCCCGGCAAGGCCGACACCGACCTCGACGGCCTGAACGATCACGCGGAGTATCCGATGGCCGGGCTGCAGCCGGTGGGTGCGGATCCGCTGAGTCCGTGACGCCTGGTGACTTGCTGTGATCCGCTTCCGCCAGCCGGTTTCGCGCAATAGTGCCCATGCTGGGCTTGTCTCGACGGCATGCTCGCTCGTGGTCGCGTTGGGTTCGCAGTTTCCGGTTCAGCTACTTGCGCAAGTCCCGCCTGAGTTGGGTCCATTGGAGCGCGTGACTCAGAGTTCCGCGGGGATACAGGCTATTGGTGATCAGGCGATCGTCTCGGCAACCGGCCGGTATGTGCTGTTCATGAGCAATGACACGCGCCTTGACGGCTTGGAGGGGCGTCCATTTGCGCAAGTGCAATGGTTCCTGCGCGATCGTGAACTGCAAACCACGGAGTTGATCTCCCGGAGCTCAGCGAACGCGCCGGCGACCTACGTTTCAGGATTGGTGCTCAGCGGACAGGAGCGGGCGGCAGTCTCGGCAGACGGCAGGTACGTGGTGTTCCAGTCCTGGGCCAACAACCTTGCGCCAGGCGCAACCGTGCACCCTGGCAACCGGATATTCCTGCGCGATCGAATCAGCGGCGAGATGCGGCAGATCTCGGACATGCTCGGAAATGCAGATCGCATGGCTATCGGACCAGCAATTGATGCCGAGGGTCGATTCGTGTATTTCCTTTGTCCTCCGCGGGTTGGCGATTCACGGGCACGCGTTTGCCGTTATGTGATTGCGACGGGCAACGTTGATGAACTGGTCGTGGACGCATCCAATGGCGGATCGGGGCTGCTGGTTGCCTCCGCAAACGGCAGCCGGATTGCTTTCATGCGCGACGTATTCGGTCAGCCCGGCGCCTGTGCCGAAACGCAACCGTGCCGCTTCCAACCGTTCTACCTGGACGTGCCGACCGGCCGAGTCGAGCCCTTGCTGCCGACGGCAGACGGCCGTTTTCATGACGCCCCAACTGGTGACGTATCGTTCAGCGCGGATGGCCGCGTCGCGGCGATCACGATTCTGACGGGGTCGGCGTTCGCGCACCCTTCGCTGCCGCCGCTGCATCCGGTGGTCGTGCTGCGCTACATCGACGAGGGACGCACCATTCTGGGCGCTCGTTTGCCCTCGGGTGCGCCCGCGATCTGCGGAGGGTTCCAGGGCATCGGCAGCCCCCGACTGTCGGGTGATGGTCGCTTGCTGGTGTTTGTCACGAGTTGCGGCAATTTTCCCGGGAATGTAGTTAGCGGCGCACCGCAGGCCTTTGTGCTTGACCTGCTGCGTAACCGACTGCTCATGCTCTCGGTAGATCCTGCAGGCAACCCGGGCGACTACGGAGCCGGCATCGTGCCCTACTACGGGCCATTCCCGCCGGTATCGTCGCCGATCCTGAGCTTGAGTCCGAACATTTCCACCGATGGTCGTTTCGTGGCGTTCCACTCGATCAGCACGAATCTGGCCGACGGTGCACCGCAGTATCCCGAGTACATCCCGCGCAGCTTCGTGCGCGAGTTGTTCATTGATCGCGGACCGACGGCGCCGCAGGCTGTTCCGGCGAGCGGCCCAGTCGCTCTGGCTCTGCTCATCGGCGCGCTGATGGTTGCGGTGTTTTGGAGCGCACTGAGCGCAAGCCGACGCTTGTCGTCGTGACCCGACAGATGGGGCGCACGCGATTCTGCATCTGATTCCTAGACCGTTGGCGGCCTGCGCCCCGCGAACGCGCAGTTGCCGGGTAATGACCTTCGGCCAGCGCAAAGGGCGGGTCGCCGTGGGGTTCACGCTTGCTTGGTTCCACGACGGCCATGGCGTCGCTGCCATGCGGGGATCTCGCTGAACCATTCTCCTGCCAACATTCAGCTCAACAGCGCGCGCAGCATCCAGGCGTTCTTCTCGTGCAGCTGCATGCGCTGGGTCAGCAGGTCGGCCGTCGGTTCGTCGTGTGCGGAGTCCACCGTCGGGAACATCTTGCGCGCCGTGCGCACCACCGACTCCTGGCCATCGACCAGCTGCTGCACCATGCCCTTCCAGTCCGGCACCCCGGTCTCTTCCTTGATCGACGACAGCTTGGCGAACTGCGAGTACGAGCCCGGTGCCGGCATATCCAGCGCGCGGATCCGCTCGGCGATCAGGTCGACTGCAGCCGCAAGCTCGGTGTACTGGGTCTCGAACATCAGGTGCAGGCTGTTGAACATCGGCCCGGTGACATTCCAGTGGAAGTTGTGGGTCTTCAAGTACAGGGTGTAGGTGTCGGCCAGCAGATGCGACAGACCGACCGCGATCTGCTTGCGGGATTTTTTCGACATTCCGATATTGATCTCGCCCAAGATCTGCTCCTTCCTTCGTTCCGCGCCCATTAGACTACGCCCGATATCCGCGCATGTGAATTCGCGCGGCCCGATCCGAGCCGGCGGGCGCGGGTTGCGCAAGCCGCGTTGATCCCCAACTCAGTCCTGTGAATGCATCCGTGAACGTACCGCGCGAGCACTTGCGCCATGCCGACGTGCTCAGCGCCGATTTCGGCCGCCTGCACGGGCAGCTTGCCAGGCTCGATCGCGAGGCAGTGCCGGCCGACGATCCGCGCCGCCTTGCGTGGCGGGCCGCGCACGCGGCATCTGCCGCCAGGCGCGCGGCGCGTGCGGCCAGCGTGCCGCCGATCAGCCTCGACGAATCGCTGCCGATCGCGCGCGAAGGCGAGCGGATCGTCGAATTGATCCGCCGCCATCCGGTGGTGGTGATCGCCGGTGAAACCGGTTCCGGCAAAACCACCCAATTGCCCAAGCTGTGCCTTGCGGCCGGTCGCGGCGTGAGCGGTTTGATCGGCTGCACCCAGCCGCGTCGGATCGCCGCGCGTGCGGTCGCGCGGCGGGTCGCCGACGAACTGGGCACACAGGTCGGCGGTTTGGTCGGCTGGCAGGTGCGCTTCACCGAGCAGGTCGGCGAGGGCGCGCTGATCAAGTTCATGACCGACGGCATCCTGCTTGCCGAAACGCAGGGCGATGCGTTCCTGTCGCGCTACGACACCCTGATCATCGACGAGGCGCACGAGCGCAGCCTCAACGTCGATTTCCTGCTCGGGTATCTCAAGCGGCTGCTGCTCAAGCGGCGCGACCTGAAGGTGATCGTGACCTCGGCCACCATCGATACCGAGCGCTTCGCGCAGCACTTCGACGGCGCGCCGGTGGTGAGTGTCGAGGGCCGTGCGTTTCCGGTCGAGGTGCGCTGGCGGCCACCGCAGGACGATGCGTCCGATCGACCCGCAGTCAAAGGCCCGTCCGTCGCCGGTAGCCCCAGCGCGCCGCCAGCGCGCAAGCGCGCGTCCGAGTCGGCGGTCCGCGGTGGTGGCGGCGCCGAGATCGATCCGATCGTGGCTGCGATCGACGAGATCACCGGCGAGGATCCGCTCGGTGATGTACTGGTGTTCCTGCCCGGCGAGCGCGAGATCCGCGATGCCCATCTGGCGCTGGAGCGGCGCCGCTATCGAGAGACTGAGGTGCTGCCGCTGTATGCGCGCCTGACCGTGCGCGACCAGGACCGCGTGTTCAATCCCGGGCCCAAGCGCCGCATCGTGCTCGCCACCAACGTGGCCGAGACCTCGCTGACTGTGCCGCGCATCCGTTACGTGGTCGATCCCGGCAATGCGCGCGTGAACCGCTGGTCGCATCGGCACAAGGTGCAGCGGCTGCATATCGAGCCGGTATCGCAGGCCTCGGCCGACCAGCGCAAGGGCCGCTGTGGGCGCATCGGGCCCGGCATCTGCTATCGACTCTACGACGAGACCGACTTTGCGCGGCGTGCGCGCTTTACCGATCCGGAGCTGCTGCGTTCGTCGCTCGCCGGCGTCATTCTGCGCCTTTTGAGCTTGAAGCTCGGCGCCATCGAGGACTTTCCGTTCCTCGATCCACCGGAGCCGCGCGCGGTCGCCGACGGCTACCAGCAGCTGCTGGAGCTCGGCGCCATCAGCCCCGACAAGCGCGGTCTTACCGACACCGGCCGCGTGATGGCGCGCCTGCCGATCGACGTCAAACTCTCGCGCATGCTCATCGAGGCGCAGCGCCTGGGCTGCCTGCCCGATGTCACCGTGATCACGGCATTCCTGTCCATTCAGGATCCGCGCGAGCGCCCGGCCGATGCGCGCGAGATGGCCGACGCCGCGCACGCGCACCACGCCGATGCGCGCAGCGATTTCGTCGGAATCCTCAACCTGTGGGACGACTATCGCATCGCGCATGAGGACCTCACGCAGTCGAAGCTGCGCGACTGGTGCAACACGAGGTTCCTGTCGTTCCTGCGCTTGCGCGAGTGGCGCGAGCTGCATCGACAGCTGCTGTTGCAGTGCGCGGAACTCGGCTGGGAACTCGACAGGCAGGCGTCGCAGGCGACCGTGCTTGCACAGACCGCGGCCGATCCGCGCCGACAACCCGACTCGGAACCCGGCGCTTCGTCGCTCTCGCGGCCCGCCTACGAGGCCCTGCACCGCGCCCTGTTGTCAGGCCTGCCTGCCAACGTCGGGCGTCGCGACGAGAAGCGCGAGTACGCCGGTACCCGCGGGCGCAAGTACGCGATCTTTCCCGGCTCCGCGCTGGCGAAAAAACCGCCTGCGTGGCTGCTTTCGGCGACCTTGCTCGATACCCAGAGGCTGTATGCGCTGACCAATGCCGAGGTCGATACGGCATGGGTCGAACAGCAGGCCGCGCACCTGGTGAAAAAGCGCCACTTCGATCCGCACTGGGCGCGCAGCCAGGGCCGCGTGCTCGGTTTCGAGAGCGTCAGCCTGCTCGGCCTGGTGATCGTCGAGCGGCGGCGGGTGTCGTTCGAGCGCATCGATCCGCTGGCAGCGCACGCGGTGTTCGTGCGCGAGGCGCTGCTGCCGGGTGAGATCGATTGTCGCGCGGGCTTCGTGGCGCGCAATCTCGCGGTGCTCGAGGCCGCGCGCACCGAAGAGGCCAAACGCCGCCGCCACGGACTGCTCAAGGACGAAGAAGAACTGTGCGCGTGGCTGCAGGCGCGTATCCCCCCACAGGTTTGCAGCAGCGTGGGCCTGGACAGCTGGTACAAGACCCTCGATGGCGAGCGCCGCGGCGATCTGGAGTGGTCGCTCGACGATGTGCTGGTGGCCGAGGCCGCACCGGAGCGCGCCTTCCCCAAACAGCTGCGGATCGGCAGCCATGCGGTGCCGCTGGACTATCGCTTCGAGCCCAATCATCCGGCCGATGGCGTGACCCTGGTGCTGCCGCTGGCGCTGCTCAATGCGGTGCCGGCGACGCGGCTGGAGTGGCTGGTGCCGGGACTGCTGGCCGAAAAAGTTGCCGAGCTGATCCGCGCGCTGCCCAAATCGCTGCGCCGCAACTTCGTGCCGGCACCCGATTTCGCGCGCGCCTTCGTAGAGTCGGTGCGCGATGCGGGCGAGCCACATGGCGCGTTGCTCGCGGCCTTGACCGCGCATCTGGGCCGCATCACCGGCGTTGAGCTGGCGGTCTGCGATTGGGATCAGAGCGGGCTGCCGCCGCACTTGCGCTTCAATGTGCGGCTGCTCGACGAGCACGGCGCGGTGCTCGCCGAGTCGCGCGATCTGGACGCGTTGCGCGCACGGCACGGCACCCGCGCGCGCGAGCAGTTCGCGCGGCAGACCGCCACCGCGATCGCGCGCAGCGGCATCACCCAGTGGGATTTCGATGAGCTTCCCGAATCGATCGCCACCGATACCGGGCTTGCCGCATTTCCTGCGCTGGTCGACGCTGGTGCCAGCGTGGCGATCTGCGTATTCGAACAGCGCGACGAGGCCGATGCGGCGCACGCCGAGGGCGTGCGGCGACTGCTGCGGATCGCGCTTGCCGAAAAGCTCAAGGGCGCGCGCAAGAACGCGCCGCTGTCGCCCAAGGTGGCGATCGCCTACGTCGCGGTCGACTCGCCCGACCGCCTGCGCGAGGATGTCGTCGATGCGGCCTTCGACGATCTGGTGCGCGGGTGTCTGGTCGGCGTGCGCAGCAAGTCCGCTTTCGAGGCACTGTCGGGCGCGACCTCCAGGCAACTGGGACCGACCATCGTGCGCCGCCTCGACGTGGTCGAGGAGATCCTCAAGGCCTATGCCGCACTGGTGCCGCAGCTCAATCCGCCGCTGCTGGGCTTCGCCAAGGCCAACTACGACGACCTGCGCGAGCAGCTCGCCGGGCTGATCCACCCGGGCTTTGCACGCGCACTGGCGCTGGAACGGCTCAGCGACCTGCCGCGCTACCTCAAGGCGATGGCGCTGCGCGCGCAGCGCCTGGAGCTCGATCCGCGCAAGGACCAGCTGCGCATGATCGAGGTGCGCGAGTTCGTCGACGCACTGGCCGTGCAGCGTGCAAACAGCGACACGCCCGCGCGGGCTGCCGCCCTCGAACGCCTGCGCTGGGCGATCGAAGAGTTTCGCGTGCAGCAGTTCGCGCAGGAGCTCAAAACCCGCGAGGCGGTGTCCGACAAGCGGCTGCGCAAGATGCTCGACGCGCTTGAGGCCGGCGCCTGAGCGCCGCTGCGTCCGATCCGGATCAGCGTACGCGGGTCGCGCGCAGCGAGCGGTTGTAGCCCTCGACCTTGAGCAGCCATGAGCCCAATGCTGCCGCTTTCACGGTGATGCGTTTGCCGGCGAGGCCGCCGCTGATGCTCAAGCTGCCCTCGGTGATCTTCCAGACCTGGCCGTTTTCCAGCGCGATGCTGGTGCCGGTGTCGATCTGGTCGAAGTTGCTGGCGGCGATGCTGGAAACATCGCTGCGATCGCCGTCGTCACCGAGCAGGCCGCCGGAGCGGAAGCCCTGGGTGCCGCCGCTGGGCACACGCAGGGTGCTGAGGTTGCGCTCGCCCAGCCACGCATTGAGGCTGGCCAGCTCTTCGGCGCTGAGTCGGTCCAGGCCGGCCGCACGGAACTCCTGTTCGGACATCCGCTCTTCGAGGGTGGAGAACTCGGCGGCATGGGCGACGCCGGCGAACAGCATGGCGCAGGCAACGACAATGGGCATAGCGATGGCGATGGCGGGGATTGGACGCATGGTGGCCTCGGTGGATGTGCCGCCCGAAGGCGGCGCTGCGGACGTCGAGTCCCGATTGTAGCCTGAGCCCGACGCGCGGTCGGCTCAGTAAGATGTCGGGGTGAAAGCGCACCAGCCCGAGTCGACGATCAGCCTTGCGCAATGGCGCGCGCAGCGCCGTGCCCGACGGCCGGAGCCGGCGGGGCTGGCCGCGGTGCTGGACGCCGCGCAGGAACTGGCGCCGGACTCTGGGGAACTGGTCGCCACACTGGAGATTCTCGACGCGCTGGCGGTGGATGCCGATTCGCTGGCCGCCACCATCGCCTACGCCGCACTGCTGCCGCCCGAGTCCCTGCCCGGCGGCCGTATTGGCGCCCTGGTCGACGGCCAGCGCGGCGCGGAGAAGGTCTGGGCCCTGCATCGCAAGCACCAGGGCGGTGCGGAAGGCCTGCGGCGCCTGCTGCTGGCGATCGTGCGCGACCTGCGCGTGGTGCTCATCCTGCTTGCCCGCCATCTCGCCCGCATGCGGCTGGCCGCGCACAGCGATGCCGCCACCCGCCGCGAGCTGGCCGACCTGGCGGCCGACATCCACGCACCGCTGGCCAACCGGCTCGGCATCTGGCAGCTCAAGTGGGAGCTGGAGGACCTGGCATTCCGCTTTCTGCAACCGGACACCTATCGGCGCATCGCCAAACTGCTCGACGAACGTCGCGGCGATCGCGAGCGCTATATCAGTGAATGCATGCGCCAGCTCTCCGAGGCGCTGGCAGTAGCCGGTGTGCAGGCGGAACTGGCCGGCCGGCCGAAGCACATCTTCTCGATCTGGAAGAAGATGCAGCGCAAGCACGACGATATCGGCAATTTGTACGACATCCGCGCCCTGCGCGTGCTGGTCGCCGACGTGCCGACCTGCTACGCCGCACTCGGCGTGGTGCACACCCTCTGGCCGCATGTGCCGGGCGAGTTCGACGACTACATCGCGCGACCCAAGGGCAACGACTACCGCTCGCTGCATACCGCAGTTACCGGGCCCGAGGACAAGACGCTGGAGGTGCAGATCCGCACCGATGAGATGCATGCGCACGCCGAGCTCGGGGTAGCCGCACACTGGCGCTACAAGGAGGGCGGTGCCGCCGATGCCGACTTCGAGCGCAAGATCGCGGCGATGCGTGCGCTGCTGGACGCGCGCAGCGATGCCGATGACGATGCGCAGTTCATGGGCAGTCCCACGGCCACCGAGATCGTCGACGACCGCGTCTATGCGCTGACCCCGCAGGGCAAGGTGATCGACCTGCCGGCCGGCGGCACGGTGCTCGATTTCGCCTATCACGTGCACACCGAGGTCGGTCATCGCTGTCGCGGCGCCAAGGTCAACGGCCGCATCGTGCCGCTAGGCCACCGGCCGGCCAGCGGCGACACCATCGAGATCCTGGTCGGCAAGGTGTCCGAGCCGCGACGCGACTGGATCACCACCAACAGCGGGTTTCTCAGTTCGCCGCGCGCGCGCGAAAAGGTGCGCGCATGGTTCCGCCAGGCCGACCACGAACGCAATGTGGTCGCCGGACGCGAGATCCTCGAACGCGAGCTAAAGCGCGTCGCGCTGGCCGCGACCGCACTCGACCAGCTGCCGCCGAAGTTCCAGCTGCAAACGGTTGATGAGCTGCTGGTAGCGCTCGGCGTGGGCGAGATCACGCCCGGCCAGGTCGCGCGCGTATTGCACGAGATGCAGCAGCCCGAAGCGCCCAAGCCCGCGCGCCCGCTGGCCAGCGCCGATCCGCCGCGCGCGCGCGGCGGCAATACCGGCGGGGTGGCGATCCAGGGCGTGGGCAACCTGCTGTATACGCTGGCGCGCTGCTGCCAGCCCTTGCCCGGCGACGCGGTGCTCGGTTTCCTGACCCGCGGCCGCGGGGTGAGCATCCATCGCCGCGACTGCCGCAGCCTCGAAGCACTGGTGGCGCGCTCACCGGATCGGCTGGTGCAGGTCGAGTGGGGCATGCGCGAAGCGCGCGGTTACGAGGTGAACATCCGCGTGCGCGCCTACGACCGCAAGGGCCTCCTGAAAGATGTCAGTGCCGCGATCACCAACGCCGACATCTCGGTGCTGGCCGCCAGCACGCGCACCGATCCGGCCTCCGGCGAGGCCGACCTCAGTTTTGCGATCCGGGTCGACGATTTCGGCCAGCTCTCGGCCCTGCTGCACCGCATCCAGTCGCTGCCGAACGTGATCGAGGTCAAGCGCGTGGCAGGGTAATCGCCGCGGGCCCATAGGGCGGGCCTTGGCCCGCCATTTACGCACCCGCCGAAAGCCACGGACGGCGGGCCAAAGGCCTGAGGTCTCCCCAGATTTTTTCTTTGCCCGTCAGCTGTTTGCCGGTATGGTGCGGCCAAAACAGCGCGTGCACGACGCGGTTTTTTCCTCGGGGTGTCGAAGCCTGAGGACCGCGCCATGCACGCCACTCGCATT
>JBBRFN010000072.1:0-14206 GCA_038224265.1 Lysobacterales bacterium
GCTGCTCGCCGCCCTGGTCGTGTCCGCCTGCGGCGACTCCTCCGGCAAGGTTGACGGGTTCCGCACTGCTGCTGCCGACCGCGGCGACGTGCAGGTCTCGATCTCGGCCACCGGCACTTTGCGCGCGCTGTCGACGGTCGATGTGGGCACCCAGGTGTCGGGTCAAGTGGCCAGCGTGGTGGTCGACTTCAACGATCGCGTGGTCGCCGGGCAGGAGATCGCGCGCATCGATCCGGCCAATCTCGAAACCCGCCGCGCGCAGGCCGATGCCGACCTGTCCAGTGCGCGCGCCTCTTTGATCGAGGCGCAGGCGCGCCTCAAGCAGACCGAGGTCGATCTGCGCCGCAAGCGCGAGCTGGCCGTGCGCAAACTGGTCTCCGCGAGCGATCTCGATCTGGCGCAGGCGATGCGCGACGAGGCGGCTGCCCGCGTGGGCTCGGCACAGGCCGCCATCAAACAGCGCGCCGCCGGCCTTGCCGACACCCAGTTGGACCTGGACAACAGCGTGATCCGCTCGCCGGTCGATGGCGTGGTGCTGCTGCGCAGTGTCGAGCCCGGCCAGACGGTGGCGGCGAGCCTGCAGACGCCGGTGCTGTTCCGCATCGCCGAGGACCTGACGCGGATGCAGATCGACCTGTCGATCGACGAATCCGATGTCGGCCAGATCCGCGAGGGCCTGCCGGTGCGCTTTAGCGTCGATGCGTTTCCGGATCGCAGCTTTACCGGCTCCGTGCATCAGGTGCGGCTGGCGGCCACCGTGCTGCAGAACGTGGTGACCTTCCCGGTGGTGGTTGAAGTGTCCAATCCCGACGGCGCGCTGCTGCCTGGCATGACCGCCAATGCCGAGATCGAAGTCGCGCGGCGCACAGGCGTGCTGCGCATCCCGAATGCCGCGCTGCGCTTCACACCGCAAGGTGTCGAAGCCCCGGCCACGAGCGGCGGTGCGGGCGGCGGCGGCTGGGCCGATGATTTGGCGCGCGAGGCGCAGGCTTTGACGTTGAATGCGCAGCAGCAGGCGGCGCTCGATGCGGTGCTCAACCAGATGCGCGAACGCGCGCAGCAGCGCCAGGCGGCAATGGCGCGCGCCGGTGCGGGAGCGGCGCCGGGTGGTGCAGCCAGTGGCGCGCCAGCGGGTGCTGCTGGCGGGGGCGCCGGTGGCGGCGGCGACTGGCGCGCGCGCATGCAGCAGATGGTCAAGAGCTCGCTGGAGCCGTTCCGCGCCACGCTCGATGATCGCCAGCGGCTGGCGTGGGATGCAGCACTCGATCAGGTGCTCAACGCGCGTCGGGTGACGGTGTGGGTGCTCGATGGCGGCAAGCCCGCCGCGCGCGCGGTGCGTGCAGGCGTGTCCGATGCGACCAACACCGAGATCCTCGGCGATGCGGTGCAGCCCGGTGCGCAGGTGATCGTCGGCGCTGCGGCCAGCAGCTGATGAACGCGCCGGTGGTGGTCTCGATCGAGAATCTGGGCAAGGTCTACTCGCCCGGCACGCCCGCCGAGGTGGTCGCGCTGCGCGGTGTCGATCTTCAGATCCGGCGCGGCGAGTTCCTCGCCATCATGGGGCCTTCCGGTTCCGGCAAATCGACCCTGATGAACATGATCGGCTGCCTCGATGCACCCAGCAGTGGTCGCTACTCCTGCGATGGGGTCGATATCGCCACGTTGGATGCGACCCAGCGTGCGCGCCTGCGGCTGGAGAAGATCGGCTTCGTGTTCCAGGGCTTCAACCTGCTCAGCCGCATGAGCGCGCTCGACAACGTGATGCTGCCGCTGTCGTATGCGGGCGTGCCACGCGCCGAACGCAAGTCGCGCGCGCTGGCAGCGCTCACCGAAGTCAACCTCGGCGAGCGTGCCAACCACCGCCCCAACGAATTGTCCGGCGGCCAGCAGCAGCGCGTGGCGATCGCGCGCGCGCTGGTCAATCGGCCGCCGATCCTGCTCGCAGACGAACCCACCGGCGCGCTCGATATCCGTACCGGCAACGAGATCCTCGCCTTGTTCAAGCGCCTGCAAATGGGTGGGCACACGATCATCCTGATCACCCACGACCAGGCGGTGGCCGATGCGGCCGATCGTGTGGTGCGCATCTCCGATGGCGCGATCGTGGCCGACAGCACTACCCGGGAGGCAGCATGAACAGCACCGTCGGCACCAAGACCGGGCCGTGGACCGTCGACTCCGGCGTGCGCGGCAAGATCGGATTCTTCGACATCCTCGAGATGGCGATATTCGCCCTGCGCGGCAACTGGCTGCGCAGCGTGCTCACCGCGCTCGGCGTCATCATCGGCATCGCGGCCGTGATCGTGATGGTATCGGTCGGGCAGGGCACCCAGGCGGAGCTGGATCGCACCATCGCCAACCTCGGTTCCAACCGCATCGAGGTGTGGCCCGGATCGGGGCGCGGCGGTGGCGTGCGCTTCGGTGCCGGTTCGGTCAGCAGCCTGACCGATGCCGACATCGCCGCCATTCGCAACGAAGTCTCTGGAGTTCAATACGTCTCCGGCCAGATTCGCGGTGCGACCCAGGTCGTCAACGCGGAGCTGAACTGGAGCACCCAGTGGGTCGGCGTGATGCCGGATTACTTTCCGACCAATGGCTGGGAGGTGATGTCAGGCTCGGGACTCGCCGCGCGCGACTACTCCTCGGCCGCAAAAGTGGCGCTGATCGGCACCACCGTGCGCGACAAATTGTTCGAAGGCAGCGATCCGCTCGGCGCCACGTTCCGCGTCGGGCGCGTGCCGTTCACCGTGGTCGGCGTGCTCAAGTCGAAGGGCCAGAGCGGCTGGGGCGGCGACGCCGACGATGTGATCATGGTGCCGATCGAAACCGCGCGCCGCCGTCTGGCCGGTCAGATCAACCTGCCGCCGGGCACCGTGCAGTCGATCTCGGTCGGCACCGCAGGACCGAAGGAAATGGCCGAGGTCGAGCGGCAGCTGACCGAACTGCTGCGTCAGCGGCACAAGATCGCGCCCGGTGCAGAAGACGATTTTTCGGTGCGGAATCTCACCGAGATGGTCTCGGCGCGTTCGCAGACCACGCGCCTGATGTCGCTGTTGCTGGGTGCGGTGGCGACCATTTCGCTGATCGTCGGTGGCATCGGCATCATGAACATCATGCTGGTGTCGGTGACCGAGCGCATCCGCGAGATCGGTCTGCGCATGGCCGTCGGCGCCGGGCCGCGCGAGATCCAGCTGCAGTTCCTCGCCGAAGCGATGTTGATCTCGCTCGGCGGCGGCATCATCGGCATCGTGCTGGGAGTCATCGGCACCGAACTGACCAGTCGCCTCGGCGCGCTGCCGGTGGCATTGAACTTCGAGGTGATCGCATTGGCCACCGGATTCTCGGTCGCCACCGGCCTGTTCTTCGGGTTCTATCCCGCGCGCAAGGCATCGCGCATGGATCCCATCGAGGCGCTGCGGCACCAGGGGTGAGCTTGCGGACCGCGCCTGCAGCGCGGCATCGACGATTGCCGCAACTCCGGGCGCGCACACGGTGCGCTCCTACACACCGCACGCGCTCTTGCAGGAGCGCGCCACGCGTGCGACCGCAACGATAGGTTGCGCCGCGCACACCGGATGTCCCGGTCGCTTGCAAGGTGCGCACCTGCGCCGCCTTGCACGATCTGCAATACAGCTCCGCTAGCTTATAAGCTGCAGCGAGCCCAAACGATCAACGACGGTCAATGCCATGCCTACCCGCGGTCTGCTGTGCCTGCTTTGCCTGCAACTCATGAGCCCCGTCGCCTCGGCGCAATTCGTCGACGACAGCGTCGAGTCCTATGGCTTCGACACGCCTGAGGCGTGGGCAATGGCCTATGTGACCGCCTCGACCCTGATGACGGGTTATGGCGAAACGCCGTCGCTGGACCCGGGAGCGCTGGCACTGAGCGCAGAGCTGGGCCACATCCCGCGCCTCGACGATGACCAGCAGCGGGTCGGCTTCGGCGGTTTCAAGTCCGAGGATCTGAACAAGTCGCCGGTGTTCGGACGCGGCCGCTTGTGGATCGGGCTGCCGGCAGGCTTCGTCGGTGAGCTGGGATGGACGCCCCCGGTGGAGATCGATGGCACCAAGCCCAGTGACCTGTTCGCCATCGGCGTCGGTCGGCGCTGGATCGATCGCGACAGCTGGTCGCTGTCGACCCGCGCGCATGCGCAGAATGGCAGCGCGCGCGGTGACATCACCTGCCCGGCGCAGATCGCCGGAAACACCGATCCGGCGATCAATCCGTTTCGCTGCGAAGTGCCATCGGACGACAAGATAAAACTACGCTACTACGCGCTGGAAGCGACGGCTGCGTACGGTGCTGCGCAGTCGAACTGGCGCGCGCACGCCAGCCTCGGTCTCAGCCGTTACGAACCCCAGGTGCAGGTCAACGCGCGCTCGCGCAATCTGATCAGCATGCCGCGGCTGTTGAGCAAAGGCAGCGCGCCGTATGTTGCGCTCGGCACCACCTACCGCTTCGATCCGCGCTGGGAACTGGTCGGCGAGCTGCTCTACGTGCCGCTCGACGTGCGTCGCGACGAAGACGCCGAGGTCGAAAACGATCCGTTCTGGAGCGCGCGCGTGATGTTGCGCTATCGCTTCGGGGGCTGAGGGTTCCTGCGCCCACGCGATGGCAGTCCAGTGTGGGCGGTTTGCCAGCCGTTGACTGCAAGATGCACGCCGGGCTAGGCGGCCTGGCGTGCGTTGCAGCAGGTGCGTGATCAGCCTCCGGACAGGAAGCCCGGCAATGGCGCACCGCCGCCACGTCCTGTCGCAGGCACTTCGATCAGCAGATCTTTCGCCGTGCCGTCGGGATCGCGCACCACGCCACCGGTCGAATGGGTGACCGCGCCGTTGGGCACGAACAGCTGCGGATGGTCGAACGGCGCCTGACGACTGATCACCCGTGGGTCGGTGAGTGCGCGCAGGAACGCCACGATGTCGTCGACCTGGCCATCGGTCAGCCCGAGCGCACCGATCTCGAAGTCGATGAACTGCACGTTCGCCTCGCGGAAGTTGCCGCCACGGTTGTAGAACTGCACCGCATCCTTGAGGGTCAATTCGCCGCCGTTATGGAAGTACGGCGCGGTCAGCTCGATATTGCGCAACGTCGGCACCTTGAACGCGCCCTTGGTCGAGGTGCGTTCATTGCGCTGCGGCGGCGGGTTGGCGATGTTGGGATAGCTCAGCGTGAGCAGTTCCTGGCTGGGCACCTGTGCCGGGTTCATGGTCAAAAGCTCCGAGATCGCCAGCGGGTTGCCGAACGGATCGCGCCCGCCGATGCCCAGATCCTCGTTGGTCGGACGCACGCCGACGTTGTAGAAGCTCTGGTCGTAGATCACCGTCTCGCATTCGCCGTTGAGCATGCGCTCGATGACTTCGCCCGGCTCGCCCTGTGCGCCCAGGATGATGCGGCGCGATGCGTTGGTGAACTCCGCACCCGAATGACACGCCGAGCACGCAGTCGGTGCAGTCTGGCTGGTGAACAGGTCCAGACCGCGCAGTTGCTGCGCCGTAAGCGAGTTCGGACGACCCTCGAAATGGCGATCGATCGGCGCATCGTCGGAGATCAGGGTGTCCTCGTAGAGCTGGATCGCAAGCCCGAAGAACAGCGAGAAGTTGTACTCCATCATGGTGTACTCGTTGGCGTTCAACGGCCGCCCAGGATGGTTGCGAAACACCGGCGTGCCGTTGGACTGTACCTCGACGATCTTGGTCGTGAGCCACCAGCGCGGGTGGAAGCTCGCCTGGATCAGGCTCTCGTAGCGCAGCGACAGGCCGGCTCGCTGGGCGAACGGCGTGCTGCGGGCGAAGCCCAGGAACACGCTGTCGTCCCAGGCCACGTTCTGCAGGGCCAAGGGAGTAGCGCTGACCAGCCGCTTGCCCACATCGCGGAACGGGCGGTTCTTGAACGCCATCTCCAGGTCGCTGATCACCGGGCCGACCGCCTGCGATGCCATCGAGCCCGGTTCGATGCGCACCTTCACCAGCTGCGGATCGAAAGGGTTGTCGGCACGAATCACCCGCGCATTCGGATCGCGCGCACCGAACTCGTTGACGCCGTTGAAGATTGGATCGGCGCGTCCATCCCACAGCGCACGACGGTTGAACGCGGCATTGAACACGGTCGGCGTATTGCGCGGCTCCACCCGGCGGGTGTTGGCGCCATGCACGTTGAAGACACGATCCGGAATCGAGGTGCCGTTGTCGTCGGGGGCACCACGCACCGCACCGGTGAACTGCGCCAACTTCACGCCCTGCGAGGACACCACATCGTCGCTGGTGCGCAGCAGGGGCGAGAAGCGGTTGTTCGGATCGAGGAACTTGTGCAGCGGAAAGTCGCTGGTCTTGAGCTGGTAGTTCACCGGTCCCAGTTCGAACGTGGTCAGCGGATTGTTGGCGCCGCCGGTAGCCAGTTGGTTGCGCGAGCGCGGATCGGCGCCGGCGCGGAAATGGCAGCTCGCGCAGGCCTGCATGCCGTCGCTGCCGACCTGCATGTCCCAGAACAGCGCCTTGCCGAGCACGATCGCCAGCCGCTTGTTGATCACATAGGCGCCAAGATCCGCCGGCTCGATCGGACGCAGGTTCTTCAGGCTCCCCGGACCCGGATTGCGGTCGGGAAAGGGATTGACATCGCACTCGCCCTCGCGGGCTGCCTGCGCATCCGACACCAATGAGAATGGCCCGATCGTTCCTGCCGCCGCCGAGACCACGGCGGCATACAACATGAGCTGCGCCTTGCGCAGCCAATCACGGGTTCTACTGTTCATCGATCGCTCCTTGAATCGTTTTCGATGGGCGAACGCATCCGCGGCAGCGGGAATGCCGTGCCGGTGAGTTCGCCATGAGTTCTGCTTTCGGTGTTTCCCCGCGGCGCGCAGACTACGCGGCGGATGCGCTGTTCCGATGTCGGCAAGATGTCGTGAAGATTGCGCTCACATGATCGGGCGCTGTGGGAGTCGGCATGCCGGCGGCAGGCACCTCACATCTTGCCGCGACCCCGGACATCTTGCCGCGACCCCGGTCGCTGCCATGGCAGCTCCCACAAGGAGTACCGACCGCAGCTGCCAGTTGTGCAATGCCTTGCAACTGTCATTCGTGCAATGTCTTGCAGTCGCCAGTCGTGCAATGCCTTGCAGATGCGAGCTGTGCGATGCCGCGTCTCGCGCACCCACGACCCGCAGCGACCAGCCACCTGCATTGTGGGAGCCGGCATGCCGGCGACAGGCACCTCGCGCCGATCGGCCAACATCTGCCGATCGCGGCTATCTTCCGACGCGGATCAATCCAGCTGCCAACGGCGCGGCGATGGCGTGCAGCGCACGCACGTGGCGCGAGCCGAAGTGATCCGGCGTCGGATGCTCGGTGTCGATGACTCCCAGCACGCGTGCACCGGCCAGCACCGGAACCGCCAGTTCCGACAGCCCGCTGCCTTCGTCGGCCACATGCCGGCGGTCGAGGCGGGTGTCGGAGACCAGGATCGAATCGCCACTGAGCGCACAGGCGCCGACCACTCCCTCGCCGATCCGCAGCTTGATGCGGTGCTCGACCACCCGCTCGGCGATCCGCTTGGGCCCCCATGCCGCGTACTGCGCCAGCGTGGCGCCGTCGGCATCGAGCAGGTAAACCACGCAGTCGTCCAGGTCGAGCACGCGCCCCGCGAAATCCACCGCTGTCCAAGCCAGGTCGATGTCGCGCGCGCAGGCCGCAAGGCCGTCAAGCAATGGTGTCAGCGAGCCGGGCAGGCCGGCAAGAAACGACTCGGCAGGTTGGGTGTTGCGCGTTTGGGGCATCGGAGCAGGATACGTGCTCGGAGGCAGTTTCGCCCCACCAAAAGCGGTGCGGATACTGGGCAGAAGTCGCCGAACAAATGAAAATTACGTCAACAAACCTACCGCTCAGCACGCATTTTGGCACCATTTGTGACCTAAAAAGCCGACAAACGGTGCCGCCACTGTGACCACCGTCGCGCATTCTGCAACCTGAACAGGACTAAACTGAACGTCCTAACACGTGCGTGTCCTTGATCGGGGGTAATTTCGCATGCATTCCTCGCGCATCCTGCGCCTTTTCGTCGCGCTCGCCGGCTTCTGTTACGCGCTGGCGCCTTCCTCAGCCCTCGCCCAGGACGCGGTGTTCGCGGACTCGTTCGAGCTGCCCTTCAACTTCCCGGCCAACGACGCCGAGGCTGCCCGGTTCCTGAACCAGGCCACCTTCGGTGCGACCGCAGCCGATATCTCGGCGGTGCGTAACCAGAGCATCGCGGTGTGGCTGGAGGGTCAGCTCAATTCGGGCACGACCACCCTTGCACGCCCGTGGCTCGAAGCCTATGCGGCGTCGCTGCCCGCCAACAACTCGGTCAATCACGACCAGCGCCTGCATCGTTGGTTCCATACGGCGGTGACCGCGCCCGACCAAGTGCGCCAGCGCGCCGCTTGGGCGCTCAGCCAGATCGTCATCACCTCCGACCGCGACGACTTCCTGTCTCAGGAACCGATCGCGATGGCGGAATGGAACGACATCATCGTGCGCAACGCGCTGGGCAACTACCGGCAGCTGATGCAAGACGTCACCTACAGCCCGATGATGGGCCGCTACTTGACCACCATGCGTAACCGCAAGTTCGAGCTGGTACGCAGCGGATCCAACCCGCCCACGTTCAGCGCCGGCAACAGCGGCGTGCAGCCGGACGAGAACTACGGCCGCGAGGTGATGCAGCTGTTCTCGATCGGCCTGCTGGTGCGTGGCAACGACTTCTACACCACGTTTCCCGATGTGCAGAACCCTGGCGCGCTGCGCATCACCTACGCCGAGGACGACATCGCCAATCTGGCCCGTGTCTTCACCGGCCTCGCGCACGACTGCACGCAGGGCGCAAGCTCCGTCGGCGGTGTGGCGATTTCCCGCAACTGCGGCAACAACGACACCACTGCTTGTTCCGGTCTGTCGTGTCGATTTACCGGTGTGAACCGATTGTTCTTCAACGATCCGCCACGCGATCCGCTCGCCAATGGGCGCGGCCTGGTGCACCCGGACTGGTACAAGCCGATGGTGTGCTACCCGCGCTACAACGACAACGGTCGCGACCTTTCGGGCGCCACGCTCGAGCTTGATGGCGGTTCGTTCATCCTGCCGCCGGGCTCGCCACTGCCGGACAAGCAACTGGCGCTGGGTGCCGATGGTCCCGACGCAACGCTGACCTTGCCGCCAAGCTCCCTCAACGCGCTGCCGCTCAACTGCCATCAGACCGCAATCAACAACGGCCTTCCCGACAACAGCACGTCGCTGTCGCCAGATGAGCAGCAGGCCTGCGTCAACTACTGCGAGGGCAACATCAACGCCTCGATCGACCTGCTGTTCAACCACCCGAACACGCCGGTGATGGTCGCGCGCCAGATGATCCAGCGTTTGGTCACCTCCAACCCGACTCCGGGCTATGTGCAGCGCGTCTCGGCCGCCTTCATCAACAACGGCAGCGGCACCCGCGGCGACATGAAGGCGCTGCTTCGCGCGATCCTGACCGATGCAGAAGCCCGTCGTCCGTTCACCGACCCGGCCACCAACGTCAACTTCGGCAAGGTTCGCGAGCCGATGCTGAAGCTGGTTTCGGCCTGGCGCCACTTCGGCGCGGTCTCCGGCGACACCGCGAACTTCCCGGGTACCAATCCGCAGGGCGGCGCCAATCCGCTGGGTGGGCAGCCCGGTCTGCGCAGGATGGGCCCGACCCAGCCGCAGGACAGCTACCAGCAGCGTCCGCTCGGTGCGCCCTCGGTATTCAATTTCTACGAGCCGGATTACAAGCAGCCGGGTCAGGTCACCACGGCCAACCTGTTCTCGCCGGAGCTGCAGATCATTCATGAAGTGACCTCGGTGGCCACCTCGAACGATCTGTACAGCCGGCTGTGCTCGGGGTACGGCGGCAACGATTGCGGCAGCGGCGCGCTCACGGGCGGTCCAAACAACACGCCGCCCAATGACCGCGCGTACTTCCCGGTCGCGCAAGTCGATCTGATCCCGGCCATCGCGCAGGCGAATTCGAACGTCGCTGTGCCGACGGTTGCGCAAGACACCGCATTGGTCGAGTTCTTCAACGCACGCATGTTCGGCGGCACCTTGAGCGGCACCATTCCGGCGAACTTCAACTGTCTGGTCTCGGTGCCCGGCACCAAGTGGCTGCTGATGAATGCGCTGCGCTGTGGCGGCGGCCTCAACGAAGTGCTCAATGGCGGTACCAACGGGACCACCGGTGGCACCCAGGCCGAGCGTGAACGGCGCAAGGCGCTGTATCTGCTGCACCTGCTCGCCGTCTCGCCCGAATACAGCACCCAGCGCTGAGGAGCCTGCCATGTCTCGCATTCATTTCCAGAAGCGCCGCGATTTCGTCAAGGGCGCCGCATGTTTCGCGGCCTCCGGCGCGGCTTCCACCTTTGTTCCCCAGCTGTCGATGATGGGCACCGCACTCGCGGGTGCTGCCCCGACCGGCTACAAGGCGCTGGTGTGTATCTACCTCGACGGCGGCAACGATTCGTGGAATCTGCTGATCCCGGTCGACAACAGCACGCAGATCCCGGTCAGCGGCCGCACGCCGCTGAGCGGGTTCTCGCCGACGCCCTACGGCTGGTACGTCACTTCGCGCGGCGGTCAGTTTCAAGGCAACTCGAATGCACTGGCGTTGCTGCCGCCCGGCTCCGACCCGGGCACGCCGTTCCTGCCACCGTCGGTCGCACTCACTGGCGGTCAATACGCGGTCAATCCTGCGGTGCCGGAATTGGCGACGCTGTACAACGCGGGTCGCCTCGCCTTCGTGGCCAACGTGGGTCCGTTGGTGCAGCCGCTCAAGCGCGGCAACTTCAACACTTACCCGCGTCCGCCGCAGCTCTACTCGCACAACGACCAGACCAGCCTGTGGCAGATCGGCGGCGGTGCGTCCTCGAGCAATCCCAACGGATGGGGCGGCAACCTGATGGGTGAGCTGCTTGGTGCCGCGCCAGTCTCTGGCCTGTCGCCGTGCGTCTCGATCGCAGGACAGACGCGGTTTCTGGTGGGTGAATACCCCGGTGGGCAGACGGTTTTCCCCTATCGCCTCTCCAACAGCGGTACCAACCCGGCCACCTCGCTGAACAACTACAGCGCTGGCAATCCGGCCGGCACGAAGCGCCGTGAGGTGCTCGACGCGCTGGTCGCGTCGACCTACCCACAGGCCTTCACTTCGGAGTACGGCGACATCCTCCAGCGTTCGCTGAGTCTTTCGACCACGGTGAACACCGCGATCGCCGGACTCGGTACCAACCCCGCCTACACGGCGTTCGTAACGGCAGTGAATGCCATTCCGAACAGTGGACTCGGACAGCAGTTGCGTCAGGTGGCACGCATGATCGCAGTCAGCCGCTTCGGCCAGGGCTCGATTCAGGCGAACCGCCAGGTGTATTTCGTGCGCACCGGCGGCTACGACACCCATGACGGCCAGATTCCGACCTCGCGTCCGGTCAATGGTGTGTGGGCAGGCCATCAGGGTCTGCTGCAGCAGGTCGCACAGGGCATGAGTGGTTTCTACAACGCCCTCACCGCCCTCAATAACGTCGCAGGCTTCTCCGGTGTCGTGAACGAAGTGCTCACGTTCACCATGAGCGAGTTCTCGCGCACGATCAACTCCAACGGCAACGGCACCGACCACGCCTGGGGTGCGGTGAACATGGTCATGGGCGCATCGGCGGGTGCCGGTGGGCCGCTCAACGGCGGTCAGGTCTATGGTCGCTACCCGCTGCAGCTGCTCAATCGGCGCTTCACCAACGACGTGCCCGACCTCCGCGGCGAGTGTTTCAATCGCGGTGAGTTCATCCCGAGCACGGCGGTGGATCAGTTCTCGGCGAGCCTGTCGCGCTGGATGGGTGTCAGCAATGCCGACCTGCCGGCGCTGTTCCCGAACATCGATGTCGTAACTTCGGCAGGGCATCCGAACTTTGCGGTGATGGCATA
This sequence comes from Lysobacterales bacterium, assembly GCA_038224265.1. Taxonomy (GTDB): domain Bacteria; phylum Pseudomonadota; class Gammaproteobacteria; order Xanthomonadales; family Ahniellaceae; genus UBA4656. The sequence goes on from JBBRFN010000072.1 coordinate 11,959, forward strand.
CAACAACCGCGTGATTCCGAACATGATCAACGGGATCGTCTAAGCCCTAAGGTTGTGCGCAACACCTCAGCTGCGGCGCCTTCGGGCGCCGCAGTCGTTTATGCCAGCACAAACAGAGTATCCAGTGCGTCGGCGTATTGCCGCTCGCGGCAGGGTGTCGTGGCACCGGCATCCGCGCGTTCACTCGGGCGAAGCAAGCGTCGTCTCCCGGCAGCGGGCGCGCCGGCGCACAATCCCGGCGAATGTCGCCGCAACGCGCGCGCGATATCCGGCTGGGTGCGAGCGCCGGTCTGCCGCTTCCGTCAGGGCGCCGGCGCTGGCCGAACGATCGTCTCGAAGCTGCCGATGAACGTGCGGTCGCCGCCCGGTGAATCCGGCATCAGGGCGCCGGCCGCGATCCAGTCGTGCACCAGCGCTTGCAACTGCGTGCTGGCCCCCCCACCCGGCGGCATCACGCCCCCGAATGGAGGATTGAGGCAATTGATCTTCTCGAAGAACGCGCTCGCAGTTGGCACGCCTGGTCGCACACGCAGGACGGTCGAGCTTCCGCTGGATGCGGCGCCGGTCTCGTTGGCGCCGATCAGACTGAGCCGCGCATTGCTGAAGTTGATGTTGAAGCCTGCGGTGGATCCCGCGATATGGCAGGTATTGCACAACATGCCCACAATCGGCCGAATATCGCCCTCGAAGCTTACGTCATAGCGCACCGGGTCGGTGGTTTCCGACAGTACGGTGCAGTTTGTTCCGCCGTTGGGCAGATCGAATACCCATGGCGCCTTGGCGTCTTGCCATGCAGACGCGGTTGCACTGCAACCGAGTGCGGCGATGGCGATCAAACTCAGTGCAGAACGATGCATGGGCAACTCCATTCGGTACGGTGATCAGCGTGGCGCTGGTGCTAGCGGCGGTGCGGCCAGGTTGCGCTGGTGTCTAAGCGATTCAAGATTGTCGCGAAACAACATGTCGCTATACGGGTTGCCGTCCTCGTCGAAGCCGCGTGCACCCTGCGCGATCCAGTCGTACACTCGTGCACGCAGAGGCCGCGCCATGCGTTGCGAGTTCATGTCGACTACCGGCGGCATCTGTGGATAGGTATCCGGTGGCGTGCAGTTGAGCATGGTGTAGAGCAGGCTGTTCTCCGGCGCTGAGGGCTGCACCAAGAAGATGTTGGGATTCCGAAAGCTGACCGACGAGATCAATTCATAGCCGGCATTCGCCGGCTGATCCAACCGCAACCCACCCATGGCTGTGACGTTGTGACAGCCCACGCAACCGCCCGACAGCCAGATGTCATGGATGTCCAGGATCGACTCCGGCAGCCCGCTGCCCGGCGCTTCGTAGATCATCCCGTAGGTGATCGGCTCGGCCGACAGGTCCTCACAGTTGGTCCCGACATCGGTCAGGAACGCGCCCTTGGGTCCATCGGCAGCGCCCCACGACGGCCACGCGAAACCCACTGCCGGTTGCAACAGCAGGAGAACCGCGAGAATTCGAGCGACTGTATTCATCAGCAGAAATGTAGCGCAGACCCACAATGGTAGCGACCCGACCATCGCCCCACTGTGACCGAATGCCGGATTGCGGTGAACGTGGCGACGCCAACCCGCCGCCGAGCAAGCGCTGCGGGCTGGCAAAGCCGGGTAGAGGCCGGACCTTGCGTCACCACAATCGTGCGGTGATGGTCCATGGCCACCTCAGCCTGGGCGTCCACCGCGAGGGATAGCGCCAGTGCGCGATCGGCAGTGCCGGACAAACCTATGGCTACGCGGGGCCAGCCGGTTGCGACGCTTCGGGGTTGCCTGGCAGCGGCGTCAACACGACGGCGAGCCCGCATGCCGTCACGTCCCGCGCATCAATGGGGTCAGGTCTTGTTTTGCCACATCATGCGTGGCACGCTCCTCCAGTGTCCCGACCACTTCGCATCGAGTTCGCCGGCGCCTGCTATCACGTGATGGCGCGCGGCAACGCGCGCGAGCCGATCTTCATCGACGATCAGGATCGGCAGACGTTTCTCGATGGCGTGGCGCGCGCATGCGAACGTTTCGACTGGATGCTGTGGGCGTATTGCCTGATGGGCAACCACTACCACCTGCTGGTCGAAACGCGTCGTGCTTCGCTGTCGCGCGGCATGCGCGAGATCAATGGCACTTACACGCAGGCGTTCAATCGGCGCCGGCGGCGCGTCGGCCATGTGTTGCAGGGTCGCTTCAAGGCGATCTTGATCGACAAGAACAGCTACCTGACGGAG
>JBBRFN010000073.1:0-14204 GCA_038224265.1 Lysobacterales bacterium
GAGGTGGCTGTCGCTGGCATGCCAGCTCCCACAAGGTGGCAGGAGGGTTTTGGCCAGGCTTGCAGTGTTGGTTTTGCTCAGGCTTGCAGTGAAGGTGGGGACAAGGCTTGCAGCGGTGGTTGTGGCAAGGCTTGCAGTGCATGTCTGGCAGCAACAGCCCATTCTCCTTGTGGGAGCTGCCATGGCAGCGACTGGGGGGACTGGGGTCACTGCAACGGCTGAGGTGCAGCGAGAGGTGGCTGTCGCCAGGCCCTGGGCCCAGAAAGGGCCGATGAACGCCGCTTTTCTGGGCCCCGAGCCCCGAGCCCCGAGCCCCGAGCCCTACGCCCTACGCCCGAGTCCCGAGTCCCGAGTCCCGAGTCCCGAGTCCCGAGTCCCTCCAGCGACCGCTGCGCGCTCAACGCGCCGCGCCCGCGCGCGGCAGGGGAATCCGCCGCACCGCGTCCAGCCCGTTGCCAGTGAGCTTGGACAACAGGCGTTCCAGCCAGATGCGTTCTTCGGCATCCAGCACCTGCAGCAGCTCGCGTTCGTACTCCAGCGCGCGTGGTGCGACCTGGTCGTAGATGCGCTGGCCCTTGGGTGTCAGGGCCAGCACCGAGCGGCGGCGGTCGCCGCTGTGCACGCCGCGGCGGATGCGCTCGTTGGCCAGCAGTCGCGCGACCGCGCGGCTGACCGCGACCTTGTCCATTGCGGTGCGCTCGGCGACTTCGCCCGCGCTCAAGCCCGCATAGCGGCCAAGCACGGCCAGCACCCGCCATTCGGTTACCGACAGGCCGAAGCGCGCCTCGTACTCGCGGGCGATCGCCTGCGAGATGGTGTTCGACAGCAGCGACAGCCGATAAGGCAGGAACTGTTCGAGGTCGAGCTGGCGGGATTGGTTCATTGCGGCGCTGCGGCTTGCAAAAGGTTTCATCTGAAACTATAACGCTGTGCAGACAAGATCAACCATGCACCGCAACATCTGCCGGAGACGTCCATGAACGCCCAGCCGAACCCCGCCAGCGCGCCGGTCGTGCATCCCAATCCGCTGGGCATCAACGGCTTTGAATTCGTCGAATTCGCCGCTCCCGATGCCGCCGGTCGTCAGGCCCTGCACGCACTGTTCGCGCGGATGGGTTTCAGCGCAGTCGCGCGCCACCGCCGGCTCGCGATCACGCTGTATCGCCAGGGCGCGGTGAATTTCCTCGTCAATGAGCAGCCGGATTCCTTTGCCGCAGATTTCGCGGCCAAGCATGGTCCGTGTGCGTGCGGGTTTGCGATCCGGGTGGCCGACGGTGCAGGCGCGCTGGCCGCGGTCAGCGCACGCGGTGCCGAACCGATCGCAGATGCCACGGATTCGCGCGCGGTTGCCGCGCCGACGATCAAGGGCATCGGCGAGTGCATGCTGTATCTGATCACCGACGGCGCGGATCCGTATGCGGCCGACTACGAGGCGCTGCCGGGCGCGAGCACCGCGCCAGTCGGTTTCGGCCTGACCTTCATCGACCACCTGACCCACAATCTGTACTTCGGCAACATGGCCAAGTGGGCGGGCTACTATGAGCAGCTGTTCGGCTTCCGCGAGATCCGCTACTTCGACATCAAGGGCGCCAAGACCGGGCTGGTGTCGAAGGCGATGACCGCACCCGACGGCATCGTACGCATTCCGCTCAACGAGTCGTCCGATCCGAAGAGCCAGATCAACGAGTACCTCGACCAGTATCGCGGCGAGGGCATCCAGCACATCGCCTGTTTCACCGACGATATCTACGCCACGGTGGCCAAGATGCGCGAAGCCGGCGTGACCTTCCTGCATACGCCAGACAGCTACTTCGAGGTGATCGACCAGCGCATTCCCGCGCACGGCGAGGATGTGGCGCGGATGAAGGCGCTGAAGATCCTGATCGACGCCGATCCCGAGACCAAACAGAAGAAGCTGCTGCAGATCTTCACCGAGACCCACGTCGGCCCGATCTTTTTCGAGATCATCCAGCGCAAGGGCAACGAAGGCTTCGGCGAGGGCAATTTCCAGGCGCTGTTCGAGTCGATCGAGCGCGACCAGATGCGCCGCGGCGTGCTGTAGCGCTCGACCCACGCAAGCGCCAGAACAGGCAACGATCCACTCGATGAACAGCAAGCCACTGACCGAGCCCGCGCTCGAGTACCTCACCGGATTCGGCAATGAGTTGGCCAGTGAGGCGCTCGCCGGCGTGCTGCCGCAGGGCATGAACTCGCCGCAGCGGGTCGCATTCGGGCTGTATGCCGAGCAGATTTCGGGCACCGCGTTCACCGCGCCGCGGCATCTGAACCGGCGCACGTGGGCCTATCGGATTCGACCGGGAGCCGTGCACGCTGCGTTTGCCGCGCTGCCTGCGGGGCGTTTCCACAACCGCTTCGACGAAGTGCCGCCGAGCCCGAACCAATTGCGCTGGGATCCGTTTCCGCTGCCCGAGCAAGCCACCGATTTCCTCGATGGACTGTTCACCATGGCCGGCAATGGCGGGCCCGCGAGCCAGAGCGGCATCGGCATCCACTACTACACGGCCAACCGCTCGATGCAGGGTCGGTACTTCAGCAATGCCGACGGCGAGCTGTTGCTGGTGCCCCAGCTCGGGCGACTGCGCATCGCGACCGAGATGGGTGTGCTGGAGCTCGCGCCGCAGGAGATCTGCGTGATCCCGCGCGGCATCCGCTTTCGCGTCGATCTGCTCGATGCGCAGGCCCGCGGCTATGTGGCGGAGAATTTCGGCGCGCCGCTGCGCCTGCCGGAGCTGGGCCCGATCGGCTCCAATGGGTTGGCCAATGCGCGCGACTTCCAGATGCCGGTTGCGGCCTTCGAGGATGTCGAGGGCGCGTTCTCGCTGGTGTCCAAGTTCGACGGCAATCTGTGGGCGGCGGACATCGGCCATTCGCCGCTCGACGTGGTCGGCTGGCATGGGAATCACTTGCCATACAAGTACCACCTGCGCCACTTCAACACCATCGGCTCGATCAGCTACGACCATCCCGATCCATCGATCTTCACCGTGCTCACCTCGGCATCCGACACACCGGGCACCGCCAACCTCGATTTCGCGATCTTCCCGCCACGCTGGCTGGTCGGTGAGAACACCTTCCGTCCGCCGTGGTTCCATCGCAACGTGGCCAGCGAGTTCATGGGCCTGGTGCACGGCGTCTACGATGCCAAGAGCGAGGGCTTCCTGCCCGGCGGCAGCTCGCTGCACAATTGCATGAGCGGGCACGGCCCGGATGCGGATACCTTCGACAAGGCCAGCGCGGCCGACACCTCGCGCCCCGACCGGATCAGCGACACCCTGGCCTTCATGTTCGAGACCCGCCTCGTGCTTCGACCCACCCGGCAAGCGCTGGCGGCACCGCAGCTGCAGCGCGACTATGCGCGCTGCTGGCAGGGGCTGCGGAAGCGGTTCGTGCGCTAGCTCGAAGCTCCGCCATCGCCGGCATGCCGGCTCCCATATTGCGCGCCACCAGCCTCTGCCAGCTGCTCACCACCCACCAATTTCCGCAATCGCGAAGCACTCGACGCATGAAACTCGCCTCCCTTAAATCCGGCTCCCGCGACGGCACCCTGCTGGTGGTCAGCCGCAACTTGCGCAAGGCGGTTGCGGTGCCGCAGATCGCGCACACGCTGCTGCAGGCGCTGGAGGACTGGGATCGCGCCGCGCCACGCCTGAACGCGGTGTCGGAACACCTCAACGAGATCGCCACCAACGGCGGCAGCGGCGAGATCGAGTGGCAGGCGGTGTTCGATCTCGATGTGGCGGCGCTGGCCGCACCGTTGCCGCGCACCTGGGAGTTCGTCGATGGCAGCGCTTACCTGCCGCATGTCGAGCGCGTGCGCCGTGCGCGCGGCGCCGAGGTGCCGGCCAGTTTCTATGTCGACCCGCTGATGTACCAGGCCACCAGCGCTGGATTTCTCGGGCCGCGCGACTCGGTGCTGGTGGTCAGCGAGGACTACGGCATCGATCTCGAGGCCGAGGTGGTGGTAGTCACCGACGATGTGCCGATGGCGGTCACCGCCGCACAGGCGGCCGAGCGCATCCAGCTGATCGGACTGATCAACGATGTCTCGTTGCGCCACCTGATTCCCGATGAGCTGGCCAAGGGCTTTGGCTTCCTGCAGTCCAAACCGCGTTCGGGACTGTCGCCGGTGTTCGTCACCCCCGACGAACTGGGTGAGGCGTGGCGCGATGCCAAGGTGCACCTGCCGCTGACCAGCCATATCAACGGACAGTGGTTCGGCGCGCCCGAGGCCGGGGTCGATATGCAGTTCAGCTTTGCGCAGCTGATCGCGCACGCCGCGCGCACCCGCCCGCTGGCGGCCGCGACCATCGTCGGCTCGGGCACCATCGCCAACCAGGACGAGAGCAAAGGCGCCTCGTGCCTGGCGGAGCGCCGCACCCTGGAGGTGCTGCGCGACGGCAAACCCAGCACCCCGTTCCTGCGCTTCGGCGACGTGGTGCGCATCGAGATGTTCGACCACTCGGGCGCCAGCGTATTCGGCGCCATCGAACAGCGCATCGCGGCATATACCCCGTTGGTCTGAATGCCCGCCGGTTGTTGCCGGTTGTGCTTGTTGCGCAGGGATGCGCTGCGTTACGCTCGCTCAACAACGATCCGGCAAGCCGGTCGTGGCGGGCACAGACCTGTCCGACCCTGGGGGGGCAATGGCCGCGGAAGGTATGAAGTTGTACAGCTTCTGGCGTTCCAGTGCGGCTTACCGCGCGCGAATCGCCCTGAATCTCAAGGGTCTGCCGTATGAGCTGATCCCGGTCAACATCGCGCCCAACGGCGGCGAACAGCACACCGACGAATTCCATGCGCTCAATCCGCAGCACATGGTGCCGGTGCTGATCGACGGCGAGCGCGTGATCCGGCAGTCGCTGGCGATCGTGGAGTATCTGGACGAGACCTATTCCGGCGCACGCCTGCTGCCGGTGACCGCGCGCGAGCGCGCCCGCGCTCGCTCGCTGGCGCTGATGATCGCCTGCGATATCCATCCGCTGAACAACACCCGCGTGCTGCAGTATCTGGAAGCCGAGTTCGGCGCGCCCCAGGTCGAGCGCGAACGCTGGGTGCGGCACTGGATCGAAACGGGCCTGATTGCGCTTGAAGACCTGCTCACGACCAATCCATCGACCGGCACCTTCTGCGAGGGCGACACGCCCTCGATTGCGGATATCTGCCTCGCACCACAGTGCTACAACGCGCAGCGCTTCGCGATCGACCTGTCGCGCTATCCGGTGCTTTCGCGCGTTTACGAAGCGTGCCTGGCGCTGCCCGCGTTCGATCGCGCGCGGCCGGAGAACCAGCCCGACGCGCCGCGTCCATAGCGACGCTGCGGTCGCGTACCGCGTTTACAGCAGCTGATCGGGCGGAAACTCCACCGCCGCGCTGAGTCCCTGCGCACGCGATACCGATTGCGCGAGCAAGGTATCGGCCGCTACCGGGCCCAGCGCATCGCAGGCGGCCAGATACAGCGCATGCACGATGCGGCGCAGCTCCGGCGTGGACAGTTTGGCAGCCATGCCCTCTTCGGTCGCGCCCGCAACCGACCAACTGGCGATGCCTGCGCGCTGGGCCTCGGGGATTCGCGCGTGGGTGAGCGCGTCGTCGATGATCTGTCGCAGCAGGTCGGCCTGGCTGCGTGCCTGCGCGCGTACCGGTGCGAGCAGCGTGCGGCAGATCGCGCCGAACACCACGCTGGCCGCAGTGCTCGCGACTTGCGGTTGCGGCGCCGGCGCCGGTGCCGCCGCGCCCGCACCCGCGCGCGCGGCGCCGCGAACGGCCAACCCGGAATCGTCCTCGGTATCGCCGCTGGCCAGCAGCAGTTCTTCCGGGACCCGTGGCATCGCGTCATAGGGCTTGCCCAGCGACTCGAAGATGCTGCGGGTCAGTGCAATGCGTTGGCTGTCGGTCAGTCCGATCAGTCCAGCACAGCGCGTGACATAGCGAGTGGCCACGAAGTGCGGCTGGTCGGCGAACTCGCGCTGCCACAGCCGGAATGCCACCGAGATTGCCGTGGCGTCGTCGGGCAAGGTCTGCACGAGGGCTGCATACAGCGCGCGTCGCCGCTGGTTGGCGATGGTTTTCGTCGGTGCTGGACGGTCGCTCACGACAGCCTACCGCGCGCTGCCGCCGGTGCCGCCCGCCTCGATCCCGCGATGGGTGCGGGCGGTCTGGAATTCGGGATAGGCCAGCTCATGGTGCTCGGTGTAGTCGAGCCCGGATTGTTCGTGGTCGGTCGGCGCACGCAGGCCGATGCTGATGTCGACCAGCTTGAAGACCAGGTAGCCGGCGGCAAAACCCCACACGGCGGCGGTCGCGGCCCCGGTTGCCTGTACGACGATGCGATCGGTATTGAACATGTCGCCGGCGTACAGCACGCCGGTCATCACGGTGCCGAATACGCCGCAGAAGGCGTGTACCGGTACTGCGTCGACCACATCGTCGATCCGATAGCGCTGCAGCAGGGCGCTGCCGCCGACCACGATCAAGCCGGCCAGCAGTCCGATCAGGGCTGCGCTGGTCGGCGCCACGTATTTGGCAGCGGCGGTGACCGACACCATGCCGCCCAATGCGCCGTTGATCACCGCGGTCATCAGAATGGGTCTGCCGCGCAGCGCCTGCAGCGCAATCGCGCCGATTACGCCTGCCGATGCGCCGAGGTGGGTGTTTAGCACGATCCGCCCCAGGTCGGAAAAATCCCTTTCGGTCGAGCCGCCGTTGAAGCCCAGCCAGCCGATCCACAGCAGGAATGCGCCGAGCGAGGCCAGCGGCAGGCTGTGGCCGGGGATATCGCGCACGCTGCCATCGCGCCCGAAGCGCCCGAAGCGCGGGCCCAGCACCAGCACCGCGGCCAGCGCGACAAAGCCGCCGATCGCATGTACGCCCGAACCGCCGGCGGAATCGAGAAAACCCATGCCGCGCAGCCAGCCGGGCGCGTCGGCCGTGCCGCCCCAGATCCAGCTGCCGTACAGCGGATAGATCAGGACCACCACGAAGAAGGTGCCAGCCAGATACGGCAGGTAGCGGATGCGTTCCGCGACCGCGCCGCTGACGATGGTGGCCGCCGTGGCGGCGAAAAACGTCTGGTAGAGCACGTTGACCAGGCCGTCGCCACCGTCGGGAAGAAAGCCGGTGGTGCCGAACCAGCCGCTGGGGTTGGCGCCGAACATCAGGCCAAAGCCGATCACCCAGTAGCCGATCGACGCGATCGCGCAGTCGGTGAAGTTTTTCATCAGCACGTTGACGGAGTTTTTCGCGCGCGCAAGGCCACTTTCGAGAAAAGCGAAGCCGGGCTGCATCATCAGCACCAGACCCGCGCAGACGGCCGTCCACACCAGGTGCAGGGCATCGTTGTCGACCACGACCGTCCCGGCTTGGGCGAGTCCCACCGTCGGCACAAGCATCAGGCTCACGCCCGCCAACATTCCCCTGCGCATTGCAAATCCCCCGTAGAAAATCGATTGTTGCAGCGCGACTGCGCCGATCAGGTGTCGAGCCACCACCAGACCCCCTGGGATGGCTGCGCATCTGCACGGTTCGCAACCGGCCTCGCGCGGATCCAGCGTGTCTGAACCAAGCGCGTCAAGCCATGTTGCTGCGATCAGGACTCCACCTGTCCCGGATAAGCAACCGGCGTGCCGCGCGCCTGCTGTGCTGTGGCTGCGCGTGCGTGGCTCAGTAAGCGTTGAGATCGAAGGCGTTATTGTCTTGACCGGGCTCGCCGCCCTCGGCCAGCCGGATCTTCAGCGCCAGCCCGTCGCGGGAGTCGGCCTTGTTCAGCGCCTCCTCGAGATCGATGCGGCCTTCCTTGTACAGCGCATACAGCGCCTGATCGAAGGTCTGCATGCTTTCGGCCAACGAGCGATCCATCGCCTCCTTGAGCTCGTGGATCTGGCCACGGCGCACCATGTCGCGGATCAGCGGCGTGTTGATCAGGATCTCCACCGCCGGCAGGCGCTTGCCGTCGCGACCGGTGACCAGCCGCTGCGAGACCACCGCCTTGAGGTTCAGCGACAGGTTCATCAAGATGTTCTTGTGCGCCGACTCCGGGAAGAAGTTGAGGATGCGTTCCAGCGTCTGGTCGGCATTGTTCGAGTGCAGGGTGGCCAGGCACAGGTGGCCGGTTTCGGAGAAGCTGATTGCGGCCTCCATGGTTTCCATGTCGCGGATCTCGCCGATCAGGATCACGTCCGGCGCCTCGCGCATCGCGTTCTTGAGCGCCTCGTGATAGCTGTGGGTGTCCAGGCCCACCTCGCGCTGGTTGACGATCGATTTCTTGTGCCGGTGCAGGAATTCGATCGGGTCTTCGATGGTCAGGATATGGCCCGAGCTGTTGGAGTTGCGGTAGTCGAGCATCGCAGCGAGAGTGGTCGATTTGCCCGAACCGGTGGCACCCACCACCAGGATCAGGCCGCGCGCTTCCATGATCAGGGTGCGCAGCACTGCCGGCAGCTTGAGCGTATCGATGCCGGCGATATCGCTCTTGATCGCGCGGATCACCATGCCGACTTCGCCGCGCTGCTTGAACACGTTGATGCGGAAGCGGCCAGCATCCTTGACCGCAATCGCCATGTTCATTTCCAGATCGCGCTCGAAGGCGGGGACCTGGCCCTCGTCCATCAGCGAATAGGCGATCTTCTTGACCATGCCGCCGGGCAGGCCGGTATTGCCGAGCGGGTACAGTCGGCCCTCGACCTTGATATTCACCGGCGCCCCGGTGGTGAGGAACATGTCCGAGGCTCCCTTCTCGGTCATCAACTTGAGGAAATAGCCGATGTCCATGCAATAGTCCTGACCGCTGCGCCCTTCAGGCGCGGCCCTTAAGTTCTTGCCCGTTGCAAACCCTCAGGCACGTTCACACAATAGCGCTGGACCGGCCTGATCCCACGGAAGTTTATGACATCTATGCAAGCAAAAATCCATCGGGTCTGGCCGCTGATTGCGATTGTGGCCTTGCTGGCCGGCTGTGCGACCGCGCCGCCACCTCTCACCGAGCTTGCCGACGCCCGTGCCGAGGTGGATCGCGCGCGCGCGGCCGGGGCCGACGCCAGCGCACCGGTCGAGCTGCGCTTTGCCGAGGACAAGCTCAGCGCGGCCCAGGCGGCCAGCGAGAAGCGCGACTATGCGGTCGCTGGCAGTCTCGCCACCCAGGCCAGAGTCGATGCGGAACTGGCGAGCGCCAAGGCGCGAGCGGCCCGCGCGCGCAGCGCCGTGCGCGAGAAAACCGACGACAACGCGCGCCTGCGCCGCGAACTGCTGACCGAAGAGGGCGCGCCATGAGCCGCCCGTTTGCAAGATTGGCGACAGTGTCGGCGGCAGTGGCTGCACTGTCGCTGGCTGCCTGTGGTTCCGCGCCCAAACGCGACCTCGATCGCGAACGCATCGAGGCAACCCTCGCGCAGCTCGAGTCCGATGCGAGTCTCGCGCCGCTGGCCTCGGCCGAGATTGCGCGCGCGCGCGATGCCGTTCGCGGTCTGGCCAATGCGGCCGGGATCAACGACGCGACGCGCGCGACGCTCGCCTATGTCGCCGAGCGGCGGATCGATATCGCTTACGCCGCAGCGCAGGCGGCGCGGGAAGAAAACACGCTGCAGCAGCTCGAACGCGAGGCCGATCAGATTCGTCTAGAGGCGACCCGACGCGATGCAGAACTCGCGCGCCTGGAGTCCGAGAAACTGCGTGTGCAGAATCTCGCCCGCGCCGAGGAGGCCGACCGCGCGCGGGCCGACACCGCCGAGGCACTGGCCCTGCGCGACATGAGCGCGCAAGAGGCGGACGCGGCGCGCGCGCAGGCCGAGCAGGCCCAGCGCGTGGCGCGAGCGCAAGCCGAAGAAGCGGGTCTGGCGCGGCAGGAGGCTGAACTTGCGATGGCCACCGTCGACAGCCTGCGCCTGCAGATGCAGACCCTGTCGGCGCGCCGCGATCGGCGTGGCGAGGTGATGACGCTCGGCGCATCGGTGTTTCCGCCGGGCCGGGCCAATCTGCAGCCCGAGGCGCTGGCCAATCTCGACCGCGTGGTTGAGTTCGTCAATCGCGATGCCGCCAGGAGCGTGCGCATCGAGGGCCACACCGACAACAGCGGTAGCGCCAATCTCAACCAGGTGTTGTCGCAGCGGCGCGCGGACGCGGTGCGCGATGCGCTGGTGCAGCGCGGTGTCGATGCCGGGCGCATGACCGCGATCGGGCTGGGTCCCGATGCGCCGGTCGCCGGCAACGACAGCGCCGAGGGGCGTGCCCGCAATCGGCGCGTGGAGATCATCGTCGAGGATGCGCGCTAGTACACGATCCATGCCCGGCCCAGACCTGCCGGCCGGCATTGTAGGCACGCTGCGCCGAGGTCTGGCACGGCGGCAACCTCTTGATTCAATTGTTTTTTGTTGCGCGCCAAGCGCCGTCATCCGGGTTTAACCAAAAAGTGATTGCGCCCGGCCCTGTGCCGGGGTAGCGTCGGTCTTCCGGGGTCATTGCATCTCCCCGGACGGAGGACGATCCGCGATGAGTGTCGCAGTCCCAAAGCCCTCGGCTGCCGCCGTGCCATCACCGGTGCAACGGCGGCCGGCAGCAACTGCCCACGGCAGCATCGTCCTTCCTTTTTCATTCGATTCAACCACGTGCGCCTCGTGTGCAGCCCAGCTGCAGCGGGGCGTTTTCATTTGAGCCACACCACCCGAACGAGGAGACTAACGATGTTCGAAGGTCGTCAGCAGGAAGTGGATGTTCTGATGAAGAGCAACGCCGAGTTCCGCTCGCTGTATCTGCGGCACCGGGACCTGGACAAGAAGGTGCTCGACGCCGAACTCGGCGTGCGCCCCACCGACGACATGACGCTGGTACGCATGAAGAAGGAAAAGCTGCACGCCAAGGATCGCCTGACCACGATCTTTGGTGAGCGACAGCCCTCGCACTGAAGCGATATCGCTGGCGATGGCGCGACGGGCCCTGCGGGGCCCGTCGTTTTTCGGGCCCCTGCTATCATCAGCGCCCGTTCGAAACGTCCCGTGTGGGCTCATGACCATCCACCACAGCGTGCTCGAACTGATCGGCAATACGCCGATGGTCAAGGCGCGCACGCTCGACACCGGCCTGTGCGAGCTGTACCTGAAGCTCGAACTGAACAACCCCGGCGGGTCGATCAAGGACCGCATCGGACTGTTCATGATCGAGGCCGCCGAACGCGAGGGCAAGATCGCGCCGGGCGCGACCCTGGTCGAGGGCACGGCGGGCAATACCGGCCTAGGACTTGCGCTTGCCGCTCAGCAGAAGGGTTACAAGCTGCTGCTGGTGGTGCCCGACAAGATGAGCCGCGAGAAGATCTTCAACCTCAAGGCGATGGGGGCCCAGGTGCGCCTGACGCGCTCGGATGTCGGTCGCGGGCACCCGGAGTACTACCTGGATCTTGCCGAGCAGATCGCGAAGGAGACCCCGGGGGCGTACTACATCAACCAGTTCGGCAACCCGAACAACCCGCTGGCGCACGAGACGGTCACCGGGCCCGAGATCTGGGACCAGATGGAGCACGACATGGACGCCATCGTGTTCGGCGTCGGCTCGTCGGGCACCATGACCGGGCTGTCGCGCTACTTCGCGAAGGTCGCGCCGCATGTCGAACTCATTCTCGCCGACCCGCAGGGCTCGATCCTCACCGGCCTGATCAACGATGGGCAGGCGCCGGCCACGGTAGGCAGCTGGACCGTCGAGGGCATCGGCTCGGGCTTCGTGCCGGCGATTGCCGACCACTCGCGGGTCAAGCATTCGTATCAGGTCAGCGACAAGGACAGCTTTCTCGCCGGACGCGAGTTGCTGATGAAGGAAGGCATCCTCGGCGGCTCATCCAGCGGCACCATCATCGCCGCGGCCCTGCGCTATTGCCGCGAACAGACGACCCCGAAAAAAGTGGTCGCCTTCGTCTGCGATACCGGCAACAAGTACCTGTCGAAGATGTACAACGACTACTGGATGCTCGACAACGGCTACATCGAGCGCGAGCAGTTCGGCGATCTGCGCGATCTGATCCTGCGCCCGTACTCGCAGCGCGACACCGTGGTGGTCAAGCCCGACGACCTGCTGCTGCTGGCCTACCAGCGCATGAAGCTCTACGACGTCTCGCAGCTGCCGGTGATGGACGGCGACCGCATCGTCGGCATCCTCGACGAATCCGACGTGCTGATGCACGTGTTCGGCAACGAGGCGCGCTTCCGCGATACGGTGGCTACCGCGATGATCGGCGCGCTCGATCTGATCGACGTCAAGCGCCCGCTGGCCGAACTGATCCCGCTGTTCGACCGCGGACATGTCGCGATCGTGGTCGACGGCGCGAAGTTCCTCGGCCTGATCACGCGGATCGATTTGTTGAATTTCTTGCGGCGCAGGGTTTCTTGAGAGCAGGGCCCAGGGCCCAGGGCTCAGGGCCCAGTAATAGCCGCCATTCGCGCTGTTTCTGTACCCTGTGTCTGACACTCTCATCGAGATGCAGCTACCGAATCCCCGCAACAGCCGCCGCTCGACGGTTTTTCTGGGCCCTGAGCCCTGGGCCCTGGGCCCCAAACCAAAGCGCCTCCCTCCGACCACACCGCCACAGCAGTTCCCGATAACCAATGACCACCCAAAAGCCCCAAGGCCTCGGCACTCGCGCAATCCATGCAGGCCAGAGCCCCGATCCCTCGACCGGCGCGGTGATGGTGCCGATCTATGCGACCAGCACCTACGTGCAGTCGAGTCCCGGCGTGCACCAGGGCTTCGAGTACTCGCGTTCGCACAATCCCACCCGCTTCGCGTGGGAACGCTGCATCGCCGATCTGGAAGGTGGCACGCGGGGTTATGCCTTTGCCTCGGGCCTCGCCGCGACCGCCACCGTGCTCGACCTGCTCGACAGCGGTTCGCACGTGATCTGCATGGACGATGTCTACGGCGGCACCTATCGACTGTTCGAGCGCGTGCGGCGGCGCTCGGCAGGGCTCGACTTCACGTTCGTGGATCTGAACGATATCGACGCACTGGCGGCCGCGGTGCGCCCGCAAACGCGGCTGATCTGGTGCGAGACGCCGACCAATCCGATGCTCAAGGTGGTCGATCTTGCGCGTCTGGGCGAATTCGCGCGCGCGCGCGGCATCATCCTGGTGGTCGACAACACGTTCTGCTCGCCGATCGTGCAGCGCCCGCTGGAATTCGGCGCGACCATGGTCATGCACTCGGCGACCAAGTATCTCAACGGCCACTCCGACATGGTCGGTGGCGTGGTGGTGGTGGGAGAAAATGCCGAAGTCGCCGACAAGATGACCTTCCTGCAGAATGCGGTCGGCGGCATCCAGGGGCCGTTCGACTCGTTCCTTGCGCTGCGCGGGGTCAAGACACTGCATTTGCGCATGCGCCAGCACTGCGCTTCCGCGCTGGAGCTTGCCGGCTGGCTGGCCCGCGATCCGCGCATCGAGCGCGTGATTTATCCAGGCCTGGCCGACCATGCGCAGCACGCCCTTGCGGCGCGCCAGATGAACGGCTTCGGCGGCATCATCAGTGCCTACATCAAGGGCGGCCTTGCCGAGACCCGGCGCATGATGGAGCGCTGCCGGCTGTTTGCGCTGGCCGAATCGCTGGGCGGGGTCGAGAGCCTGATCAATCATCCCGCGATCATGACCCACGCGTCGGTACCGGAAGAAAACCGTGCGCGGCTGGGCATCCACGACAATCTGGTGCGGCTGTCGGTCGGCGTGGAGGATGTGGGCGATCTGCGCGCGGAGTTGGATGACGCGTTGGGGTGAGCGGGCGCTGAGTCCCGGCTCGCGCCCGGCGGGGATTTCTTGGTTGGAGCCGGCATGCCGGCGACTGCGGCATCACCGGTCGCGGCAGTCGCTGCCATGGCAGCTCCCACAAGGTGAACCGTGTGTCGATGCCAGTCATGGATCGGCGCGGTCGCTGCCATGGCAGCCTCCCCGCTGCACAAGCCCTTCGATGGTCCTTGTGGGAGCCGGCATGCCGGCGACTGCGGCATAGCCGGTCACAGCAGACGCGGCGCGGGCAGCTACCACAAGGATTCCCGTGAGTAGATGACGGTGGTCGAAGGCGCCATAAGCTGCCAGGGCAGCGTCCCCGCGGCACCCTCCCTTCGATGGTCCTTGTGGGAGCCGGCATGCCGGCGACTGCGGCATAGCCGGTCGCCGCAGGCGCTGCCATTGCAGCTCCCACAAGGTGAACCGTGCGTCGAT
>JBBRFN010000074.1:0-14105 GCA_038224265.1 Lysobacterales bacterium
CGGACGGCTCAAGCGACCTACCCGGAAGCAGCGCGGGCCACGCCAATGCTTCCCTATTTGGTCTTGCTCCCGGTGGGGTTTGCCGTGCCGCTGAGTGTTGCCACCAGCGCGGTGCGCTCTTACCGCACCATTTCACCCTTGCCAGCAGGTTGCCCTGCTTCGGCGGTTTGTTTTCTGTTGCACTTTCCGTCGGCTCGCGCCGCCCAGGCGTTACCTGGCACCGTGCCCTGAGGAGCCCGGACTTTCCTCGATGCGCCGAAATCGCGCACCGCGACTGTCTGGCCTACTCCGCACGGCAGTTTAGCCGGTTTCTTGGGTTGCACTGCCAAGCAGCCGCTCTTCGCGCTTGAAGCGCGACCGATCGCTCCTTGTGGGAGCTGCCATGGCAGCGACTTGGGCAATTCATCGCTACTGCGATCGCCGCCATGGCGGCTCCCACATGGAGGAAGGGATGCAGTCGCAAGCCCGCTGCGCTGCAGTCGCAAGCATCCGAACACCCGCATCCAAGCGCTGTTGCGTCGGCACCTGTGACGTCCTGCAACAACTCGCCGGAAACACCGACCCTGCCCGCTTTTCGCCATTGACAGTCTCAGAACCCGAGACTAAGGTGGGCAGTAGTGGTAAATGCGGGAAAAATGTGGGTTTTCTTGGGTGGCCATGTTTCAGGGCGAGACCGCAATCACGATCGACGAAAAGGGCCGGATGACCATTCCGAGCGCCTATCGGGAGCTCGTGTCCGGTGCTTGCGAAGGTCGTCTGATCGCCACCTACAACCCCTTCGAGAGCGGTTGCCTGTGGCTGTTTCCGCCGAAGGAGTGGGACACCGTGCGCGACCAGGTAGTGGCCCTGCCCACCGCCAAGGCCGTGCACCGCAATCTGCAGATGAAGCTGGTCGGTGCGGCCTCGCCGCTGGATGTCGATGGCAATGGCCGGGTGCTGTTGCCCGCCAGCCAGCGCACCGCAGCCGGCATCGAGCGCAAGGCGGTGCTGTTGGGCATGGGCACGCGCTTCGAGTTGTGGAGCGAGACGGCACACCTGGCCAAGGTCAGGGAAACCATCGTCGAAGACCAGATCACGCCAGAAATGGCGGGCCTGCGCCTGTGAGCGCGACGCCGCGGGGGCGGCGCGTGGCAGGCGAGGGCGCAGGCGATCGGGTCGGCGGGCCGGCAGTCGTCGCGCCACCGGGCGGGCACGTGCCGGTGCTGCTCGATGAAGCGCTCGCAGCGCTCGCGGTGCAGGCATCCGGGGTCTACCTCGACGGCACCTTCGGGCGCGGTGGTCACGCACAAGCAGTGCTGGAGCGCCTGGGCGACGCCGGGCGGCTGCTGTTGATGGACAAGGATCCGGACGCGATCGCGGTTGCGCGCGCGCGTTGGGGTGTCGATCCGCGGGTGCGGATCCGGCACGACAGCTTCGCGCAGCTGGCCGACTGGGATGAGACCCGCGACGGTCTCGATGGCGTGCTGTTCGATCTGGGGGTTTCCTCGCCGCAGCTGGATCTCGCGCAGCGCGGCTTCAGCTTCCAGTCCGACGGCCCGCTCGACATGCGGATGGATACCACGCGCGGAATCAGCGCGGCGCAGTGGTTGGCACAGGCCGCCGAGCGCGAGATCGCCGATGCCCTGTGGCAATACGGCGAGGAGCGCGAGAGCCGCCGTATCGCGCGCGCGCTGGTGTTGCTGCGCGCGGAAACGCCGCTGACCACCACCCGCGAACTGGCCGAGCTGGTCGCGCGCACGGTGCGCTCGCGCGAGCCGGGCAAACATCCCGCGACCCGTACGTTCCAGGGCCTGCGCATCGTGGTCAACAGCGAGCTCGACGAGCTCGCTGCCGGCTTGCAGGCAGCGGTCGCACGTCTGAAAGCGGGCGGCCGGCTGGCGGTGATCAGCTTCCATTCGCTGGAGGATCGGGTGGTCAAACGTTTCATCCGCGACGAGTCGCGCGCGCCGGCTGCAGGGCGTCGCGGCCTGCCGCCGCCGCCGGATGCGCCGCGCTTGCGCCTGCGTGCGCTGGGCGATGCGGTCAAGCCGTCTGCTGCCGAAGTGGCGCGCAATCCGCGCTCGCGCAGCGCGGTGCTGCGTGTGGCCGAGCGCCTGCCATGAAGCCGGTTGCGCTGTTCGCATGGATGGTGCTGCTGGCGGCTGCGGTGATCGGCGCGCTGGGCGTGGTGTATGCGCGCAACGAGAGTCGGCGGCTGTTCGTTGCGCTGACCGCGCTGGAGACCGCGCGCGACGAGTTGAACATCGAGTTTGGTCGGCTGCAGCTCGAGCAGGCGACCTGGGCAGATACGAATCGAATCGAAAAGATCGCGCGTGGCGAACTCGGGATGGATTTCCCGGCGCCCGCAGCGACCAGGGTAATCCGGCGGTGAGGGGGAAAACCAACGCCATGCACTGCAGACTGCATAACGCAGCGGGTGCTCGAAGATCGCGCGGGCGCGTACGCGTCCGCGGTGGTCCGGCGTGGGTGCAGCTCCGCCGGATCGCCGAACCGCCTGCCAGTCCTGCCGCGCCCGCGCGCGGCAGGGCTTGCGCGTGGGCGGCGCGCCGGCGGAGCTGCCGATGAGACCCGGCCCCGCGTCCGCCATCAAGACCCCGCAGGTCCGCACGCGTCTGCGCGTGCAGGGCCTGGCCATGCTGCTGGTGTTGGGTTCGACCGCATTGATCGTGCGCGCGGTCGACCTGCAGGTGGTGCGCAAGGAGTTCTATCAGGACCAGGGTGAGCAGCGCTTCGTGCGCGAGCGCGCGATTCCGGTCTCGCGCGGCATGATCGTCGATCGCAACGGCGAGCCGTTGGCGGTATCTACGCCGGTGGAGTCGATCTGGGCACAGCCCGCGCAAGTGCTCGCGCACCGCGAGCGGATCGCCGAGCTGGCACTCGCGCTGGGTGTCGATGCGGCCGAATTCGAACGCCGGCTGGAAGATCGCGCAGGCAAGGAGTTCGTCTACCTGCGTCGCCATCTGGCACCCGACGAGGCGGCCCGGATCATGGCGCTCGACGTGCCGGGCGTGAACGTGCAGCGCGAATTCCGCCGCTACTACCCGGCCGGCGAGATGCTCGCCCACGTGCTGGGATTCACCAATATCGACGACCACGGCCAGGAAGGACTGGAGCTGGCCTTCGACGACTGGCTGACCGGCAAGCCGGGCTCCAAGCGCGTGATCCAGAATCGCCGCGGCGACGTGGTGGAGAACGTCGAGCTGATGCGCGAGCCGCAGCCGGGCCGCGACCTGCGCCTGTCGATCGACCGCCGCCTGCAGTACCTGGCCTACCGCGAACTGGTCGCGGCGGTGTCCGAGCACCAGGCGCGCGCGGGCAGCATGGTGATCATCGACGTGCGCAACGGCGAGATCCTCGCGATGGTCAACTGGCCATCGTTCAATCCCAATGCGCGCGGCAGCAGCGATCCGCAGGCGCGCCGCAACCGCGCCGTCACCGACGTGGTAGAGCCCGGTTCGGTGGTCAAGGCGCTGACCGTTGCCGCCGGCCTCGAAAGCGGCAAGTTCAAGCCCGATACGATCATCGACACCACGCCCGGATGGATGCCGGTGGGCAATCACGTGGTGCGCGATGTGCGCAACTACGGCCCGATCGACCTGACCCGTCTGCTGACCAAGTCGAGCAATGTCGGCGCGACCCGCATCGCCCTGCAGTTGGGCGACGATCACCTGTACGACATGTTCCATCGCTTCGGCTTCGGCCAGGCGACCGGCTGCGGCTTTCCCGGCGAATCGGCCGGCGTGCTGGCGCCCTCGCGCGGCCGCGGCCTGGTCGAAAAAGCCACGATGTCCTACGGCTACGGCCTGTCGGTGACGCCACTGCAGCTGGCGCAGGCCTACGCCGCGCTCGGCAATGGCGGGCGCCTGCGCGCGCCGACCTTTGTCGCCGGCAGTGTGTCGACCGATGCCGCGGTGCTCGATCCGCAGATCGCACGCAGCGTGATCGAGATGCTCGGCCACGTGGTGACCGAGGGCTCCGGCAGCAAGGCTGCGGTGATGAACTACCTGGTTGCCGGCAAGACCGGCACTTCGCGCAAGGCCGCGGCAGGTGGCTATCAGAGCCGCTATGTCAGCGTATTCGCAGGACTCGTACCGGCATCGGCGCCGCGTCTGGCCGCGGTGGTGGTCATCGACGATCCGCAGGGCGAGGTCTACTACGGTGGCCTGGTCGCAGCACCCGTATTCGGCCGCGTGATGCCCGGCGCACTGCGCCTGCTCGATGTCACGCCCGACAACCTCGCACCGGCGTCTGCCGGCATCATGCCCAATCCGTTCAGCGCGCCGGTCATCCCCAGTGCGGCGGCCGACGACTCGCCGTTCGCCGAAGCGGTGCAGCCATGAGCGCCATGCCGCGCACCCTGCAGTCGCTGATCGATGGCTACGCCGATGCCGGCAGCGCGGGCGTGCTGCCGGTCGCGGGCCTGTGCCTGGACAGTCGTGCCGTGATCGCCGGCGATGTGTTCGTGGCACTGGCCGGCTCGCGCGGTCACGGCATCGAACATGCCACTGCTGCGGTCATCCGTGGCGCCAGCGCGGTGCTGTTCGAACCGCCCGCACAGCCCGCAGAGCTGCCGATTCCGGTCATCGCGGTGCCCGATTTGCGGCGCAGGCTGGGCGCCATCGCCGATCGCTGGTACGGCTCGCCGTCGCAGGCGCTGAGCGTGATCGGCATCACCGGCACCAACGGCAAGACCTCGACCGTGCAACTGCTGGCGCAGGCGCTGACCGAGCTTGGCTCAACTGCCGCGACCATCGGCACGCTCGGCGCCGGCCTGTATGGCCAGACCAGTGATGGCGAGCGCACTACGCCCGATGTGATCTCGGTGCACCGCCTGCTGGCGCAGTTCGTCGCCGCCGGCGCTGAGTACGTGGTGATGGAAGTGTCCTCGCATGCGCTCGAACAAGGTCGGGTCGATGCGGTCGCCATCGACATCGGCGCATTCACCAACCTGACCCGCGATCACCTCGACTACCACGGCACGATGGACAACTACTACGCCGCCAAGGCGCGCCTGTTCCAGCGCGAAGGGCTTGCCACCGCGGTGATCAACATCGACGACCCGGCCGGCCGGCAGCTGCTCGCCGACGGTCCGCGTGCAGCGATGGTTCTCACCTGCAGTGCTGCAGGCGATTCCGCCGCGGATCTGCGTGCGATGGACCTGCAGACCTCCGCTGCCGGCATCCGCTTTCATCTGCATACGCCGTGGGGCAGCGGCGCATTGGAATCGCCGCTGTTGGGGCGATTCAACGTCGACAACCTGCTCACGGTCGCGGCCTGCCTCGGCGCACTCGGCATCGGCTTCGCGCAAGCCACGGCGGTGCTCGCTCGATTGGCTGCGGTCAATGGCCGCATGAACCGCATCGGTGGCGACGGTCGCGCGCCGCTGGTGGTGATCGACTACGCGCATACCCCGGATGCGCTGGAGCAGGCGCTGCAAAGCCTGCGCGCGCATACCGCCGGCCGCCTGCTGTGCGTGTTCGGGTGCGGTGGCGAGCGCGATGCGGGCAAGCGTCCGCAGATGGGAGCGATCGCCGAGCGGCTGGCCGACGTGGTGGTGTTGACCGACGACAATCCGCGCGGCGAAAGCGGCGCTGCGATCGTGGCCGCAATCCTCGCCGGCTTGCAGCATCCGGATCGGGCACGCATCGAACGCGATCGCGCGAGCGCGATCGCGCTGGCGGTGGCGATGGCCGGTTCCACCGACACGGTTCTGATCGCCGGCAAGGGACACGAGACCTACCAGGACGTCGCCGGCGCGCGCCGCCCCTTCGACGACCTGCGCTGCGCGCATGCAGCGCTGGAGGCCTGCGCATGATCCGCGAGCGCATCGCCACTGCCGCGGTCTGGATGGGTGGCTCGCTGCTTGGCAGCGATGCTGCGTTTGCCGGCGTGTCCACCGACAGTCGCAGCGTGCCCGCTGGCGCGCTGTTTTTTGCCCTGCGCGGCGAGCACATGGATGGCCATGCGTATGTGGCCGATGCTGCGCGCCGTGGCGCTGCCGCGGCAGTGGTGCAGCGCGCACAGGGCGAGGTGGGCATCGCGCAGATCGTGGTCGCCGACACGCAGACAGCGCTGGCCGAACTCGCGCGCCACTGGCGCCAGCGACTGCCCGCACAGGTCGTGGCGGTCACCGGTTCCAACGGCAAGACCACCACCAAGACGCTGATCGCCGCGATCCTGGAGCTGGCCGGCCGCTCCGCGGCCACGCCGGGCAACTTCAACAACGAGATCGGTCTGCCGCTGAGCGTGCTCGCGCTCGATCGCGAAGTCGACTACGCGGTGCTCGAGATGGGCGCTGGCAAGCCCGGCGACATCCACTATCTGGTGCGTATCGGCCAGCCCGACGTCGCGCTGATCACCAATATCGGTCCAGCGCACCTCGAGCGCCTCGGCAGCGTCGAGGGCGTTGCGCGCACCAAGGCCGAAATCTACGAGGGCCTCGGTCGCGATGGCATCGGCATAGTCAATGCCGACGATCCCTTCGCGCCTTACTTCCGTCAGTTGCTCGGACTGCGCACACGGGTGGAGTTCGGTCTCGATACCGCGTGCGCGGTGACCGCCACCGGACTCGCACTGGGCGAGCGCAGTCGCTTCACCCTGGTCACGCCGGCCGGCGAGGTGGCGATCGACTTCGGGCTGCCGGGTCGCCACAACGTGATGAATGCGCTGGCGGCTGCTGCGGCCGCACACGCATTGGGCGTTCCGCTGGACACCATCAAGCGCGGCCTCGAGGCCGCACCCGATGTCGCCGGTCGCCTGACGCGCCACGCCTCGCCGCATGGCTGGGTGCTGTTCGACGACAGCTACAACGCAAACCCCGCGTCGGTGATGGCGGGCATTGCGACCCTGGTCGCGGGTGCCGGCGACGGCGACGCGTGGTTGGCGCTGGGCGACATGAAAGAGCTCGGCTCGCGCGAGACCGCGATGCACGCCGAGGTCGGCCGCCACGCGCGCGAGTCGGGCATCGCGCGCATGTTTACCGTCGGGCCGCTGGCCGCACATGCGGCGGCCGCCTTCGGCCCCCATGCGCAGTCGTATCCGGATCGGGCGAGTCTGGCGAGCGATCTGTCGCGCGCGCTCAAGCCCGGTGTGCGCGTGCTGGTCAAGGGATCGCGAAGCTCCGGCATGGAGCGCGTGGTCGACGCGGTGCTCGCAGCACACGGCATGCGCGCGCAGGGGGGCCACCATGCTGCTTGAACTGGCGCGCCTGCTCGAACAGGAGTTCAGCGGCTTCAATCTGTTCCAGTACCTGACCTTCCGCTCGATCCTGTCGGCGCTGACCGCGCTCGGCGTGTCGCTGCTGCTGGGGCCGCACTTCATCCGCAAGCTATCGGCGATGAAAGCCGGCCAGCCGATCCGCGATGACGGTCCGAAGAGCCACTTCTCCAAAGCCGGCACGCCCACCATGGGCGGCACCCTGATCATCACCGCGATCAGCGTGGCGACCCTGCTGTGGGCAGATCTGTCGAACCGCTACGTGTGGATCGTGCTGTTCGTGATGTTCGGCTTCGGTTTCGTCGGCTGGCTCGACGACTGGCTCAAGCTCGCCAAGAAAAACCCCAAGGGTCTGTCGGCGCGCTGGAAATACCTGCTGCAGTCGGTATTCGGAACGATCGCGGCACTGTGGCTGTACTTCAGCGCCGATGTGCCCGCCGCCACCACCCTGATCGTGCCGGTGATCAAGGAGATCGCGATTCCGCTGGGCCTGCTGTTTCCGGTAATGGCCTATTTCTGGATCGTGGGTTTCTCCAATGCGGTGAACCTCACCGACGGGCTCGACGGCCTGGCCATCGTGCCCTCGGTGATGGTCGCCGGTGCGCTGGGCATCTTCGCCTACGTCGCGGGCAACAGCGTATTCAGTACCTACCTGCAGGTGCCCTACGTGCCCGGCGCGGGTGAGCTGTCGATCATCTGCGGCGCGCTCGCCGGTGCCGGACTCGGATTCCTGTGGTTCAACACCTACCCCGCGCAGGTGTTCATGGGCGATGTCGGCGCGCTGGCCGTGGGGGCGGCGATCGGCACGATCGCGGTGATCACCCGCCAGGAACTGATCCTGGTCCTGATGGGCGGTTTGTTCGTGATCGAAACCCTGTCGGTGATCCTGCAGGTCGCCAGCTTCAAGCTGACCGGGCGGCGCATCTTCCGGATGGCGCCGATCCACCATCACTTCGAACTCAAGGGCTGGCCCGAGCCGCGCGTGATCGTGCGCTTCTGGATCATCAGCGTAGTGCTGGTGCTGATGTCGCTGGCCACGTTGAAGGTGCGCTGAGATGACCTTCGACTGGCGCCAATCGGTACAGGCCCTGCGCCGCGAGGAGCTCACTGGCGAGTACGACCTGCCGTTGCTGCTGGCCACGCTGACACTGGCGGCGTTCGGCCTGGTGATGGTGGCCTCGGCTTCGATCGCGATCGCGGATGCCGATGGCCTGCGCGCCTTTTACCAGCCGATCCGGCAGGCGGTGTTTCTCGCCATCGGGGCGGTGTTTGCGGCGGTCGCGATGCGCACTCCGCTGGCGCGCCTGGAGCAGAACAGTCGACTGATGCTGCTGGTGATCTTCCTGCTGCTGCTGGCAGTACTGGTGCCGGGCCTGGGCCGGCGCATCAATGGCGCATCGCGCTGGCTGAATCTGGGCTTCATGGGTTTCCAGGCGGTCGAAGCGGTAAAGCTCTTGCTGATCGTGCACCTGGCCAGCCACCTGGTGCGCTTTTCGACCCGCGTGCGCACCTCGATGCTGGGCATCATCAAACCGCTGGGCGTGGTGGCCGCGATCGTGATTCTGCTGCTGCTGCAGCCGGATTTCGGTTCAGCCGCGCTGATCTGCGCGATTGCCGGCGGCATGATCTGGCTGGCCGGCGCACGCGCGCGCGATCTCGGCGGCCTGGCCCTGCTCGGCATGCCGGTGATGGCGATCGCGGCGATCGCCGAGCCGTATCGGGTCAAGCGGCTGACCTCGTTCCTGGATCCTTTCGCCGATCCGTTCAACGACGGCTTCCAGTTGTCGCAGGCATTGATCGCGGTCGGTCGCGGCGAATGGTTCGGCGTCGGACTCGGCGCCTCGGTACAAAAGCTGTACTACCTGCCGGAGGCCAGTACCGACTTCATCCTCGCGGTGATCGCCGAGGAGCTCGGACTGGCCGGGATCGTGCTGGTGCTGGTGCTGTTCGGCATCGTGTGCACGCGCGCGTTCAAGATCGGCCTGCGCGCGGTCGAGCAGGGCCAGGCATTCGCCGGTTACTGCGCCTTCGGTGTTGGACTGTGGTTGGCAGTGCAGTCGCTGGTATCGGTCGGCGTCAATCTCGGGGTGCTGCCGACCAAGGGCCTGACCCTGCCGCTGATCAGCGCTGGTGGATCGTCGCTGATCCTGACCTGTGCGGCACTCGGCCTGGTGCTGCGGGTCAGCTACGAAGTCTCGCAGCGCGCGGCAGAAATCGCGCTCGAGCGCGAAGCCGAGCAGCTCGTCGGGGCGCTGACATGAGCGCGCCGGTGATGATCATGGCCGGTGGCACCGGTGGCCACATTTTCCCGGGGCTGGCGGTGGCCGCAGTGCTGCGCGAGCGTGGCGTGCCGGTCGTATGGCTGGGCTCGGCGCATGGCCTGGAAAACACCCTGGGGCCCGCTGCCAACCTGCCGCTGGAGCGGGTTGGGATCTCCGCTTTGCGCGGCAAGGGCCTGCGGCCGCTGATGGCCATGCCGTGGCGACTGACCCGCGCCGTGGTCGAGGCCCTGAGAATCTTCAAGCGCCATCGCCCGCGCGCCGCCATTTCCTTCGGCGGATTCGCCGCCGGCCCGGGTGGGCTTGCCGCGCGCCTGAGCGGTGTGCCGCTGCTGGTGCACGAACAGAATCGCGTACCGGGCTATACCAATCGCATCCTCGCGCGGCTGGCGCGCCGCGTGCTGTGCGGTTTTCCGGATGCCTTTGCGCAGCGTGGCGAGACCGTCGGCAATCCGGTGCGCGCCGGCATTGCAGCGATCGCGCCGCCGGCACACCGATTCGCTGCGCGCGAGGGCGCACTGCGGCTGCTGGTGCTGGGCGGAAGCCAAGGCGCGCGCGCGCTCAATCGCGCCGTTCCGGTGGCACTGGCGCAGGTGCCGGCGGGCAGCGTCGAGGTCTGGCATCAGGCCGGCCGTGCGCTGATCGATGCCGCGCGCGCAAACTATGCCGAACAGCGTCTGACTGCACGGGTCGATCCATTCATCGACGACATGGCTGCGGCCTATGCATGGGCCGATGTGGTGATCTGTCGCTCCGGCGCGCTGACCTTGGCCGAGCTGTGCGCGGCCGGCGTGGGTGCGGTGCTGGTGCCGTTCCCGTTCGCGGTCGATGATCACCAGACCCGCAACGCGGACTATCTCGTCGAGCGCGGTGCCGCGATCCTCGAACCGGAGGGCCCGCAGCTGGCCGTGGCCCTCGCGCAGGTGCTGATCGACCTCGGGCGCGATCGCGCGCTGCTGCTCGGCATGGCCGAGGCTGCGCGGCGGCTGGCCACGCCGGACGCGGCCGCGCAGATCGCCGATGCGTGCATCGCGGAGGCGCGGCCATGACCCTGCGGCGCATGGCCGAACACGCCGACCTGATGCGCGCCTACGCGCGCGTGCACTTCGTAGGCATCGGTGGCGCCGGCATGAGCGGCATCGCCGAGGTGCTGGCCACGCTCGGTTACCAGGTGTCGGGATCGGATCTGGGCGAGAGCGCGGTCACCCGCCGCCTCGCCGCTGCCGGCGTGCGCGTGCATCGTGGCCATGCTGCCGCGCATGTCGCCGACGCCGACGTGCTGGTGGTCTCCAGCGCGATCGCCGCCGACAATCCCGAACTGCTCGCCGCGCGCGAGCGACGAATCCCGGTAGTGCCGCGCGCCGAGATGCTCGGCGAGCTGATGCGCCTGAAGACCGGCATCGCGGTGGCGGGCACCCACGGCAAGACCACCACCACCAGCCTCGCTGCATCGGTGCTGGCCGAGGGTGGCCTCGATCCCACCTTCGTGATCGGCGGCCAGCTCAATTCCGCCGGCACCAATGCGCGACTCGGTCAGAGTCGCTTCCTGATCGCCGAGGCCGACGAGAGCGACGGCTCGTTCCTGTTGCTGCAGCCGTCGATCGCGGTGGTCACCAACATCGACGCCGACCACCTGGAAAACTACGGTGGCGATTTTGGCCAGGTGCGCCAGGCCTTCGCCGATTTCCTGCACCACCTGCCGTTCTATGGTCTGGCGATCCTGTGCATCGACGATGCGGAAACCGCCGCGCTCGCGAAGCTCACGCCGCGCAACGTGATGACCTACGGCGAAGCGCCGCAAGCCGATGTGCGCGCCAGCAACGTGCGCCAGCACGGTTTTGCGATGCATTTCGACCTGCATCTGCCCAAGCGCGATGCTGCCGTGCCGGTGGTGCTCGACCTGCCGGGTCGGCACAACGTGCTCAATGCGCTGGCCGCAGCGGCGCTGGGCTGGCAACTCGGGGTCAGCGACGAGGCCATCGCGAGCGCGCTGGCTGGGTTCCGCGGCGTCGGCCGACGTTTCCACCGGCATGGCGAGATTCGCGTCGGCGGCGGGCGCGCGATGTTGATCGACGACTACGGCCATCATCCGCGCGAACTGGCGGCAGTGTTCGACGCAGCACGCGGCGGCTGGCCGGACCGGCGTCTGGTGGTGGCCTTCCAGCCGCATCGCTACACCCGTACCCGCGACCTGCTCGATGACTTCGCAGAGGTGCTCGCGCAGGTCGACGTGCTGGTGCTCACCGAGGTCTATCCGGCCGGCGAGAGTCCGATCGCGAACGCCGATGGCAAGGCGCTGGCGCGCGCGGTGCGCGCGCGCGGCCGCGTCGATCCAGTGCTGGTCAAGACCGCGCGCGACTTGCCCGCGGCGCTGGCCCCGCTGGCCCGCGACGGCGACCTGATCCTGCTGATGGGTGCCGGCGACATCGGCCATGTAGCCGCCGAGCTTGCCGCGGCTGCGGCCCTGCCGGAGGTCCTCGCATGAGCCGCATCGCGCGAGCACAGGACTTTGGTCGCGTTGCCGTAGCGCTCGGCGGCACTTCGTCCGAGCGCGAGGTATCGCTCAACTCCGGCGCCAACGTGCTCGCAGCCCTGCGCGCGCGCGGCATCGATGCGCAGCCGATCGACGGCATTCCGGCCCTGATCGCCGCCGCGCAGCGCGGTGCCATCGACCGCGTGTTCAACGTGCTGCACGGCCATCGTGGCGGTGGCGAGGATGGCGTACTGCAGGGTGCGTTGGAGGCACTCGGGGTGCCCTGCACCGGCTCCGGCGTGCTCGGTTCTGCGCTGTCGATGGACAAGATCCGCAGCAAGCAGGTGTGGCTGGCGCTGGGCCTGCCGACCCCGCGCTACGTGCGCCATGCAGCCGGCGGCGATGTGCGTGCAGCGATCGCCACGCTGGGACTGCCGGTGGTGGTCAAGCCCGCCAACGAGGGTTCCAGCGTAGGCATCAGTCGCGTGTTCAGCGCCGACGATATGCCGGCGGCGATCGAGTTGGCCGCGCGCTACTACGGCGAGTTGCTGATCGAGCAGTTGATCGTCGGCGAGGAGTACACCGTCGGCGTGCTCGGTCGCGAGTCGCTGCCCTCGATCCGCATCGTGCCGCCCGGCGAGTACTACGACTACCACGCCAAATACATCTCCGACGATACCCAGTACATCTGCCCCGGTCTCGATGGCGCGGAAGAAGGCGCGCTGCGCGCGCTGTCGCTGGCCGCCTTCGATGCGCTCGGCTGCGCCGGCTGGGGCCGCGTCGATGTGATGCGCGACCGCGCGGGCGGCAACTGGCTGCTGGAGGTCAACACCGCGCCGGGCATGACCAGCCACAGCCTGGTGCCGAAGGCCGCGCGCGCGGTCGGCATCGACTTCGAGTCGCTGTGCTGGCGCATCCTCGAAACCAGCTTCCCGCAGGAGGCCGCATGAACGCGCACGTGCGCGGCAACGCGCTGGTCAAGCTGCTCGCCTGGACCCTTGCCCTGGCGGTGATCGCGCTGCCGATCGTCGGTGCGCTCAACGGCTGGTTCTTGTCCGACCGCTGGCCGTTCCGCCAGCTGCGCATCGACGCCCGCTTCGAACGGGTCAACGCCGAACAGGTGCGCGCCGCGATCGCGCCGCGCCTCGAAGGTGGTTTCTTCGCCGTCGATCTGGATGCGATCCGCGGCGCGATCGAGCGGATCCCGTGGGTCGAGCGCGCCGAAGTGCGGCGCCGCTGGCCCGATACCTTCGAAGTCCAGGTTCGCGAGCGCAGCGCTGCGGCGGTGTGGTCGGATGGCCGACTCATCGACAGCGCCGGAGAACTGTTCGAGGTGCCCGGCAATACCGTGCCCGAGGGCTTGCCGCGACTGTCCGGTCCCGAGACGCGGGTCGCCGATGCGCTGGCCTTCCAGCGCAGCGCGAGTGCGGCCATGCAGGGCACCGGCATGGCGATCGCCGAGCTCGCACTCAGCGCACGCGGCAGCTGGACGCTGCTTACCGCCAGCGGCGCGACGCTGGTGTTGGGCCGCGAGCAGGCCAGCGAGCGCCTCACCCGCTTCCTCGATGCATTACGCCACGTCGATGGCAGCGCCGGTCTCGTGCTGTTGCGCGCCGACCTGCGCTACGCCAACGGTTTCGCCGTGCAGTGGCAGCAGACCGCGCCACCGATCGCGCCACCGATCGCGCCACCCATTCCCGTTCCCGCGCCGCAGGCCTGAGCATGTCCCGCAAGTCAGAAAACAAGACGCTCCTGGTCGGCCTCGATATCGGCACCTCGAAGATCGTGGCGATCGTCGGCGAATACGCGCCCGGCGAGCCCGTCGAGGTGATCGGCATCGGCACCCATCCGTCGAAAGGCATGAAGCGCGGCGTGGTGGTGGACATCGAATCGACCACCCAGGCGATCCAGCGCGCGATCGAAGAAGCCGAGCTGATGGCCGGTTGCGAGATCCGTTCGGTGTATGCCGGCATCTCCGGCAGCCACATCCGCAGCCTCAACTCGCAGGGCGTGGTGGCGATCCGCGAAAAAGAGGTCACCGAAGGCGATGTCGAGCGCGTGCTGGACGCCGCGCGCGCAGTCGCGATTCCGGCCGACCAGCGCATCCTGCACGTGCTGCCGCAGGAGTATGTGATCGA
>JBBRFN010000075.1:0-13961 GCA_038224265.1 Lysobacterales bacterium
CAGGTGATTGGTCTGCGGATACCGCCGGATGGCGGTGTGTGATCCGGCTCGCGCTGTCCGCCGGGCGGCGGGGTCGGCGGGACGCAGGTCCAATCAGGACTGGCGACCGCTCAAAAC
Organism: Lysobacterales bacterium; assembly: GCA_038224265.1. GTDB lineage: Bacteria > Pseudomonadota > Gammaproteobacteria > Xanthomonadales > Ahniellaceae > UBA4656. The sequence goes on from JBBRFN010000075.1 coordinate 118, forward strand.
CTGAGACTGCGTGCCGCATGACCCTGGGGCCAGACGGCGATTCGACTCCGAAGGGAAATCCGGGGGACGAAGCAACGAGCGGCGCAGATGCTACAGGGTTTTTGCCGAACAGGCCAACGACGCTGCGGCCCGACGGGCGCAGGAGCCTGCGCTCAGGGTTTGCCGGGCTTGCCGCTGCCGAACGGCGTATCGCTCTCCGGCAGCCGCTCGAAGGCCTCGAGGGCCTGACGGAATGCGCTGCTCTCATCGGGCGCCCAAGTGCCGCCCAGATGCGCGATATCGCGCGCGACCTGTTCGACAGGGAACTCCTCGGCTTCGCCGAGACCGACCTTGACCAGGTACAGGATCACGTCGTTGATCGACCAGTTGCGCTCGCGCGCAATCGACTTGATGCGCTCGGCGAGGGCGTTCTCGATGCCACGAAGCACGAAATCGGGCACGGCGGCGAATCCCGGACTCGGGGTGCAAATGTTAGCAGCGCTGGTCACGCCGGAGCACCACGGCGGTCACAATCCGCAGGATGCCCGCGGATTGCCCGCTGGTGCCCTGTAGCATTGAGCAATGAGCTCGACGATTTCCGGCTGGCGCAGCCGCCTGCCCGCCGCCATCCGTCCGTACGCCGAAGATGCGCCGCTGGGCGCACTGCTGCTCGGCATCTCATCGGGCTTTCCGATTGCGATGATCGGCGCGACGCTGACCACCCGTCTGGCACAGGACGGCATCGACAAGAAAAGCGTCACCGCGTTCTCGCTGGCGTTCCTGGTCTACAACCTGAAGTTCCTGTGGGCACCAGCGGTCGACCGCGTGCGTGTGCCGGGCCTCTCGCGCTTCGGCCAGCGCTGCTCGTGGCTGTGGATCGCCGCGGTGTTGGTGGCGATGGCGGTCGGATTCCTGGGTGTAGTCGATCCGACCGCGAGTCTGGCCACGGTGGCGGTCGCCGCAGTGCTGGTCGGGATCGCGGGCGCGACCTTCGACATCGTGATCGATGCGTACCGGATCGAGATCCTGCAACCGCATCAGCTCGGCACCGGCTCGGGCATGTCGCAGTACGGCTGGCGGATCGGCTCGGTATCCGCCGGCGCACTCGCCCTGCTGGTTGCCGAAACCTCGGGCTGGCGCGCGGCCTATCTGCTGTGCGCGGCCTTCGCGCTGCCGGCGGTGTTTGCCAGCCTGTGGCTGGGCGAACCGGCACGCCATCGGCAGCCCGCGGCGGTGCGCGGATTGCGCGGCGCGCTGGCCGCCGTGATCGAACCGCTGGGCGAGTTCTTGCGCCGCCGCGGCGCGTGGCTGGTGCTGCTGTTCGTGCTGGTGCACAAGATCGGCGACACGCTGACCAACCTCACCGTGCGCCTGCTGCTCGACGACCTGGGCTTCAGCAACGTCGAGATCGCAACCTACGACGTGGGCTATGGATTCATCGCCTATCTGGTCGGCATCTTCGTCGGCGGAATGCTGTACACCTCGATCGGACTCAAGCGTGCGCTGATGCTCAGCCTGGTGCTGATGGCGGTGAGCAATCTGTCGTTCGCCGGCCTTGCAGTGATCGGCCACAGCAATGCGATGCTGGCCTTTACCTTCTGCTTCGAGAACTTCGCCAGCGGGATCGGCGGGGTGGTGGTGGTGGCCTATCTGTCGGCGCTGTGCAACCTGTCGTTCACCGCCACCCAGTTCGCGCTGCTGTCGGCTGCCGCCTCGGTGGTGGGTCGACTGGTGACCGGCACCACTGCGGGTGGACTGATCGAGTCGCTCGGCTATGTCGACTTCTACCTGCTCACCACCGTTGCCGCCGTGCCCGGCATCATCGTCTACGGACTGCTGATGCGCGCAGGCCTGGCCGATGAATCCACGATCCGCAACGTCGATCCCGCAGTGACGCAAGAGCGCTGAATCACAGGTCGTAGTCGACCGTCAGCGGCGCGTGGTCGGAGAACTTCTTCTCGCGATAGACCCGGGCCGCCGCCAGCGCTGGCTTCAGCGACGGCGTGACCACCTGGTAATCAATGCGCCAACCGACGTCGTTGGCCCACGCATTGGCGCGGTTCGACCACCACGTGTACTCGGCGACCTCGGGCTTGAGCGTGCGGTGCGCATCGACCCAGCCCTGCTCGTCGAACACATGGTCGAGCCAGGCGCGCTCCTCGGGCAGGAAGCCGGAATTTTTCTGATTCGAGCGCCAGTTCTTCAGATCGATCGCCTTGTGCGCGATGTTCCAGTCGCCACACAGCACCACCTGGCGCCCGCTGGCCTGCCACTCGCGAAGGCGCTCGCCCATCCAGCCCATGACCTCGAACTTGAACGCCTGCCGCTCTTCGCTGGATGAACCCGAGGGCAGGTACAGCGAGACCACGCTCAGGTTGCCGAAGCGCGCCTCCAGATAGCGGCCTTCGCGATCGAACGGCGCCCAGCCCAGCTTGTCGATCAGCGCATCCGGCTCGCGCTTGCTGTACACCGCCACACCGCTGTAACCCTTGGCCTCGGCTTCGTGGAAATGTGCGTGGAAGCCGCTGGGAAAGTACGCCTTGTCCGCCAGCTGCGTGCGCTGGCAGCGAGTCTCCTGCAGGCACAGCACATCGGCCTTTTGCCGCTTGAACCAGTCGAAGAAGCCCTTGTCGGTGGCCGAGCGGATACCGTTGAGGTTGGCGGTGATGATGCGCATGGGGGCGTGGGCGTTGGGTCCCGGAGGACCGGCTGAGGGGAGATAGGGTATAGGGGAGAGGGCCCAGGGCACAGGGCCCAGGGCCCTAAGCCCTCATCCAACATGGGCCCCGCATACAATCCTTCATCCCGGACCAACCGCCAGCCGCCATGCTCGACCACCAACGCCAATTCCTCGACCTCGCCCTGCGCTGCGACGTGCTGCGCTTCGGGCAGTTCACGCTCAAGTCCGGACGCATCAGCCCGTACTTCTTCAATGCCGGATTGTTCAACAGCGGGGTCGCGCTGCGCGAGTTGGGACAGGCCTATGCGGCCAGCATCGTGGCGGCGGGGATCGGCTTCGACATGCTGTTTGGTCCGGCCTACAAGGGCATCGCGCTGGCGACCGCTGCGTCGATTGCGCTGGCCGAGGGCCATGCGCGCGATGTACCGGTGGCGTTCAACCGCAAGGAAGCCAAGGACCACGGCGAGGCAGGAATCCTGATCGGCGCGCCGCTGGCCGGGCGGGTCTTGATCGTCGACGACGTGATCACCGCCGGCACCTCGGTGCGCGAGTCAGTGGCGCTGATCCGCGCGCAAGGCGCCACCCCGTGCGGGGTGCTGATCGCACTCGACCGCCAGGAACGTGGCAGCGGCGAGCTGTCGGCAGCCGACGAAGTGCGGCAGTCGTACGGATTGCCGGTAGTGGCCATCGCCGGACTCGACGAACTGCTCCAGTTGACCGCCGAGCGGCCGGGTCTGGTTCAGCACCGGGACGGGTTGCTCGGGTATCGTGCGCAGTATGGGAGCGGCGTCCGGCCGGCCTGAACAATTTGCGGAGAGTTCCATGAAGCGCGTCCTGCCTGCGTTAGCCGTGCTTGCCCTGTGCGTGGCCGCACCCGTGCACGCGCAGAAAAAGATCTACAAGTGCACCAACGAAAAGGGTGAGACGTATTTTGCGAACACCTACGACCCGGTGCGTTGCGCTGGCGGCGGCAGCCAGCTGAATGCGCAGGGCGTGGCGGTGCGCAACTTCGACCGCATCAAGTCTGCCGAAGAGCTGGCCGCCGAAAAGGTCGCCGCCGATGAAAAGGCGGAAGCCGACCGGATTGCCGCCGAACAGAAAGCCGCCGACCAGGTGCTGCTGATGTCCTATGCCAGTGAGGACGATCTCACCCGCGCGCACCAGCAGGAACTGCAGATGATCGACACCACGGTCGCCACGGCCAAGCTGCAGCTGGAAAACCAGCAGCGCACGCTGGCCGACCTGCTGGCGGTCGCGGCGGAATCCGAGCGCGCGAAGACCCCGGTGCCGGAGAAGATCGCCAAAAGCATCGGCACCGCTCGCAGCCAGATCGAAGAACAGAATGCCGTGATGGTGCGCAAGGACGCCGAGCGCCTGGTGTCGATCAAGGAACACAAAGAGAAGCTGGCGCGCTACCGCGATCTTCTGGCGCGACAGGCAGCGCACTGAGCGCAGGCGCCGACTGCAGCAATCGGGTGATTCCCCAGTCGCCGCCATGGCGGCTCCCACATGGCAATGCCAATCGCCGCTGTAGCGGCTCCCACATGGCAACCACGGTGGCCGCTACTGCGGCGGCCACCGCAAAACAGCAGCTTGAGATTCGCCTCCTGCGCCAGCATCTGCGCGGCGATTGCAGCAGGATTGTGGGAGCCGCCATGGCGGCTCCCACATGGCAGTCCTGATCGCCGCTGCAGCGGCGCCCACATGAATGATGCGAGGCGCCTGAACAGCGATCAGTCGACGACGGGGTCCGGCGGCAGCAGCACGCTGATCTTCGAACCGCCCTCGAAACCATCGCTGATGATGAGGTCGCCGACCACTGGGTCGTTGTCGGTGGCGACGTTGTCGCTGGTGTCGAGCTCCACGATCCCCACCGGCGCGGCGATCGAGGCGGTGCTCGTGATGGTGGCGCCGACCGCAGCGCTGACCGTTGCGCTGAAGGTGTAGCGCACCGCACCGGTATTCGGCAGGTTGACGAGCTGGTCGATGGCGCCACTGCCGGACGCGGCCGGACAGCTTGCCAGCGACAGCGCGGTGCAGGTCCAGGTCGCGCTCGACAGGCCGGTCGGCAGCTGGAACTGCACACGCGCGCCGCTTACTGCGGCAGGGCCGGCATTGGCGACGATGAGCTGATAAACCACGCTCGCACCGGGCAGCACCTGCGGTACTCCGTTGCTCAGACTGATCTCCAGGTCAGCGGCCTGCGGAACGGTGATCGTGAACGCCTGCGGTGCTGAACTCGCAATGCCACTGTTGGCGGTGCCGCCGTTGTCGGTAAGCACCGCGCTCAGCTGCGCGGTGCCGGGCGTGCCGCTGAGGGTGAACGACAGGGTGCCGTTGGTGGCCAGCACCGCGGCGCTTACGATGTTCGCCGGATCGCTGACCTCGGTCACCGCATAACCCTGCACTGCCTGAACACCCTGCTCATTGGCCGGACCCAGCACCACGCCGGTGACGAATCCCGGCCGCGTTTGCGCGCCGGTAGCACCCGGCGTGGTGGTGATGTTGCCCGCGGTGGTGAACGAGGGCGCATCGTTGACTGCGGTCACGGTCAACGCCAGCGTGCGTGGCGTGCTGCCGCCGTTGGCATCGGCAACCGTGAGGGTCAAGGTCGCAGTGCCGTTGGCATTGGCAACCGGCGTGACCACCAGACTGCGATTGGCGCCCGAACCACCCAGGCCGGTAGCCAGCGCCGCATTGGTCACCAGCGCCTGATTGGATGAGGTGGCCGTCAGCACCAGCGCGCCAACGCCGGTCTCCGCGTCGCCGACCGTGATCGCGATCGGCGCACTGGCCAGATCCTCAAGGGTGGTGCCAGTGGCGGGCGCGGTCACGGTGGGGACCGTATTGTTGACGGTGATGGTGGTCGTCGCGGTGGCGACGTTGAAGTTGGCATCGGCTGCCTTGGTTGCGGTAATCGTGCAGGTGCCAACACCCGTGGCAGTGGCTGTCGCACCGGCAATCGAGCAGATCGTGGGGCCGGTGGTCACCGCAAACGACACCGCACCGGTTCCCGAGCCGCCGCTGGTGGCCAACGCGCTGGTGCCGCCGAAGATCAGTGTCGAGGGTGTGGCCGTCGCCAGCAGCGCGGCCTGATTGGCGCGGGTTACCGTCACCGCGACGGTGCCGGTGGCCGGATTGAAGGCCGCGTCGCCGGCCTTGGTCGCTGTCACCGTGCAGCTGCCCACCGCGGTCGCGGTGAGCGTGCTGCCAGTGATCGAGCACACCGTCGGGCCGGTGGTCACCGCAAAGCTGACCGCACCGCTACCGGAACCACCGGTGGTGCCGAGTGCGCTGGTCGCACCAACGACGATGGTGGCTGGCGTGGCGGTGGCAACCAGCGCTGCCTGGTTGGCGCGCTGCAGCGTCAATGTGCCGTTGGTCGAGGTTCCGAACTCGTTGTTGCCGAGCTGGTCGACAAAGTTCGCGTTGGAGATGGCCAGTGCGATCGGCGCAGCCGTTGCACCCCCGGTGTAGGTAACCGTGATCGTGCCAGCCGCGAGATCCACCGCCGGGCTGCCCGCAATGGAAATGCAGATCACCCGGTTCGCGGTGTTGCTGCAGTCGGTTGTGCCATTGGGAATACTCGCCGACACCGCCGTGATGGTCAGGTTGGCCGCCGGCGTGGCGGTGAGCGTGAAATCGAAGCCACCGGAGTTCGCACCCGGCGTGTAGTTGACCACGAAGGTCTGGCCCGCAGTGTTGGTCACGCCGGTCCGATCGGGAACAACCAGCGACTGCGCGAACGCAGCCGGGGCGGCCAGGCAAAGTGCAGCAATCAGGAATTTTCGGAACATGATGGGTGGTCCTCGCGTCGATGTCGGTCGCGCGCGCGGGCAGAATCCCGCTGGCATACGACCGCAATGGGTGCAGCAGCCATCGGGCGGCGTCCTGGCGGACTCGATCGCGTGCCTGTGGATCGCGCGCCGATCCGAACAGGCATCGTCGCCGATGCGCAAGGATGCCGAGCCACGCGGCGCGCTGTTGTGACCGAGGCCGCACTCCCACGGCACCCGGGTCGCGACGCTGCGCACGCGAACCTCCATGCAACCTCTGAACAGATCCCGGCGCGGTACGCGGGAATTCCTCAGGTTTCCCGCGGCACGCGATGAACTAGCGCAGCCGGATCAGAACGGCAGCTTGAGGTTCGGCTCCTGGGCCAGCATCTGCGCGCGGAACACGTCCTGGATGCGGCTCAGCGCCTTGTCGTTGTCGGCGTCGAAGCGCAGCACCAGGCTGGGCGTGGTGTTCGACGAGCGCACCAGGCCCCAGCCATCGGGGTAGTCGGCGCGCACGCCGTCGATGGTCGATACGCGCGCACCGGGGAAGGTCGCGGTTTCGCGGAACTTGTCGACGAAGGCGTAGTGTGCGCCCTCGGCAGTAGCGATCTTGAGCTCCGGCGTAGACACGCCCTTGGGCAGCTCATCGAAGATCGCCTGTGGATCGCGCGAGCTTGCACCGAGGATCTCCATCAGTCTTGCGGCCGCATAGATGCCGTCGTCGAAGCCGAACCAGCGTTCGCGAAAGAAGAAGTGTCCGCTCATCTCACCGGCGAGTTCCGCGTCGTCCTCGCGCATCTTGGCCTTGATCAGCGAATGCCCGGTCTTCCACATCACCGGACTGCCACCGTGGCGCAGGATCACATCCTGCAGATGCCCGGTGCACTTCACATCGTAGATCACGGTCGCGCCGGGATTGCGATTGAGCACGTCGATCGCAAACAGCATCAGCAGACGATCGGGATAGATGATCTCGCCGCTGGCAGTGACCACGCCGAGGCGATCGCCATCGCCATCGAAAGCCAGACCGAGGTCGGCATTGAGCCGCTTGACCGACATGATCAGGTCCTGCAGGTTGGCAGGATCGGACGGGTCGGGATGGTGATTGGGAAATCTGCCATCGACCTCGCAGTGCAGCGGCACCACGTCGCAGCCGATGGTCTCGAGCACCTGCGGCGCGATCCCGCCGGCGGCGCCGTTGCCGCAGTCGACCACCACCTTCAGGCGCCGCTCTGCCTGCACGTCGCCGGTGATGCGTTCGATGTAGTCGGCCACCACGTCGATCACCTGCAGGCCGCCGACGCCGACCGCGAACTTGTTCTCGGCAATCCGCGTGTACAGGGCCTGGATCGCATCCTCGGCCAGGGTCTCGCCGCCGATCACGATCTTGAAGCCGTTGTAGTCGGGCGGATTGTGGCTGCCGGTGACCATCACTCCGGAGCCGGCATTGAGGTGGTAAGTCGCGAAATACAGCACCGGGGTCGGGGCCATGCCGATGTCGATCACATCGCAGCCGGTCGAGCGCAGGCCCTTGATCAGCTCGGCTGCGAACTCCGGCCCCGACAGGCGCCCATCGCGCGCAACCACCACCTCGCTCAGGCCGCGCTCGCGTGCCGCGCTGCCGACAGCCTTGCCGATCAGGCGCACGATGTCGGGCGTCAGGCTCTCACCGACCACGCCACGGATGTCGTATGCGCGGAAAATGCTGCGATCGATCGCCGCCTCCGAGACCGCCTTCACGGCCGGCTTGCTCGCCGCGCGCAGCTTCTCGGCGATCGCCTTGCCCTGGTCCATCGACGGCATGATCTCGTCGGTAGTGGTGCCGGCTGCGGGCTTGCGCAACTTGCCCAGCAGGCCGACGGCGGCCTTGGCGGCAGGCGTCATCGGCTCACCCTTGCGCTGCGCGCGTACCACACCCAGCATGCCGGCCAACACCAGCAGCAGCGCGCCGATGACGCCCAACGGCAGCGGGCTGCGATAGTCGAGCATCGGCAGCACATCGCCGAGCTTGAAGAACTCGGCGCGCTGCACGCCGATCGACAGGATGCTCTGCGGGATCGGCAGCGCCGGGTCCTCGATGCCTCCGAGCGAGCCGCGCGATTCGCTGACCACGGCACCCAGCATGCCCTGGCGCAGGGTCAGGCGCCCGCCGCCGAACGACATCGACTCGATCTGCTCGGTGAATGCAGCCCCCGAGCGCAATACATAGGCATAACCGAGCACGCTGGTGCCATCGACGATGGCCTGCGAGAGGCCAAGGCTCAGGCTGCCGTCCTCCTCGCGCAGCAGCTGCGCGCGCGCAATTCCACCGGCATCGCGCGCTTCGGCGAGCATGTTGGCGCGCCCATAGCCGAACTTCTGCAGGTCCGCTTCGATCAGTTGCGGCAGTTCGGGCGGGTAGAACTCCGCGCGCACCATATCCGGCACCAGTTGGCGCAGGCGCAGCGAGGCGCGCGTTTGCGCATCGCGGTCGAAGGCGCCCAGCGCGCCGCGCAAGGTGGGATCGGCCAGCGCCTTGGCCAGCGCAGTCTGCGCTGCCGCCAACTGCCCGCTGAGGTCGGCCACCAGTACCTTGCGCGACTGTTGCAGGGTCTCGACCGCCGAGGCTTCGCGAAACACCTGCACGGCTTGCAGCAGGCAGGCGATGCCGCCGGCCAGCGCCAGCGCCATCGCCGCGGTCAGGCCAAGCCGACGGATCTGCTCGCTGCTGTCGGTGCGACCTTGCGATGCTTCGAGTGCGGTTTGCTTGCGTGCCACGCGATGCTAGTCCTTGGCCAGTTGCGGCGTCGTAGGCTGCGCACGGATTGCATCATCCGAACGCAGGTGTGCGGTATCCGGCCGCTGGCGCGCGATCAACGCGGTCAATCAGGCCCGTCCGGTGTGCCCGAATCCGCCTGCACCGCGCGCACTGTCGGCGAACTGGTCGACGATGCGAAACGATGCCTGCGCGACCGGTACCACCACCAGCTGGGCGATCCGATCCCCAGGGCTGATGGTAAAGGCCTCGCTGGAGCGGTTCCAGCACGAAATCATCAATGGCCCCTGATAGTCGGCATCGATCAGGCCCACCAGGTTGCCCAGCACGATGCCATGCTTGTGGCCAAGGCCCGAGCGTGGCAGCAAAATCGCAGCATAGGCAGGGTCGTCGATGTGGATCGCGATGCCGGTCGCAATCATCGCCGTGGCGCCAGCTGCGAGCTCGAGCGGCGCGTCGATGCAGGCGCGCAGGTCTACACCGGCGCTGCCCGCGGTGGCGCGCGCGGGCAGTGGAAACTGCGTGCCGATGCGCGCATCGAGGATCTTCAGTGCGATCTCGATCATGCGCGCGCCCCCGCTGCCGCGGCAGCGTCGCGCGCGCCCAGGCGCTGCGCGATGATCTGGATCAGCTGTACCGCCAGCACGGTCTTCGGCGCACGACCCAGATCCTGCCGCCAGCCATCGGCGCCCAGCAGCAGCAAGGCATTGTCCTCGCTGTCGAAGCCTGCACCGGGCGTGCCGACCTGGTTGGCCGCGATCAGATCCAGGCGCTTGTGCTCGAGCTTTGCACGCGCGTAGCGCTCCACATCGGTGGTTTCGGCCGCGAAACCGAGCGTGAAGGGCCGCTGCGGCAGGGCTGCGACCGCCGCCAGGATGTCCTCGGTGGTCTCGAGCACCACGGTCGGCGGCGCGCCGCCCGGAGATTTCTTGATCTTGCCGGCAGCCACCGCGAGCGGGCGGAAGTCGGCCACGGCGGCGGCGCCGATATAGATGTCCGCAGCGGTGACGTGCGCGAGCACTTGCGCATGCATCTCGCTTGCGCGGCGCACGTCGATGCGCTGCACGCGCGGCGGGGTCGGCAGATGCACGGGGCCTGCGACCAGGGTGACCTGCGCGCCGGCGGCCGCGGCGGCCGCGGCCAGCGCGAAGCCCATGCGGCCCGAGCTGCGGTTGCCGATGAAGCGCACGGGGTCGATATCCTCGAAGGTCGGTCCGGCACTCACCAGCACCTTGCGCCCGGCCAACACACCGGGTACCCGCAGTGCAGCCAAGGCGGCCACGATCGCGGTCGGTTCCATCAGGCGACCGGGGCCGAATTCACCGCAGGCCTGGCCGCCGCTGTCGGGGCCGAGCACGGCCACACCACGCGCGACCAGCGTATCGATGTTGGATCGCGTCGCAGGGTGAGCCCACATCTGCTGGTTCATCGCCGGCGCGATCGCCAGCGGTGCCTGGGTCGCAAGGCACAGGGTCGAGAGCAGATCGTCGGCCAGGCCGTGCGCAAGTCGCGCAATGGTGTTGGCGCTGGCCGGCGCCACCAGCACCTGATCGGCCCAGCGCGCCAGCTCGATATGGCCCATCGCCGCTTCGGCGGCCGTATCCCACAGCGCGGTGCGCACCGGGTGGCCGCTCAGGGCCTGAAAGGTCAATGGCGTGACGAATTGTTGCGCGCCGGCGGTCATCACCACCCGCACCTCGGCAGCGGCATCGCCAAGGCGACGCACCAGCTCGGCAGCCTTGTAGGCACCGATGCCGCCGCTGACCCCAAGCAGCACCTTTAGCCCTGCCAGTTCGCTCACGTAAGCATCCGCCGACATTCCAATACGGCGAAATCTTACAGGATGACGCGGCGCATTCCCGCAGTGCCGCTGCTTGTTGCGAGCCAGCATGGGGCCATGCGCATCGCCGACCTGCCCACCCATGACCGTCCCCGCGAACGCTTGCAGCGTCTGGGGCCTGCCGCACTTGCCGATGCCGAGCTGCTGGCGGTGTTCCTGCGCACCGGCCATCGCGGCGTGAGCGCGATCGAGCTGGCGCAGGCACTGCTGTCGCGCTTCGGTGGGCTCGGCGCGCTGTTTGCAGCACCAGCCAGCGAGGTGATCGGTTCCAGCGGCATCGGCCCGGTCAAGCATGCGCAGCTGCGGGCCGCCGCCGAGCTGTCGCGCCGCGCTTTGGAATCCACCTGCACGCGTGGCGCCACCTTGACCAGCCCGCGCGACAGTGCGGCGTACCTGCGCGCATGGCTGCGCCCGTATCCCTACGATGTGATCGCCTGCGAATTCCTCGACAACCGCCATCGGGTGATCGCCGCGGAAGAAATGTTCCGCGGCACCATCGACGGCGCCTCGGTGCATCCGCGCGAAGTGGTGCGCCGCGCCATCGCGCACAACGCAGCGGCAGTGATCTGCGCGCACAATCACCCCTCGGGCATCGCCGAGCCGAGTGCTGCCGATATCGCCATCACCCGCCGTCTGGCCGAAGCGCTGGCTCTGATCGACGTGCGCGTGCTCGACCACTTCGTGGTCGGCGACGAGCAACCGCTGTCGATGGCCGAGCGCGGCCTGCTGTAGCGCCGATCGCCGCCATCGCCGCCATGGCGGCTCCCACATGGAGTCACCATCGTTGCGGCTCTCGCCTGGCACCAGCCAGTTCAGACCGCCGCAGCGATCCGAAGTACCTTGTGGGAGCCGCTACAGCGGCGACTGCAGCAGCTCCGATCGCCGCCATCGCCGCCATCGCCGCCATGGCGGCTCCCACATGGAGTCACCATCGTTGCGCCTCTCGCATGGCACCGTCCCGTTCAGACCGCCGCAGCCCTCCGAAGTACCTTGTGGGAGCCGCTACAGCGGCGACTGCAGCAGCGCCGATCGCCGCCATCGCCGCCATGGCAGCTCCCACATGGAGTCACCATCGTTGCGGCTCTCGAATGGCACTGTCCCGTTCAGACCGCCGCAGCCATCCGAAGTACCTTGATCGGGTCGCCCTGACGGGATTGCGCCCGTCAGGGCTCCCACACCACCGGACATGCGGTTTTCCGCATCCGGCGGTTGGTACAGGGCGTTAGCCCAAGTCGGTGGGGACGAGGAACCCGTAGTGATGCAAAGTGCGATTGGTCAGAGTGCTGTGCAGTGCACCGTTGCGCGCCATGCGCCACGCACCGCGACGGCTGAACGCCGCACGGGCCAGCTTCTCGCTGGCCCCGAGACGACGCAGGTGGCCATAGCGACCAGCTGTGCTGTGCCAGCGTTGCCAGAAGCATTTGCGCATGTGGCGACGCGTCCAGCCCTCCAATGCGGCAAACGCGCTGCGGTCCTCGGCAAGACGGTAGTAACCCCACCAACCTCGCACGTAGGCCTGCCAGTCGTCGCGTAACTGCACCGTCGTGCCACCGTCGCGGCCGGTGAAGTGCTCGCGCACGCGCTCCTGATAGCGCGCCAGGCTCGCGCCAGACACCGCAATCAGCAGTCCGATGCTCAGCGTGAACCCCAGGAACTTGCGCTCCCACGGGCGTCCCACGCCGCTCTTGCTCGGGTGTACCGTCAGCTTCAGTCGACGATCCAGCCAGCCACGCAAGCTCTCCAGCACCCGCTCGGCAGCCGCCTGCGAGCGCACGTAGATGTTGCAGTCGTCCGCATAGCGGCAAAACCGCAACCCACGTCGGCTCAATTCCCGGTCCAGCGCATCCAGATACCAATTCGCCAGCAACGGCGACAACGGACCGCCTTGCGGGGTCCCCGCCGTGCTCGCCTGCACCTGTCCGTCGGGCAGGATGTGGCCCGCTCGCAGCATCGCACCGATCAGCCTGAGCACCCGCTTGTCGCCTACCTCGCGACTGAGCCGATGCATCAGCACGTCGTGGTTGACCCGGTCGAAGAACTGCTCGATATCCAGGTCCACCACCCAGTCGTAGCCCTCGCGAGCGTATGACCGAGCCTGCTCGACCGCCTGATGCGCACTGCGTCCCGGCCGGAAGCCGAAGCTCGATGCACTCATCATGGGGTCCAGCAGCGGCGTGAGCGCCTGCAGCAACAGCTGCTGCACAAACCGATCCACCACGTTGGGAATGTGCAATCCCCGTGTTCCTCCGCTCGCCTTGGCAATCTCCACTCGCCGCGCCGCTGCGGGTCGGTATCGTCCTTCCAACAACTTCCGCACGATCCCATCCCGGTGCCGCTGCAAATGCGCCTTAAGCTCGCCCGTGCTCATCCCGTCGGGACCGGCCGCGCCCGCGTTGGCCTCTACCGCTGCCATCGCCGCCGCCCAGTTCTCGGCCGTGACTGCACGTTCCATCACCTGCTCGAAAGCGCCGGTCCGTACATCAGGGATCGATTGCGCTGGCCGCATGCTGCTTCCTCGGTCGCCAGGGTTCCACCCCTTCTCCTCAGAACCGCCCGTGGACGCTTGCGCGACCTCAGACTTCGCATGTTCCCGCCCCGCAACACCCATGACGCTGGCCCTTTCTTCGTACCTTCGGTCCTTCGCTCCACGGGCATTACCCCGCTTCATCGCTACTACGACCTCTGCTGACTTCTCCCGCGCTCTCGCACAGGAGATCTCCCCGGGTAAGAACGTTGACTCCTGCCACACGTGCCGCCGAGCTCTACCGTGTGCGTCTTCGGATGGATTTAGGGTTTCGCTGTGTCCAGCCA
>JBBRFN010000076.1:0-13671 GCA_038224265.1 Lysobacterales bacterium
AATCCACGCGACGCAACGAGGCAAGCTCATGGCCATCATCGAGATCAAGGTTCCCGACATCGGCGGCATTGCGGATGTGCCGGTGATCGAACTGCTGGTCAAGCCCGGCGACAGCGTGCGCAAGGATCAGGGACTGCTGACTCTGGAGTCGGACAAGGCGACGATGGAGGTGCCCTCGACGGTCGATGGCGTGTTGAAAGAGATCGTGGTGGCGCTGGGCGACAAGGTGGCGGAAGGGACGGTGGTGGCGCGAGTGGAGGCCGCTGAGGTGGTGGCGACTGCGGCGAGCGCGGGACCCCCACCCCAGACCTCCACCGTGAAGGGAGAGGCGGCGAAAGCTGCAGCGGTGCAGGCGCCGGTGGCAAAGACTGCGGCAGCGCAGACCGGTCGCAATGCCGATCTCGAGTGCCAGCTTGCGGTGCTGGGTGCGGGGCCGGGCGGTTACACGGCCGCGTTCCGGGCAGCCGATCTGGGTTTGAACGTGGTCTTGATCGAGCGTTACGACACGCTGGGCGGCGTGTGTCTGAATGTCGGCTGCATTCCGTCCAAGGCGCTGCTGCATGCCGCGCGAGTGATCGACGAGGCGGTGCATGGCGACGCGCTGGGAATCAGCTTCGGTCCACCGAACATCGATCTGGACAAGCTGCGCGGCTACAAGGACAAGGTGGTCGGCCAGCTCACCGGTGGCCTGGCCGGCATGGCCAAGCAGCGCAAGGTCACGCGCCTGACCGGTGCGGCGCGCTTCGTGTCGCCGCACGAGATCGAGATTCAAACCGCCGAGGGCAGCAAGCTGTTGCGCTTCGAGCGCGCGATCATCGCGGCCGGCTCGCAAGCGGTAAAGCTGCCGGGCCTGCCGTGGGGCGACCCGCGCCTGATGGACTCCACCGATGCCCTGCTGTTGTCCGAGATTCCCAAGCGCCTGCTGGTCATCGGCGGCGGCATCATCGGCATGGAAATGGCCTGCATCTACGAGGCACTGGGATCGCGGGTCACGGTGGTCGAGTTGCTCGATCAGTTGATGCCGGGTGCCGATCCGGATCTGGTCAAGCCCTTCGAGCAGCGGGTCAAGAAGCGCTACGAATCGATCCTGCTCAAGACCAAGGTCGTCAAGCTCGAAGCGCTCAAGGAAGGCCTGCTCGCTACCTTCGAAGGCGACAAGGCACCACCGCCGCAGTCTTATGATCGCGTGCTGTGCGCGGTCGGCCGCACGCCCAATGGACGCAGCATCGGTGCCGACGCTGCTGGCGTCGCGGTCAGCGAGCGCGGCTACATTCCGGTCGACCGCCAGATGCGCACCAATGTGCCGCACATCCATGCCATCGGCGACATCGTCGGCAACCCGATGCTGGCGCACAAGGCGACTCACGAGGGCAAGGTCGCCGCCGAAGTGTGCGCCGGCCACAAGTCCGAGTTCGTGGCGCGGGTGATTCCGTGCGTGGCCTACACCGATCCCGAAGTCGCCTGGGTTGGCGTGACCGAACTGGAGGCCAAGGCCAAGGGCATCGAGATCGGCGTCGGCAAGTTCCCGTACGCGGCCTCCGGCCGCGCGATCGGCGTCAATCGCACCGAGGGCTTTACCAAGCTGATCTTCGACACGGCCAGCCATCGCATCATCGGCGCCGGCATCGTCGGGCCGAATGCGGGCGACCTGATCGCCGAGGCCGCGCTCGCGATCGAGATGGGCGCCGATGCGGCGGATATCGCACTGACCGTGCACCCGCATCCGACGTTGAGCGAATCGGTCGGCATGGCGGCAGAGGTCTACGAAGGTACGATCACCGACCTTTACCTGCCCAAGAAGCGCTGAGCCCGCCGCCGCGACGACTACGGTTGCGCGGAGCGAGCGCGAAAGCCTGACGATGACGCCGGACCAGCTGCTGATCCTGCTCGTGCTGGCCGCCACGGCGGCGATGTTCCTGTGGGGCCGCTGGCGGCACGACATGGTCGCCATGGCGTCGCTGCTGGCGTGCGTGAGCCTCGGGCTGGTCGTGCCCTCGGAGGCGTTCGCGGGCTTCGCTCATCCGGCAGTGATCACGGTCGCCTGCGTGTTGATTCTCAGCAGCGGACTGCAGTCTTCGGGCGCGGTGGACGCGCTGTCGCGGCACGTGCTGCCGCAGCGCGCCGGGCCCACTCTGAGCATTGCGGTGCTCGCCGCGCTGGGCGCCGCACTGTCGGCGTTCATGAACAACGTTGGTGCGCTGGCGCTGCTGATGCCGGTCGCGCTGCAGGTGGCGACACGGTTGGAGCTGCCACCCGGCCGGGTGCTGATGCCACTGTCGTTCGCCACGATCCTCGGCGGCATGACCACGCTGATCGGTACCCCGCCGAACCTGATCGTGTCCAGCTTCCGTCGCACCGAAGAGGGCGCCGGTTTCGCGTTGTTCGACTTCGCAGCGGTTGGACTGCCGGTGGCGCTGCTCGGGGTGCTGTTCCTGGCGCTGCTCGGCTGGCGGCTGGTGCCGGCGCGGCGGGTCGCGGGTGCGGGCGGATTCGACGTCGCCGCCTACGTCACCGAGGTTCGCGTGCCGGAGGGCAGTGCCGCCGCAGGCATGCGCCTGCGCGAGGTCGAGGTCGTGCTCGACGAAGCCGACGCCCAGGTGCTGGGCCTGGTGCGCAACGACGTGCGGGTACTGGCGCCGCGCCCGAGTCGCAGCCTGCGCGCAGGCGACATCCTGATCGTCGAGGCTGAGGCCAAGGCATTGCCGGCGGTGCTGGCGCGGCTCGGGCTCAAGCTGGCCGAAGATCGGCCGCAGGACCTCGCGCGCAGCGCGGCCGATGCGACCGACGCACCCGGCGCGGCCGCAGCTGCGGCTTCGCTGCGCGCGGCAGACGCGCGTCCGGTCGGCGGCGACGAGATCGCGCTGCTCGAGGTGGCCGTGTTGCCGGCGTCCGAGGTGGTCGGACGCTCGGCCACCGACCTGCGCTTGCGTACCCGCTACGCCATTAACCTGTTGGCGATCTCGCGCCAGGGCGAAAGTTCGATCGCGCGCCTTCGCACGGTGCCGCTGGAGCCGGGCGACGTACTGCTGCTACAGGGGCCGCCGGAGATCCTCACCGAGTTCTGCAGTACTTCCGGATGCGTGCCGCTGGCTGCGCGCGAGCTGCGCATTCCCAATCGCCGTCGTGCCCTGTTGGCGGGAGCGGTGATGGCCGGTGGCATCGCGGTCGCCGCGAGCGGCGTGCTGCCGACCGCGATCGCGCTGGCTGGCGCAGTACTGGCTGCGATGGCGTTCAAGGTGGTGCCGCCGCGGCAGGCCTACGCGGCGATTGACTGGTCGGTGATCGTGCTGCTGGGCGCCCTGATCCCGGTTGCCGCGGCGATGGAGGCCACTGGTGCTGCGGACCTGATCGCACGTGTGCTGCTCGAAAATCTCGCCGGCGGCGATCCGGTGTGGGCGCTCGCGATCGTGCTGGTGGTGACGATGACGCTGTCGGACGTGATGAACAACGCTGCCACCGCGGCGGTGATGTGCCCGGTGGCGCTGGGCACGGCAGCGCAGCTCGGGGTAAGCGCGGACCCGTTCCTGATGGCGGTGGCGATTGGCGCCTCCTGCGCGTTTCTCACTCCCATCGGGCATCAGAACAACACCCTGATCCTCGGTCCTGGCGGGCTGCGCTTCAGCGACTATTGGCGCTTGGGCGTTCCGCTTGAGGTGCTGGTGGTGGCCGTCTCGCTGCCGTTGTTGCTGAACGCCTGGCCGCTGTAGCGCCTGCGCACGTTCGCAACCCCCAGCGGACGCAATGACTTCGCCTACCCCGCACGCACCGCAGTCTTCGAGCGAAATCATCTTCCGGTCGGCCGTTGGATGCAATCCAATCGCCGCGCGCCACGCTTTGCGGCGCGATACTTGCGCTAGCGTTTGCGCGCGCGAACCCGAGCGCGGGCTTTGGCCGCTTTTGGCGCAGGCTTGGCCGCATCCTCGTCATCGACCTCTGGCTCACCCTTGCGCAGTGCCTTGAGCAGGCTGCGATAGGCCGCGGCGATCGCGCGCGCATCGGCGCGTGGGTCCACCGGTGCGTCTGGCGCACGCAGGCGTACCAATCCGCCTTCGAGGGCGGCCGACAGCAGTTCGGTGGCGATTTCGCGGATACTCATGATCGACTCCCGAGCACGGTGGTAAACCGCGCACGCTAGATCGTCGGTGTTACAGAGCGTTTACGCCGACTGCGATGGCTAAACGGCACAATGTCTGCCGACCGGCCCGTGCATGAAATCTCCGGGCTAACGAGTTTTCCACATCGCGTTAACCGGATCCAACATTCCGCGGGCTACGGTGTGTAGCCATTCGATGCGGGACCGTGCCATGACTGCAGGACACGAGTTCACCTTCGGTATCGAGGAAGAGTATTTCCTGGTCGATTCGCAATCGCGCAACGCCGCCGCGCGCGTGCCGAGTACGTTCTTGAAAGCCTGCCGCAAGCGCATGGGTGCGGTGATCGCGCCGGAGCTGCTGCAGTCGCAGATCGAGGTAGCCTCGCCGATCCTCCACAGTTGCAGCCAGGCGCGCGAGACGATGGTCGGACTCCGGCGTGGTCTGGCCGACGTGGCGCAGGCGATGGGCTATCGACTGCTGGCGGCTGGAACCCACCCGATGGCTGCATGGACCGAGCAGCGCAATACCGAGAAGCCGCGCTACGAGCGCCTGATGGACGATCTCCAGATCGTGGGTCGGCGCAACGTGGTCTGCGGTCTGCACGTGCACGTGGCGGTGCCGGCCGGCGAGGACCGGGTGCGCTTGATGAACCGCGCCATGCGCTGGCTGCCGCTGTTTCTCGCCCTGTCGACCTCCTCGCCATTCTGGAACCGGCACAACACCGGTTTGCTCAGCTATCGCCAGGCCGCCTTCGACGAGTGGCCACGAACCGGCATTCCGGACTACTTCGAAGATGAATCCGACTACCGAGGATTCGTCGAGCGCCTGGTGCACGCCGGAGCGATCCGCGATGCGAGTTACCTGTGGTGGGCGATCCGGCCCGCAACGCGCTATCCGACCCTGGAGCTGCGCATCGCCGACTGTTGCACCGAGCTCGACGACGCGCTGGCGTTGGCCGCGTTGTACCGCTGCCTGATCCGCATGCTGATCCGGCGCCCGGATATCGGCACGGTGTGGCGCGCGCCGACCCGTCGCATCATTGATGAGAACCGCTGGCGGGCCAAGCGCCACGGCATCGAGGCGGGCTTCATCGACGAGCACGCTGGCGGCGTCGAGCCGGCCGTCGAATGGCTCGAACAGCTGCGCACGCTGGTGGCCACGGATGCGCGCGCGCTCGACTGTGAGGCTAGCATTCGCCGTCTCGGTACGATCGTTGCACGCGGCACCAGTGCCCATATGCAATTGGCCCACTACGCACAGTTACGCGCGCTCGGCGCCTCGCGGGTCGAGGCACTGCGCGGCGTGGTCGACCAACTGATCGAGGCCAGCGTGCCCACGGTCGCCGCGCAAGGGGCGATCGGATTGGCCTGACGCACCACCCGCGGCGCTTCGCATCGACGGCGGCCGACGCGGGTTCTGATATCGTGAGCGACGCGGCGAGGTGCGCCGCTCTCGCCGGATATCGCATGACCGCTGCATGGCCTGCCCTGATCACGCTGTTGAACGTCGTGCTGCTGATCTGCACCATGTTTCTGGTCGGCGGCGCGCGGCGCAAATACGGCATCCATGCCCCGGCCACCTCGGGTCATCCGGATTTCGATCGCGTGTTCCGCGTGCAGATGAATACGCTGGAAGCGACCGTCATGTTCCTGCCTTGCCTGTGGCTGGCGGCAGTGCACTGGAATGCCTACTATGCGGGCTATATCGGCCTGGTGTGGATCTTCGGCCGTATCTGGTATGCGGTCGGCTATGCGCGCGCGGCGCGCTTGCGCAGCGCCGGATTCGGGCTCGCCTTCCTGGCCAACATCGTGCTGCTGGTGGGCGCGATCTACGGGCTGTTGGCGCCGTTGTTCTGACGGGAGGCGGCAATGGGCGATCATCTGCTGTGGTTCGTCGCCGGCATCGCCGCGTTGGCGCTGGGCGCCGACTCGGCCGTGCGCGGACTGGCCGGGCTCGCGCGAAACCGTGGCGTGGCGGCATTCGGCGTGGGACTCGCGCTGGCCGCGTTCGGCGGCTCGGTACCCGATGTCGCGCTCAACGTCGGCGCTGTCGCTGCCGGTCATCCCGCGTTGGCGTTGGGCAACATGATCGGTACAAGCATCGTCAATCTTGGACTGCTGCTTGGACTGGCGGCGGTGGTGGCGGGACCGCTGGATGTGCGCTCGGCAGTGCTCAAGCCGCTGGTGATCGCACAGGTCGTGGTCGCGCTCGCGCTGCTGGCCATGAGCCACAACGGCCGCATCGGATTCCTCGATGGCGCCGTGCTGGTGCTCGGGTTCGTGGCACTGAGCGTGTACGTGCTGCGTTTCGCGGGCGTCCGAGCGCAGCCCGAGGTTCGCGCGCAGTTCGAAGCCGAAGGCGAGCAGCGCAGCGATGCGGCACTGAACCTGCTGCGCATCGGTATTGGTGCGGCGATCCTGATCTGGGCTGCGCGCACTACGGTCGAGCACGCCGCAGGGCTGGCAGCGCTCGCCGGAGTGGGCGATTTGTTCGCCGGCTTGACCTTCGTGGCCATCGGTGCGTCGCTGCCGCAGATCGCGCTGGGACTGATTGCCGCCGTGCAGCGGCGCGGCGATGTGCTGATGGCCAGCGTGATCGGTTCCAACCTGCTCAACCTGAGCCTGGTGCTGGGCGCATCGGCGATCTGGCAGTCGTATCCGGTGGCGTACTCGCTGGTGCAGCTCGAGCTGCCGCTGCTGCTGGCATTTGCAGCAATGCTGTATCCACTATTGCGCGGCGATATGCGCATCACCCGCGGCGAGGGCTTCGTGCTGCTGCTTGCCTTCGCTGCCTTGCAGACCTACCAGTGGTGGTCGATACTGCGCTGATTGTCGCCATTGCCCAACCCCCCGAGAAACTTCGACCCCATATGTTGATCCAGATTTTGATCCTGGCTGCCGGCGTGGCGATCCTCGCGGTCGGTGCCGATGTTTTCGTGCGTGGCGCATCCGGCATCGCCGAACGCCTGGGCATGAGCCCGTTCGTCATCGGCCTGGTGGTGGTGGGCTTTGGAACTTCCACGCCGGAGCTCGCGGTGAGCGTCGGTGCGGCGATCAGCGGCAACACCGACATCGCGGTGGGCAATGTGGTCGGCTCCAACATCGCCAATGTCGGCATCATCCTCGGCTTGGCCGCGGTCGTGGCACCATTGGCCGTGCACATGCGCATGGTGCGGGTCGAGTTGCCGATCATGATTGGCGTGAGCCTGCTGCTGTGGGCGCTGGCCAGCTTCGGGGTGATCCTGCGCTGGGAGGGCCTGCTGCTGCTGATCGCATTCGGCGCCTTCATGTGGTTCCTGCTGCGCACCTCGAAAGACGAGTCGAAGCAGGTGCAGGACGAGTACGTGGCCGAGAATCCCAAGGGCAAGGCCGGTTGGCGATCGGGTTTGTTCATCGTGGTGGGGCTGGCGGGATTGATCGGCGGTGCGCAGTTGGCCGTCGAGTCGGCGACCTCGCTGGCGCGCCTGTGGGGCATGTCGGAGCTGCTGATCGGCCTTACCGTGGTCGCAGTAGGCACCTCGCTGCCGGAGCTGGCCTCATCGGTGGCGGCGGCCTATCGCGGACATGCGGACATCGCGATCGGCAACGTGATCGGTTCCAATATCTACAACGTCCTGTTCGTCCTCGGCGCCACCGCAGTGGTGGCCCCGCTGCCGACCAGCGCGCCGACCCTGATGTGGCTCGACATTCCGGTAATGATCGGTTTCGCCTTGGTGCTGGTGCCGATGATGTTGATGGGCCTGAAGGTAACGCGCGCCAATGGCGTGTTCCTGCTGCTGGCCTACGTGGCCTACATCGTCGTCCAGTGGCGTGTTTCCAGCGGCGGCTGAGATCAGTCCTGCGGCGGTGGTGGCGGTCGCGCCGAAGGATCGGTGCGCATCGCGGCCTTGACCAGCAGCTGCGCGCTGACCGGCGCGGTCAGGAACAGGAACGCGGTGATCAGCAGTTCGTGGCCTGCCGGCGGCGTGCTGTGCGCGATGAACCACGCCATCGACGCGATCAGCACGCAGCCGATGCCAAGGGTGGTGGCCTTGGTCGGGCCATGGATACGCTTCATGAAATCGCCGAGCTTGGCCAGGCCCCAGGCGCCGACCAGCGCAAAGAACGCGCCGGCAACCAGCAGGAATGCGATCAATGCGTCGAGCCAGGTCGCGATCATTCGACCACCTCGCCGCGTGCCAGATAGCGACCCAGCGCCACGGTGCCGACGAAACCCAGCATGGCGATGACCAGCGCGGCCTCCAGGTAGATGTTGTCGTCGATAGCGATGCCGAGCATGATCAGCAACGCGATCGTGTTCACGTACAGCGTGTCGAGCGCCAGCACGCGGTCGACGGCATTGGGTCCGCGCAGCAACCGATACAGGGTCAGCAGCAGGGCAAGCCCGATCGCACCGATCGCCCACGGCAGCACCAATGCGGTCATCGGAAGATCTCCAGCAGGGGGCGCTCATAGCGCTGTTTGATCGTGGCCACCATGGCATCGGCATCGTCCAGATGCAGACAGTGCACCAGCAGGTGACGTCCGCTGGGCGAAAGATCGCACGACAGCGTGCCGGGGGTCAGGGTGATGATGCTCGCCAGTACGGTGATCGCGTGGCGATCGGTCAATTCCAGCGGCACCCAGATGAAGCTTGGCCGGATCGCCGACTCGCGACCGAGGATGCGGCCCGCGACTTCGATGTTGGCCACCACGATGTCGTGCAGGAAGACCGCGGCCAGCTTGATGATCGCCGGGAGGTTGCCAATCGTCGGTTGCTGCGGGCGCAGCGCACGGGTGATCGCCGGCAGCGCGATCGCCAGCGTTGCCGCGAGCAGCAGATGCCCGACGCTCACACCGTTGAGCAGCAGCCACAGCACGAACACCAGGATGCTCAGTATCGGCGAGCCCAGCCAGCGCTTCATGGCGGCGTATCCGGATCGGCGTGCGGCTGGGTGCCGAGCACCCGCGCGATCAGTATTTGCGGTGCGAGCAGCTGTGCGGCAGTGGCGCGGGTGAACTGGCTGACCGGATCGGCGAACACCGTCAAGGCGACGCTTGAAAGCAGCAGCAGGCCCAGCGCTGCGCGCTCGGGCAAGCGCGGCCGCAGCCCGGCACTGGTTGCGCCATCAGGCGAGTCCTCGCCGCGCCAGAACAGATGGCTGCCCGCGCGCGCGAGCGCCACCACCACGCACAGGCTGCTGCACAGGATCACCGTCCAGATCCAGGCACCGTGGCCCTGCACGCCGATCGCATCGAGCACCATCGCCTTGGCGAGGAAACCCGCCATCGGCGGCAACGCGGCGACCGATACTGCGGCGAGCACGAAGGCCAGGCCGAGCGCCGTGCGATGCGCCAGCGCATCGACGCGGCGCAGGCTGTCGCCGGCGTGCTGCCTGCCACGCCGCACCATATCGGCGAGCAGGAACAGTGCGGCGGTAGCCAACGTCGAGTGCAACAGGTAGTACAGCGCAGCGCCGATCGAGGCCTCGCTGGCGCTCGCGATCGCCACCAACAGGGTGCCCGCGGAGCCCACGATCAGATACCCGACCAGTCGCCGCAGCGAGTTCGCAGCCAGTGCGCCGAGGGCTGCCAGCGCAATGGTCGCCAGACCCACCGGCAGCAACCACGGCCAGGCGAGATTCGCGCCGACCCCGGCATCCGGCCCGAACAGCAGGGTGTACACCCGCAGCACTGCGTACACGCCGACCTTGGTCATCACCGTGAACAGCATCGCCACCGGTGCGCTGGCTGCCGCGTAGGTGTTGGGCAGCCACAGGTACAGCGGCAGCAAGGCGGCCTTGAGTGCGAACACGCCCAGCAGCAGCAGTCCGGCGGACTGGATCAACACCGCATCGGCTGGCGGCGCCTGCGCGATCTTGTGCGCGAGGTCTGCCATGTTCAGCGTGCCAACCACGCCATAGAGCACCGCGACTGCGATCAGGAACAGTGCCGAACCGAGCAGATTGAAGGTGACGTAGTGCAGGCCGCGGCGCAGGCGATTGGCGCCGCCGCCATGCAGCAGCAGACCGTAGCTGGAGATCAGCAGAACCTCGAAGAACACGAACAGGTTGAACAGATCGCCGGTGAGGAATGCACCGCTCAGGCCGGCGACCTGGAATGCAAACAGTGCATGGAAATGCGGGGTGCGGCGGTCCTGTCCTGCAAGCGCGTACAGCAGTCCAATCAGTGCCAGTGCGGCCGTGAGCAGCACCATCAGCGCGGCGAGCCGGTCGACCACCAGCACGATGCCGGCGTACGCCGGCCAGTTACCGAGCAGGTACACGGTTTGCGTTCCATCGGCAGCGCCGCGCAGCAGCGCGATCGCCAGCGCGAGCTGTGCGAGCGCTGCCAGCAGGGCAACCCCGCGGCGCACATTGACCGGTGCGCTGTGCAGCAGCACCAGCACCGCGCCCGCGACCAGCGGCAGTACCACCGGCAGTACCGGCAGGTGGTTCATGCCTGGTCTCCCGGCTCACGGCCGTCGACATGATCGCTCGCGGCCGCGCTGCGCGCGCGCAGCGCGATCACCAGCAGCAGCGCGGTCATCGCGAAGCTGATCACGATGGCGGTCAGCACCAGCGCCTGCGGAAGGGGATCTGCGTAGTTGGCCAAGGTCAACGCAACGCCGTCGCGGATCACCGGTGGTTTACCCGGTGCGAGCCTGCCCATGGCGAAGATGCACAGGTTGACCGCGTAGGAGATCAGGGTGAGCCCGAGGATCAGGTCGAAACTGCGCGCGCGCAACGCCAGGTAAACGCCTGCGCCCATCAACACGCCGATTGCACTAGCCAGCAGCAGTTGCATCAGCCGGGCCCCCGCTCGCTCTTCAAGCGCGCCAGCATCGACACCATCAGCATGCTGGCGCCGAACACCACCATGTAGACGCCGGTGTCGAAGCCCATCGCGCTGGCGAACGGCACCGCGCCGATCGCCGGCAGCGCCACGTATGGCGTGCTGCTGGTAAGGAACGGATAGCCGAATGCAAAGCTGCCGAGGCCGGTCGCCACTGCTGCCAGCAGCCCGTAGCCGATCCACGCATGCCAGTTGCTGGCGACGCGTTTTTCGCTCCAGCGGACACCGGCTGCCATGTATTGCACGATCAGCGCGACAGCCAGCACCAGGGCGGCGATGAAGCCGCCGCCAGGTGCGTTGTGGCCGCGCAGGAACAGATACAGCGATACCGCAATCGCCAGCGGCAGCAGCACCTGGGTGGAGATCTGCAGCAGCAGCGAGGGCCGATGCGGACCCGGCGTTCCCTGCGCGGGCAGCGTCGCGCTGGAAGCGCCCTTGAGCATCGCGTGGATGATCAGCGCGGCGATCCCGTAGACCGCAATCTCGCCCAGCGTGTCGAAGGCGCGGAAGTCGACGATGATCACGTTGACCGCATTGGCGCCGCCGGCTTCCGGTACGGCGTTACCCAAAAAGAACTCCGAGATGCTGCGCGTCGGGCGGCTCAACACCGCATACACCAGTGCGGTAGTGCCCACGCCGCAGGCCACCGCGATCGCTGCATGCAGCCAGCGGATGGCGCCGGCGTTCTCTGCCGCGCCCCTCTGCGGCAACCAGCGCAGCGCCATCAGCAGCAAGATCACGCTGATCATCTCCACCAGCAGCTGGGTCAAGGCCAGATCAGGCGCCGACAGCAGGACAAAGGCCAGGCTCACCGCCAGTCCGACCGCGCCGACCAGGATCACCGCCACGAACCGCTCACGATGCCAGCGCAGCACTGCAATCACACCAGCGATGGCCAATACCCACAGCAAGAGCGCCAGCGGGTGCGCTGCCAGCGCGGGCAACGCCGCTGGTGCCGAGGGCGCCGCAAGAAACGGCGCACTGCCCAAGGCGAGCACCGACACGATGAACAGCAGCAGGTAGCGTTGCAGGGAGTCGTTCTCCATCGCGCCGGTGACCCGCCGCGCCAGCGCGATCACGCGCTCCAGCGTCGCATCGAAGCCCAGCTTGGCCAACGGCCGATAGTCGCGCCGGTGCAGCGCGTTGCCCCGATGCAGCAGGAAGTACAGCGCGGTGCCGGCAACCAGTGCGATCATGCTGAATACCAGCGGCAGGTTGATGCCGTGCCAGATCGACAGTTTGTATTCCGGCAACGGCCCCTGCAGCACACCGCGCGCACCGATCTCCAGCAGCGGCCCGATGGTGTGCTGCGGCGCGATCCCGACCGCAAGGCAGACCACGACCAGCAGTTCGACCGGCACGCGCATGAAGCGCGGCGGCTCATGTGGAATGCCGCTCGGGCACTGCGGCTGCCCATTGAAGAACACATCGTGCACGAAGCGCACGCTGTAGGCCACCGAGAACACCGCGCCGAGCAACGCGATGGCGGGCACCAGCCAGTCCATCGGCGGATGCGCGCTGATCGAAAGCGTTTCGGTGAGAAACATTTCCTTGGACAGAAATCCGTTGAGCAGCGGCACCCCGGCCATCGACAGCGAGGCGACCACCGCCAGCGCGCCGGTGATCGGCATGTAGCGCCACAGGCCATTGAGTTTGCGGAAGTCGCGGGTACCGGTCTCGTGATCGATGATGCCCGCGGCCATGAACAGCGAGGCCTTGAAGGTGGCGTGGTTCAGGATATGGAACACCGCGGCGACCACCGCGAGCTGCGTATCCAGACCGAACAGCAGGGTGATCAGGCCGAGGTGCGAGATCGTCGAGTACGCCAGCAGGCCCTTCAGATCCTGCTGCACGATGGCGAGCGCCGCACCGATGACCATCGTGGCCAGGCCCACGCTGGTGACGATCCAGAACCACTCGTCGCTGCCGGCCAGCGCCGGATGCATGCGTCCGAGCAGGAACACTCCGGCCTTGACCATGGTCGCCGAGTGCAGGTACGCCGATACCGGCGTGGGTGCCGCCATCGCATGCGGCAGCCAGAAATGAAACGGAAACTGCGCCGACTTGGTGAACGCACCGAGCAGCACCAGGATCAATGCCGGCAGATACAACGGATCGGCACGGATCGCATCGCCCGCAGCCAGAACCACATCGAGCTCGTAACTGCCCACGATGTTGCCGATCAACAGCACGCCGGCCAGCAGGCACAGGCCGCCCGCACCGGTGATGGTCAGCGCCATCCGCGCGCCGAGGCGCGCATCGGCACGGTGGTTCCAGAAGCCGATCAGCAGGAACGACGACACGCTGGTCATCTCCCAGAACACCACCAGCAAGAGCAGGTTGCCGGCGATCGTGATGCCGAGCATCGCACCCATGAACAGCGCCAGCAGTCCGAAGAAGCGTCGCGGCGGATCGTCGTCGGCCAGGTACCAGCGTGCATACAGCACCACCAGCGCGCCGATGCCCAGCACGATGGCGGCGAACATCCATGCAAAGCCGTCGATGCGCAGCGAGAATGAAAGCCCCAGCAGCGGCAGCCACTCGACGTGGAAACGCAGCACCTGGCCATCGATCATCGCCGGCGCGATCCACACCAGCACGCCCATGCCCGCCAATGCGGCGAGCGCGACCACGCCGGCGGCGAAGTTGCGGCCAACGCGGGGCGCAATCAGCAGGATCAGCGCTGCTGCGAAGGGCAGCGCAAGCAGTATTGGAAGCAGCATGATGCGGGTAGTTTCCCCGAT
>JBBRFN010000077.1:0-13577 GCA_038224265.1 Lysobacterales bacterium
CTTGGCGATGATGCGTTCGACCGTCTGCCAGTTGATCGGCTCGATGTATACCGCGTCGGCGGTATCCGGGTCGGTCATGATGGTGGCCGGGTTGGAGTTGACCAGCACCACCCGATATCCCTCCTGCTTGAGCGCCTTGCACGCCTGCGCCCCGGAATAGTCGAACTCGCAAGCCTGGCCGATCACGATCGGCCCGGCGCCGATGATCAGGATGGTCTGGATGTCGGTGCGTTTGGGCATGGCCGTCCTCGGCAGCGGTCTGCATCGACCGCCGCGCTGCGTGGTGCACTGATGCGTAATGTGGTTGTCAGGTTCCGCCCAACTCGTGGCGCAGCCGCTCCTCCGCCCCCGCGTTGCCGCTGCTGGACCACGGTCATGGCGGGGCGATGCGCGGGTACACCTCGATCGAAGCGCGACGATTCTACCCGATGCGCTCAGCCGCCGGTCGGCGTATCGCTGCTGGTCTCACGATAATCGAGCAGGCGGATGTCGCTGACCGTCTGTTGCGGCATGGTCACGCTCATGCCGCGCTCGCGCTGTTCCAGACGCAGGGTGATGGCGGTGGCGGTGTACTTTTCCAGTAGTCCGCGACGGGTGATGCCGTATGCGCTGCGGACCTCGATCCGGCTGCCCTCCAGTTGCGCCAGGTCGCCATAGACCAGCCTGCGGCCCGGCCTGAGCGGTGCCACAACCGAAGGCTGCGGTGCTGCGCGCGCCAGGCTGGGCCGCGCCGATGGAGATTGCACGGCCGCATCGTCGCGCGGCTGCCGGGTGCCGCGCGGCGCGGGCTGCTGCTGGGCAGTGCGGCCTGAAAGCGCGGGCGTCACTGCCATCGGCGTGGCTGACGCGGTGGCTGCGGGTTGCGCCAGCGGCCGCGGGGATTCGGTACGTGCCATCGCTTCGCTACCGGAGTCGGAGCGCGCAGGCGAGCGGTCGGAAGCTGCTGGGGCGACAGCGCCAAGACCGGGCTCGATGGCTGGCGTTGGCGCAGCGTTGGCGGCGCTTGGGGTGATGAGGTTGGCGGCGGCGGTCAACGCCGAATCGCTTGCGCCAGTGCCACCGGCTGCGGTGGCCGCAGGCTCGATCGGCGCCGTCGACTCACCTGCCGGGCCAATCGGCGCTGCCGCAAGCGGCAGCACCGGGGCGAACTGAAACCTGAACGGTGCTGCGCGACCGCGCACGCTTTCCAGCGTGGCGTTGAGGATTCGCAACTGCTCTGCCACCGTAAAGCGCGCCAGCTGGCCGATCGGCGTGGTCAGGTTCGGGCGCGAGTGCCAGGTCATCTCGCCGCCGCGCGCGGCATAGCGGCGGTAGGCCGACTCGAGATCGCTGGTCGGTGCGGCACCGATGGTGGCCAGTTCGCGCTTGATCTCGGCCAGATGGCGATCGACGTATCCATCGCGGCTGACGCCCATCCGGGTCGCGCACCAGCGATTGCGAGCGGACACGAAGCCCTGGTCGCGCACGCTCCAGCGTCGATCGAGGATCACGGTCTTCGACCAATCCGAATCGATCAGCGAACGCACATTGTCCGCGCGCACGGTCATGTCGAGATCGATGCGAGAGGCGCCCGAGCGTTCGATCACCAACTGGATCTTTCCGGTGTCGCTGGAGGCGGCCTCGAACGAGACGTCGACGTTGGTGGGCGCGTCGCTCAAGCCCATCGCGGTCAGATCGGTCGCGTTGAACCGTGATCGTCCGTCGCAACCCTCGGCGTCGACTGGCGCGGCACTGACCAATCCGATCCAGCGCAGGTCGCCCACTCGCGCCAGTCCGGGTCCGGCGACCAGGCCATCGATGCGCAGACCGAGTCGACCAGCGGCGGGAAACGCCCGCGGCACACCGCCTGTTTGTTGCACACGCGCCAGTTGCGCGGCACCCAGCGCGTCGGCCAGGCCGCCCGTCGATGGGCCGCCCACCAATCCGTGCCAGACGAGCCAGTGCAGGCCCGGAGTCTGCAGCCGGACGCTGCGCGCAGAAAACACCTCACCCACGCGCGGATCGGGTGAGTGCAGGCGGAACCCGCTGTACTCGACGCTGCCGCCCAGACCGACCGACACGGAGGAGTACTCGACGTCGCCAAACCAGCGCAGGCTGTCGGCCAGCTGGGCGCTGGCGCGATATGCGATCCACCATGCGGCAAGCAGCAGCAACAGGGCGAGCGCGACAACGGCAACCGTGACCCTGGATGGCAACCGCCACAGGGTCAACTCGTTGCGCACTGTGGCCGCCCAGCTCATCGGATCAGCCGCTCGCTACCCGGCCGGGAGCGGGAACCGGTGCGGCCATCGCGTGCACGAAGCGGTCGAACAGTGCGGCTACATCGTGCGGCCCGGGGCTCGCCTCGGGATGCCCCTGGAATCCGAATGCAGGCGCGTCGAGCAGCGCAATCCCTTGCAAGGATCCATCGAACAGCGAGCGATGGGTTGCGCGCACATTGCCCGGCAGGCTGGACTCATCGACCGCAAAGCCGTGGTTCTGGCTGGAGATCATCACCCTCCCGCTGTCGAGATCGACCACCGGGTGGTTGGCGCCGTGGTGGCCGAACTTCATCTTGATCGTCCTGGCGCCTGCTGCCAGTCCCAGCAGTTGATGGCCAAGACAGATGCCGAACACCGGCACCCGCCGTCGGATGAACTCTGCGATCGCGGCAATCGCGTAGTCGCAGGGCTCCGGATCGCCGGGACCGTTGGACAGGAACACGCCATCCGGTTGCAGGGCGAGGACCTCGGCTGCGGATGTCTGCGCCGGAACCACGGTCAAGCGACAGCCGCGATCGACCAGCATGCGCAGGATGTTGCGCTTGATCCCGAAGTCGTAAGCGACCACGTGCCGGATCGGCGTGGCGCTCACGAAGCGCGCCTGGTCCAGATCGTAACTGCCCTCGATCCAAGCATGGCGCTGCTTGCCGGACACGACTTTCGCCAGGTCCATGCCCTTGAGACCCGGCCAGGCGCGCGCGCGCGCGATCACAGCCTGCGGGTCGATGTCCGCGGCGGCCACCAGGCAGCCGCTTTGTGCGCCCGATTCGCGCAGGATGCGGGTCAGACGACGGGTGTCGATTTCGGCAATGCCGACCACCCCGTGGCGCGTCAGGTAAGCGCCCAGCGATTCCTCGCTGCGCCAGCTGGATACCCGTGCGGGCACATCGCGCACGATCAGCCCGGCTGCGTGGATCGCGTCGGACTCGATATCCACCGCGTTGATGCCGGTGTTGCCGATATGCGGATAGGTGAGCGTCACGAGCTGTTGCGAATAGGACGGATCGGTCAGGATTTCCTGATAGCCGGTCATCGCCGTGTTGAATACGACTTCGCCCACGCTGGAACCGCCAGCCCCGATCGACAGGCCGTGAAAGAGGTTGCCGTCAGCAAGTGCGAGAAGAGCGGGTGTGGTCACGGCAGCCCTTGGTTGATAAAAAAACACGCGCAGCCTCACGCGACGCGACCCGCCGGGCCGCGCAGCCGGCGCCACGTGCGGACGCCAATGATAGGTTTTGTGGCGCTCGGGTGTCCACGGCAGCGCGCGCGGCGGGGTCCGAAACCGCGAAAACAGCCGACGAGCGCACAGTTCCGGAGGCTGCAAACCCGCCGCGCAGGCGGTCTTCAGCGCGTTTCAGGCGCGATCGAGCACGTCGGTGATGTCGTACCAGCCCGGCGCCCGCCCGGCGATCCAGCAGGCCGCTTGCACGGCACCGCGGGCGAAAACCTCGCGACTGCTGGCCCGATGGGTCAGCTCCAGGCGTTCGCCGGCGGTCGCGAACATCACCGTGTGCTCACCCACCACATCGGCCGCACGCACCACCGAAAAACCGATTTCGCCCGCAACCCGCGCAGCGCTGATCCCGTGCCGCGTGTAGCGCGCAAGCTCGGCCAGTGGCCTGCCGCGCGTCTGCGCGACTGCCTCGCCAAGGGTCAGGGCGGTGCCCGAGGGCGCATCGACTTTGTGTCGATGATGGGTTTCGATGATCTCGACATCGTATTCGGCCCCCAGGGTCGCAGCGGCAGCGGCGGTCAGTCGCCGCAGCAATGCGATCGCCAGGCTGAAGTTGGACGCCCATAACAGCGGCGTCTGTAGCGCGGCCGTTCTTGCGGCGGTCAGTTGTGCTGCGCTCAAACCGGTGCTGCCGCTGACCAGGGCGATGTTCTGCGCCGCGCACAGGGTAAGCGCGTGGTCGAAGCCGGTCGCGCCGCTGAAATCGATCAGCACGTCGATATCAGTCAGCGCGCCAACGCGGGTAGCGCGATCCACCACCAGTGCCAGCCTGCACTCGGGGTGCGCCTCGATCTGCCGCAGCACGGCCTGGCCCATCCGGCCAGTGGCTCCAAGTACGGCGATCGCGATACTCCTCATGCACGGAGTCTAGCGGTTGCGCGAACCGCGTCGGCATGGCGAGGCGTCATGCCAACGCGCTCAGGAGGTCATCCGGTCCCAGAACTGGCGCACGCCGTCGAGCCAGCCCGATTGCCGCGGTGTGTGATCGCGGCCATCCTCGAAGCTGGCCTCGAACTGCTCGAGCAAATCCTTCTGCTTGCGATTCAGATGTACCGGCGTTTCCACCACCACCCGGCACAGCAGGTCGCCGAAGTCGCCACCGCGCACCGGCTTCACACCCTTGCCGCGCAGCCGGAACAGCTTGCCGGTCTGGGTTTCGGCGGGAATCTTGATCAGGGCCTCGCCACCGAGGGTTGGCACCGCCACTTCGCCGCCCAGTGCGGCCTGCGAAAAGCGGATCGGCACTTCGCAATGCAGGTCGGCACCGTCGCGCTGGAAGATCGGATGCGGCTTGACGTGCACCTCGACGAACAGGTCGCCCGGCGCGGTACCGCGCGGCCCGGCCTGGCCTTCACCGGACAGGCGAATGCGGTCGCCCTCGTCGACCCCTGCGGGAATCTTGACCGACAGGGTCTTCTCGCCCTCGACGCGACCGGCGCCGCGACATGCCTTGCATGGGTTCTCGATGCTCTGGCCTGCACCGCCGCAGGTCGGACATGCCTGCTGGACCGAAAAAATGCCGTTCTGCATGCGCACACGGCCGTGTCCGCGGCAGGTTGCGCACGTCTTGCGCTTGCCATCGAGCGAGCCCGAACCGCTGCACGGCTTGCACTCTTCCAGGGTCGGGATCTCGAGCTCGCGCTGGGCACCGAATACCGCCTCTTCGAGATCGAGTTCGACCACATAGCGCAGGTCGGCGCCGCGGCGCTGCCGCTGGCGACCGCCACCACCGAAGATGTCGCCGAAAATGTCGCCGAAAATGTCGCCGAAGTCGCCTGCGCCTGCACCTCGACCGGGCCCACCACCCTCGAAAGCGGCGTGACCGTGCGCGTCGTAGGCACGACGCTTGTCGGGATCGGAAAGTATTTCGTAGGCGTGCTTGGCCTCCTTGAATTTCTGTTCCGCGTCCTTGTCGCCGTCGTTGCGGTCCGGATGGTGCTTCATCGCCAACCGGCGATACGACTTCTTGATGTCGTCCTCGGAGGCCGACTTCGCGACGCCAAGTACTTCGTAATAGTCGCGTTTCGACATGGGGCGGGCTGTTCAGGGGCGGCTGCTGCGCCGCGGTCTCGGATGGTCCACAACGAACGACGGCGCGGCACTACTGCCGCGCCGTCGTACCTTCAGGTCGGCGGGATCAGCCTTGCTTGCGATCCTTGACCTCGGTGAACTCGGCATCGACCACATCCTCGGCGGCAGCCTTGGCGCCGTCACCGCCGGCTGCAGGGCCTTGGCCGGGACCGCCCGGACCTGCTGCCGCAGCAGCCGACGCGGCCAGCGCCTGTGCCGCCTGCTCCAGCGCTGCAGCCTTCGCGTCGATGCGGGCCTTGTCGTCGGACTTCAGCGCGTCTTCGAGATCCTTTATCGCAGACTCGATCGGACCGATCGCCTCGCCGGGCACCTTGTCGCCGTGTTCCTTCAGCGCCGAACGCGTGGCGTGAATCAGCGCGTCGGCCTTGTTGCGAGTGTCGACCAGTTCGTGGAACTTCTTGTCGTCCTCACGATGCGCCTCGCCGTCGCGCACCATCTGCTGGATCTCAGCCTCGGACAAACCGGAACCGGCCTTGATCTCGATCCGCTGTTCCTTGCCGGTCTTCTTGTCCTTGGCCGATACGTGCAGGATGCCGTTGGCGTCGATGTCGAAGGTGACCTCGACCTGCGGCATGCCGCGCTGTGCAGGCTCGATGCCAGCCAGATCGAACTTGGCCAGCGACTTGTTGGCCGAGGCACGCTCGCGCTCGCCCTGCAGCACGTGCACGGTGACCGCGGTCTGGTTGTCGTCGGCGGTCGAAAAGGTCTGCGCGGCCTTGGTCGGGATAGTGGTGTTCTTCTCGATCAGCTTGGTCATCACGCCGCCCAGGGTCTCGATGCCCAGCGACAGCGGGGTGACATCGAGCAGCAGCACGTCCTTGACGGTACCGGCCAGCACCGCGCCCTGCACGGCCGCACCGATTGCCACCGCTTCGTCGGGATTGACGTCCTTGCGCGGCTCCTTGCCGAAGAACTCGGCTACCGCGGCCTGCACTTTCGGCATGCGGGTCTGGCCGCCGACCAGGATCACCTCGCTGACATCCGACAGCTTGAGGCCGGCATCGGCCATCGCGGTGCGGCACGGCTCGATGGTGCGGCGAACCAGGTCTTCGACCAGCGACTCCAGCTTGGCGCGGGTGAGCTTGATGTTCATGTGCTTCGGACCCGAAGCGTCGGCAGTCACATACGGCAGGTTGACGTCGGTCTGCTGACCGGACGACAGCTCGATCTTGGCCCGCTCGGCGGCGTCCTTGAGCCGCTGCAGCGCCAGCGGATCCTTGCGCAGGTCGATGCCCTCCTGCTTGAGGAACTCCTCGACCAGGAAATCCATGATGCGGTTGTCGAAATCCTCACCGCCGAGGAAGGTATCGCCATTGGTGGCGAGCACCTCGAACTGCATTTCGCCATCGACCGAGGCGATCTCGATGATCGACACGTCGAAGGTGCCGCCGCCGAGGTCGTAGACCGCGATCTTGCGATCGCCGCCCTTCTTGTCCAGACCATAGGCAAGTGCTGCCGCTGTCGGTTCGTTGATGATGCGCTTGACGTCGAGACCGGCGATGCGGCCGGCGTCCTTGGTCGCCTGGCGCTGGCTGTCGTTGAAGTAGGCCGGCACCGTGATGACCGCCTCGGTGACCGGCTCGCCGAGATAGTCCTCGGCGGTCTTCTTCATCTTCATGAGCACCTTGGCCGAGACTTCCGGCGGGGCCATGCGGCGGCCGTTGGCCTCTACCCACGCGTCGCCATTGTCGTGCGCGACGATGTTGTAGGGCACCAGCTTTACGTCCTTCTGCACCACGTCTTCGCTGAACTTGCGTCCGATCAGGCGCTTGACGGCATACAGGGTGTTCTTGGGATTGGTCACGCTCTGGCGCTTGGCCGGCGCGCCAACCAGTACTTCATCGTCCTTGGTGAAAGCGACGATCGAGGGCGTGGTGCGGTCGCCCTCGGAGTTCTCGATCACCTTGACCGTGCCGCCATCCATGATGGCCACGCAGGAATTGGTGGTGCCGAGGTCGATACCGATGATCTTGGCCATGAAGCTTTCTCCGGTGCAGTGGCGGCCGCCACGGGCCGTCGATGTTCAGGATTTGTGGACGAGCCGGCGCGAATTCAAGCGCCGGTGCCGTGAGTTACTCGGGATCGCGCGCCACCGCGACCATTGCAGGGCGCAGCAACCGGTCGTTCAGCCGGTAGCCCTTCTGGAACACGGTAACCACGGTGCCGGCCGACCGCCCGGGTGCTTCGACCATGCTCATCGCCTGATGCGACTCCGGATCGAAGGCAGCCCCCAGCGGATCGACCGTGCTCACGCCGTTGCCGGCCAGGGCTTTGTCGAGCAAGCGCAAGGTCAACTGCATGCCCTCGCGCAGCTTGCCCGCATCGGCAGCCTGCATGCCGAGACCAGCCTCAAGGCTGTCGGCCACGGGAATCAGCTCGGCCAGCAGACGGTCGGTGGCGTACTTGCGCACGGACTCTGCGTCGCGGGCCAACCGCTTGCGCTGGTTTTCCATCTCGGCGAGCAGGCGCAGCTGCTCGGCCCGCGCGTCGACCAGCTGCGACTCGAGTTCGGCCACTCGGTTGAGGCCGGAGTCGGCGCTGGCGCTGAAGTCGTCAGGTTCGGACTGGATTGGATCATTCATGGAACACGGCTCCGCTGCGGCCATTGCAGGCCGGCAATGTCGAATTGAAATACCCCACCGCGCTTATGGGGCCGAGGCGGCGCGATTCAAGGCAGCCGATACCATTCGCGCCGTTGCCTGCACAACCGGGATCACGCGGTCGTAGGCCATGCGGGTCGGACCGATCACGCCGAGCACGCCCAGCACCTTGCCGTCGGTGCCATAGGGTGCCGCGACCAGCGAGCATTGCCCCAGGGCTTCGAAACCGCTCTCTTCGCCGATGAACAGGCGCACGCCGTCGGCATGGATGCAGTTCTCCAGCAGCCGCAGCAACTCCTGCTTGCGCTGGAAGGCCTCGAACAGCTCGCGCAGATGCTCGATCCGCGCCAGTTCCTGCACGTCGAGCAGGTTGCCGTGGCCCGAGACCAGCACGTCCTCGCGGGTTTCCATCCGCAGCGCGGCATCGGCGACGTGGATGGCCGCTGCCATCATGCGGTCCATATCGGTCCGCGCCTGGCTCATCTCGGCCACCAGCCGCTTGCGGATCTGATCGAGCGAAAGTCCCGCAAACTGCGCGTTGAGATAGTTGGCGATTTGTTCCAGCTCGGAGGCCGCATACGGGCGCGGCGTTTCGATCACCCGGTTCTGCACCTCGTTGTCGGTGAACACGAGGATCACCAGCAGGCGGTTGCCGCCGATCTGCACGAAGTCGATCTGGCGGAACGCGAACTGCTCGCGGCGCGGCACGGTGACCAGGCCGACGAAATGGGTAATGCCCGACAGCAGCGAGGATGCATTGCTCAG
This sequence comes from Lysobacterales bacterium, assembly GCA_038224265.1. Lineage (GTDB taxonomy): Bacteria > Pseudomonadota > Gammaproteobacteria > Xanthomonadales > Ahniellaceae > UBA4656. The sequence continues at coordinate 8,952 of JBBRFN010000077.1, forward strand.
CAACGCCTGGGTGCCCGCAGCGACCGGAATGCCGCTGTGGATCAGCGCCGCTTCGCTGGCATCGAGCGGCTTGATCTCGAGCAGGGTATCGACGAACACCCGATAACCCTGCGCGGTCGGCACGCGACCAGCCGACGAGTGCGGTGCGGCCACCAGTCCGATCTCTTCCAGATCGGCCATGACGTTGCGGATCGTGGCCGGACTCACGTCGAGGCCCGCGGTGCGCGACAGCGTACGCGAGCCCACCGGCTGACCATCGCGGATGTACTCGGAGATCAGCGCTCGCAGCAGGTGGCGGGCACGGTTATCGAGCAGTTCGGCGACTTTGCGGGGCATTCGCGTGCAGTCGGCATGGGGAAGGAGGCAGCGTAGACCGTAACGGTGTCCAACGGGTGGGTCAATGCGGCCGTTCGCGCCGGGTTCAAGGCCGGTTGGCCGGTTCCCGAACCCATGCTAGCGTTGCGCGCCTTCAGGATCCCGGCCCATGTTGCGCGTACTCACCGCCAAGGACTTCGCGATCGTCGAACACGCCGAACTCGCACCCGGCGAGGGCATGACGGCGCTTACCGGCGAGACCGGTGCCGGGAAATCGTTGATGGTCGACGCCCTGCTGATGCTGTGCGGCGGGCGCGGCGACAGCGCCATGGTGCGCAGCGGCTGCGAGCGCGCCGAACTCAGTGCCGAGTTCGACCTGTCGGCACTGCCGGAGGTGGCCGCGATGCTGCGCGAGCTCGAACTCGACGACGGCGCCGAGTGTCGCCTGCGCCGCGTACTGCGCGCCGACGGCAGCAGTCGCGCATTCGCCAACGATCGCCCGGTGACCCTCGCCACTCTGCGCCAGATCGCCGAGCAGCTGGTCGAGATCCACGGCCAGCACGAACACCAGGCACTGCTGCAGCGCGCCCGGCAGCTGGCGATCCTCGACGCATCGGGCGATCACCTGGCCGTGCAGCGCAACGTCGGCGAGTTGGCGCGTGGGTGGGAGCGTCTCGACCGCGAAGCCCGGGCGCTCGAATCGCATGCCGGCGGCAGCAGCAGCGCGCAGGCGCTGGAGTTCCTGCGCTTCCAGATCGACGAGCTGGCGCGCCATGCGCTGGAACCGGCAGCGCTCGAACAGGTGGAGCTCGAGCACCGGCGGCTGTCGGCGCGTGGCGAGCTGATCAATGCCGCCGAACGCGCGCTGGACACGCTCGATGGCGACCACGATGCCGCCAGCCGGCCGGCACTCAACCGACTGGCCGCCGAGATCGAGCGCCTGACCGCAACCGATCCGCAACTGGGCGAGATCGCCAAACTGTTGCGCGATGCGGCCCTGCAGGTCGATGAGGCTGTCGCATCGCTGGAGCGCTACCGGGCGCAGCAGGATCTGGACCCGGAACGACTGGGCGAGCTCGACGCGCAGCTGTCGCGCATCCACGAGCTATCGCGCAAACACCGGGTCGCAGCCCCCGAACTCAAGGCGCGCGAGCACAGCCTGCGCGCCGAACACGATGCGATCGCCGGCGCCGATGCGCGCCTGCTCGCCGTGCGCGAGCAGCAGTCCGCGGTGCGCCGCGACTACGATCGCCTGGCGAGGGCACTGTCGGACGCGCGCCGCGCAACCGCCGAAACCCTGTCGGCGCGCATCAGTGGACTGATGGGCGAACTGGGCATGGTTGGCGGCCGTTTCGCGGCAAGCCTGGAGACCGACCCCTCGCGCGCACCGGGCGCCGACGGAATCGACAGCGTCGAGTTCATGGTCAGTGCCAACCCCGGCCAGGCGTTGCGTCCGCTGCGCAAGGTCGCCTCGGGTGGCGAGCTGTCGCGCATCAGCCTCGCCATCGAGGTCGCCGCACTGGGCCGCGGCGATGTACCGACGATGGTGTTCGATGAGGTCGATACCGGCATCGGGGGTGCGGTCGCCGAGGTCGTGGGACGCAAGCTGCGCGAGCTGGGCCACAGCCGGCAAGTCCTGTGCGTGACCCACCTGCCGCAGGTTGCAGCGCAGGCCAATCGGCACCTGTCGGTCAGCAAGTCGGTAGACGCCGGCACCACCCGCACGCAGCTCAAGCTGCTGGATGCCGACGCGCGTCTGGAGGAGATTGCGCGCATGCTCGGTGGAGTCGAGATCACCCGCGAGACCCGCGCGAACGCCAAGGACATGCTGCGCCGCGCGGGAGGGCGCGGCGCCTAGCCGAAGCTACTGGTACTCGAGAGTCAGCGCTTGCGCTTGGGGCGCACGTAAAGCACGAGACTGTGGTCTTCAAGATCATAGCCGTGGCGTTCGGCGATCTCGTGCTGCAGGCGTTCGATCTGATCGTCGACGAACTCGATCACCTTGCCGGTCTCCACGCACACCATGTGATCGTGATGCTTGCCGCGCTCGAGTTCATAGATCGACTGCCCGCCCTCGAAGTTCAGCTTCGATACCAGACCAGCGGCTTCGAATTGGGTCAGCACCCGATAGACGGTCGCCAGGCCGATGTCGCCGTCCTGTGCGAGAAGACTTCGGTAGATGTCTTCGGCCGTCATGTGGCGGCCGTCCGACTGCTCGAGGATCTCGAGAATACGCATCCGCGGCTGCGTGACCTTGAGCCCGACCTTACGCAGATCTTTCGATTCCACCGGCCGCTCCAAAGGCTGTGTTCAGGGCCCTAGTGTATCATTCGCAGCCTTGCCCGCCGGAGCCCGCCGCATGCGTCTGTTGCGCCAGATCGTCCTCGCCATTGCCTTAGCTCCGCTGGCTGGCTGCGGTATCGTGTACAAGGTCACCGTCAACCAGGGCAACCTGGTCGAACCGAAAATGGTGGAGTCGCTCAAGCCCGGCATGACCAAGCGCCAGGTCACGCTGGTGATGGGAACGCCATCGATCCAGTCGCCCTTCGACCAGGACCGGTGGGACTACGTGGCCAGCATGAGCCAGCGCGGGTCGACGCCCGAGGTGAAGAACCTCACCCTGTTTTTCGACGACAACCTGCTGGTCAAGATCGAAGGCGACTACTTCGGCAAGCAGGACTCCGAACTGCTGCGCGATGCGATCCGCATGCGCGGCCGCGCCATCGATCCGCTCGAGGACGCGACCGAAGAGCGCAAGGATCCCAAACGCCCCCCGCCAAGCGGTGGCTGAGCGTCCTAGCGGCCGCGCCGGGCACGATCCGCGCGTTCGCGTCGGGCCTGCCGCGGGTCGACCTTCAACGGCCGATAGATCTCGACCCGGTCGCCGGCCCGCAAGCGGGTAGACAGTGGCGTGACCTTCGCGAACACACCGACATGCGCTGCGTCGATCGACAGCGCAGGAATGCGTTCGCGAATGCCGGACGCCTCGATCGCATCAGCGAGCGTCGCACCGGCTGGAAGGCTGACGCGCAGCAGGAACTGGCCTTCCGGCCCGGCGTAGCAGACTTCCGCCTCGATGGTGCTCACGACGGGATCGCAGCCTCGGTCATTGCCGCGCGCACGAAGTCGTCGACCATGCGATCGGCCAGTCCCTGGAATCCGGTCGCCAGCGCAGTACCGAGATAGCGGCTGCTCACTTCGAATTCCAGCTCCAGCCCGATCCGGCAACCGCTGTCGCCCAGCGCGCGGAACGTCCACACGCCGGAGAGACTGCGAAACGGTCCATCGGCGAACGCCAGATCGATGCGCTCGCCGGGCGTCAGCCGATTGCGGGTGGTGAATGCAGTGCTCATTCCCGCAAAGCCGACACTCAAGGTTGCCACCACCTCGTTCTCGTCGATGCGCTCGACCGACGCTGCCTTGCACCATCCGAAACGCAGCGGATAGCGCTCCACATCGGCCACCAGTTCGTACAGCAGGCTGGCGGACCGCGCGACGATCGCGCTGCGTTGGATTCGGGGCACGGGCTGAGCGTTCCGGGGCTGCGGTGCCACCATATCGGCACGAATGCGACAAATGCGCGACAATTCTACCCTCAGGCATTCCGGCAACATATGGCCAAGACAGCACACAAGGGCGGCGAGCCCGGCGGCGGCACCATCGCGCAGAACAAGCGCGCCCGCCACGAATACCATATCGACGACCGCTTCGAGGCCGGGCTGGTGCTCGAGGGCTGGGAGGTCAAGAGCCTGCGCGCCGGCAAGGGCCAGATCACCGATGCCTACGCCACGATCCGCAACGGAGAGATGTTCCTGTTCGGCGCCCAGATCATGCCCCTGCTGTCGGCCTCCACCCACGTGGTGCCGGAAGCACGCCGTACCCGCAAGCTGTTGCTCAACCGCGAGGAGATCGACCGCCTCATCGGCGCGGTCGAGCGCAAGGGCTACACCGTGGTGCCGCTGTCGATGTACTGGAAGAACAATCGCGCCAAGGTCGAACTGGGACTGGCCCGCGGCAAGCAGTCACACGACAAGCGCGAGAACGAAAAGGAGCGCGACTGGGAACGCGACAAGCAACGCGTGATGCGCACCCACAACCGCAGCTGAATCGTCGCCGCTGCGGAACTTGCGCACGCCGCCTGCGGTTCCCATATACTCGACTGGCAACACGCTGCAAACCCGGGGGCGATTGGCTTCGACGGGGGTAGTGAAGTTTTCTGGCGCATGTCGAGGGGGCAGCTTTCCTCGTTAATCCAGCAGCAAACTTTTAGACGCCAACGACGACGTCTACGCACTGGCCGCTTAAGGCCTA
>JBBRFN010000078.1:0-13305 GCA_038224265.1 Lysobacterales bacterium
GGCGCCCGTGACATCGCTGCCGATGAAGTTGCCGATGACGCGGGTGCCGTTGGTAGGGCCGGCACCCGCGATCACCACGCCACGGCCGTTGCCGGAGATCACGTTGCGGCTGGCAATGTCCGCCCCACCGAGGATCTGGAAGAACCCGACGCCGCCGGAGAGCCTCACGCCGGTCGCGTTGCCTAATGCGGCCGTTCCTGCGGCATTGGTGCCGATCAAATTGCCGAGGATCCGGAAGTTGGCGCCGCCGCCATTGATGCCATCGCTGATCTGCCCGCTGATCACATTGCGTTGCGCCGGCAGGCTGCCACCGACGCGTACGTTGGAGCTGAAGCCGCCGCCAAAAGGGTTGCCGCCCGCGACGACGCCGAGGCTGTTGGGCACCGCGATCATGCCGCTGACATCGGTCCCGATAAAGCACCCTTCGACCACGCCGCCATTGCCGGCTGCCGAGAGCGACACCGCGGTGCCGCCTCCAAACCCGTTGATCACGAGGCCGCGCACCGTGCCGTGGCGGACGAAAAGCAAGCCGTTGCTGCAGCCGCTGCCACCGCCACACGCGCTGCCGCTGAGCACGATCTTCAGTTGCGCGTTGCTACCGCCCTGAGCGGGGGTGTTGCTGTTGGGCACCGCACCCGGCTGCGTCAGGCCATCGATGATCACCAGGTCATTGGCATTGGGATTGATGTCTGGCAGCGGCGTCGCCGGGCGAATGGTGCAGACACCGGTTGCCGGTACGCAGCCCGGATCGCTGGCCGGGATCGCAAAGACGATCGAATGCTCCACGGACGTGCCGTTGGCGAGGCTGAGCGCCCCCCGCAGCGAGCAGTCGCCCGGTGCCGCGCTGCACGCGGTGAGATTGGCATCGGCCGTGGTGTCGACCGTCAAGGTCGCCGCACCGGCCACATCGGCCAGCAGGGCCAGAAGCATGAAGGCACAGCGCATGGCGGCGATCTCGCAATCAGGGTGTGTATCCCTCTAACCCGGGTTGCCGGGGGTTCCCGCCAGAAGCTGTGGTTGGGGGCGCCGCACGGTGCAGCAACGAGCATTCGCAGGTTTTCGGCGTGGCTTCGCCAGTACGGGGCAAGGTTCGACTTCATCGACCCTCAAGCGGTGGGACCCAGGAGGCGAATGAGCTACGCTCCAGCCGACAGCCTTGCGCAGATCCAGTTCGATGGGTGACGTCACGCAGTTGCTGGAGCGCGCGCGCGGCGGCGACGCTGCCGCCTGGGACCAGGTGGTGGCGCTGATCTACGACGATCTGCGGCGCATCGCGCGCGGCGTGCTGGGCGGCCCGGGTGGTGCCACCTTCGACGCCACCGGTCTGGTCCATGAGTGCTACCTGCGGCTGTCGCGGGCCGGTGCGGACGGCGTGCTCAACCGCCAGCACTTTCTCGCCCTCGCCGCCCGCGCGATGCGCCAGCTGATGCTCAACCACGCGCGCGACCGCATTGCCGCCAAACGTGGCGGTGGTGCCGCACAGGTCACGCTGGGCGAGGCCGATGCGGCGGCCGACGCCCAGGCCGAACAGTTGATCGCGCTCGACCAGCTGCTCGAACGTCTGGCGTCCGAGGATGCGCGGCTGGCCAAAGTGGTGGAATGCCGCGTGTTTGCGGGGCTCAACGAGCAGGAGGCCGCCGAGGCCATGGACCTGCCGCTGCGCACCCTGCAACGCCTGTACGCCGACGCGCGCGCACGGCTGGCCGAGCTGCTGGCGGAGTGAACGACCCAATCGGGTTATTCACATCGGACACCATGACAAACGCCCCCCCATCGCCGCTGGACCTGCTCGAACCCGGGGCCCTGCTCGCCGGTCCGCTCGCGCGCTCGCTCGCCGCAGCGCTCGACCGCGGCGAGCGTCTGCCGCCGGGCACGCGGCTCGGCCCCTTCCGCATCGAGGGCGAACTCGGCGCCGGTGGCATGGGTGTGGTGTACCGCGCCGAGCGGGCAGACGGCGAGTTCGCACAGTCGGTCGCGCTCAAGTGCGTGGCCCGCCACGGCGGCGACCGCGGCGATGCGATGTTCGTGCGCGAGCGGCAGATCCTCGCCGGACTGCGGCACCCGAACATTGCGCGACTGCTCGACGGCGGGCGCACCGCCGACGGCAGGCTGTGGTTCGCGATGGAGCACGTCGACGGCGCGCGGATCGACCTGCACGCGCGCACACAGGCACTGGGGATCGACGAACGGCTGCGCCTGCTGACCGAGGTCGCCGATGCGGTCGGCTTCGCGCATGGCCGACTGCTGGTCCACCGCGACATCGAACCCGCAAACGTGCTGGTCGACGGCGATGGGCGCGCCAAGCTGCTCGACTTCGGCATCGCGACGCTGGCCGGCGACGACGGCGCGGCACGCGCCTATTCGCCGGCCTGGGCGAGCCCGGAGCAGATCGCGGGCGAGGATGTGGGTCCTGCATCGGACCAGTTTCAGCTCGGCCGGCTGCTCGATGCGCTGTTGCGCGCCGACTCGAAGTCCACGACCGGCAGCACGGAAACGCGCGTGCTGTCGGGAGATACACGCCCAGTCGACGGCGACGGCGGCGGCGGCAGCAATGCCAACGGCATCGCGCTCGACCCGCAATGCTGGCTGCCGGTGCCGGTCGCACGCCGAGCCGAGTTGGCGGACATCGTGCGCCGGTCCACCGCGCGCCGGCCAGCCGACCGCTATGGCTCGGTGACCGAATTCGCCGACGACCTGCGCCGCTGGCTCGCGCGCCAGCCGGTGCAGGCGCACGCCGGCGGTATCGCGTACACGCTGCGCTGCGCGGTACGCCGCCATCCGCTGGTGACGCTGGGCACGGTGCTCGCAGGCCTCGGCCTGGTGGCGGTCATCGCCACCTTCAGCATCCGCCTCGCCACCGAGCGCGACCACGCGCGCGCAGCGGCCACGCGCGCCGAGCGCGAGACCGCCACCGCGCAGGCGATCAACCAGTTCCTGCGCGAGGACCTGATCCGCGCGGCCGATCCCTACGGCGAGAACGCGGGCGACATTCCGATCGGCACGCTCATCGAGAAGGCCATCCCGCGGGTCAAGGAGCGGCTGGCACGCCAGCCGGAGGTGGCGGGCGAGGTCTACCTGACGCTCGGCCGCACGCTGCTCAACCTCGGCCGGACCGAGCCGGCAGCGGCGGCGCTGGATCTTGCCGTGGAGCAGTTGGGCCAAGCCCTGGGTCCGCGCGACGTACGCGTGCTCGGTGCACGCTTGCAACGCGCGGAGGTCGACGAGTACGCAGCGCGCTACGAGGTATTGCTCGCAGCGCTCGAGCAGCTGCGCGCCGATGCCGCCGTGCTTGGCGAATCGCACGTGCTGGTGCTGCAGATCGACCGCGCGCGCGCCTGGCAGGCCTACATCGTCGGCGACTTCGAGCGCGCAGCGACAGGCTTTGCCGACGTGCGCGAGCGCGCCGCCGGCAATCCCGCGCTGGGCGACAACGATCGCGCCATCATCGAGGGCGGATTGAGCCTCGCGCTGTCGCGGCTGTCGCGCTTTCCAGAGGCGCTGGCAGCGGCCGACACGGCACTGCGCCTGCGAACGGCAGCACTCGGGCCCGAGCACCCCGAGACACTGGCGGTAGGCTTCCAGCGCACGACCGCGCTGGTCGGACTGGAACGCGTCGACGAAGCCGTGGCCACGCTCGACGACCTGCATCGACGCTTCAAGGCGCGCTTCGGCGACAACCACGCGCAGACGATTATCGCCGCCCACGAGCTCGGGGTGAACCTCGGGCGGCTGGAGCGCTACGCCGAAGCGGTCGCACCCCTGCGCGAAGCCGTGCAGGCCAAAAGCGCGGTGTTCGGCGCCGCGACTGGCACCACCATGAATTCGATGGCCCAGCTCGCACTCGTAGAGCTGCGCAGCGGCGACCCCGATGCAGCCGCGCGCACGGTGGCGGCGATCTGGGCCGGCGGCTACAGCGCGCGCAACGACTACGACCGCCGTTCCGAAGCCAACCTGCGGCGCATGATGGGCGAGCTCGCACTCGCGCAGGGCGACCCGGCGCGAGCGCTGGCCGACTGCCGCCTCGCGCGCGAAGGCGCCGCGCGCTACATGCCGCCCGGACATTTCGCGATACTGCAGGCTGATGCCTGCCTCGCGCTGGCGGAGTTCTCGCGCGCGCCGACCCCGCCATCGCGCGCAACGCTCATTGACGTGCGGACAGCATTGGCCACGCGCCCGCACACCGTGAACTGGCTGGAGCGGATCGACCGTGCGCTGACCCGCGGGCCGACGGCCCTCTGATCCCGCTCGGCGCACCAGGTGTCTCCATGCGCAGGGCGTGGGCCTGTTGCTCAGCGACCGGGCAATGCCGAAAAAGCTTGGGCTTTACGACGACTTCGATCGGGCCGAGCGCAACTTCACCCCGCTGCATGCCAAAGATGATTCGAACGCCGGGGACGAGGTGGAAGCTCTCCGCGACGTAACGCCTGTGCCACGCGAACCCGCCTTCGACTTTGACGACTCCATTCTCGACATGAGCAATCCACCAGCACCGTACTTCGGCCGCCAGGCCGTGCTTGCCACCATGCACCAGAAGCAGGCTGCGCTCGGTCCGGCGCTGCGCGACGGTGCAGGGCTTGTGTTGCTGACCAGCCGTGAGGTCGACACCGATCAACTGGGCACGTTTGCAGGCGAGATTCCGCGCCGCGGCAGCATGCGCGAGGTGGCCATCGCGAAAGCCCGTCTGGGCATGCAGGAGACCGGTCGGGCGCTGGGCCTGGCCAGCGAGGGCAGTTTCGGGCCGCATCCGTCGATTCCATTCATGCCCGGCGGCGTTGAGCTGCTCACTTTCGTGGATGACGAACGCGGCTTCGTACTCCATGAGACATTGGTCGTCGATGAGACCAATTTCGGCCATTGCGTCGTATCGCCAGCCGAAGCCTTCGACGATTTCCTGCAGCGCGCCCGATTTCCGAGCCACGCGCTGATGGTTCGGCCCAACACGCTTGCCAACGATGCCCCGCAAGCGCTTGCGTTGGTCAAGGGCATCACGGACCCCGGCACGCTCGTGCAAGCGATCGCTGCTGCTTGCCGCCATTCGTCCGATGGCAAAGCGCGCATTGAGAGCGACATGCGCGCGCACCTCAATCCGACCCGGATGCGCTCGTTGGCGCAGCTCGCCCAACAGCTTGCCCGCCGCTTGCACAGCCCTTGCCCAGCCTGCGCTTGCCCGGGTTGGGGCAAAGTGGACGTGGTCGATGGTCTGCCCTGCGCAGCCTGTGGCCTGCCGACCGCGATGGTGCTGCAGGAGGTTTTCGGCTGCCTGCGCTGTACACATCGCGAAACCCGCGCACGCAGCGATGGCCGCAAGCAGACCGGACCTGAGCATTGCCCATACTGCAACCCCTGAAACCCTGGCGACCGATCACCCGCACCGCGCTGCGACCGCGTCGATCTGCAAACTGCCGCGCCAAGGCAGCGGCCCACCTGCATCGGCCACACGATCGGCAACAGCGACGGCAATCAACCGTTCGCGTTCGACGGGCCGGCCTCCAACCACGTGCGATGGCAAACAGACCGGCGCGGACGGGTGCGGTTCAATGCCCTCATTCGACCCTGGAGTGCATGCTGGGCGATGGACCCGGACCAGTGCCTCCGGTCGCGTCGATTGAAAGCGTACCGATTGAACAGGAGCTCCACATGATCGAGAGCAAGGACAACGTCATTGCCGCTGGGACGGCGATCAAGGCCGATGGCTTGCACGCGACCGCGCACGGCCCATCCGGAGGAATGGCGCTCGCCAGCGCCACCCCGGCAATGCTGGGCGCAGCGCATCTGGATCTGCGCCACGGCGCGGCCGGCGCGGCCGGTGCGACGCAGGCATGACACCGCGCGCGAGTTCACGCGACGCGCCGGTTGCTCGCGTGCAGGACGCCGCGCCGGCACACACGCTCACGCCAGAACTGCTCGCGCGCATCGACGCCTACTGGCGCGCTGCGAACTACGTTTCGGTCGGGCAGATCTACCTCTACGACAACCCCCTGCTGCGGCGGCCGCTGGCACTGGCCGATATCAAGCACATGCTGCTCGGGCACTGGGGCACGACGCCGGGGCAGAACTTCATCTATACGCACCTGAATCGGGTCAACAAGCAATACGACCTCGACATGATCTATGTCAGTGGCCCGGGCCACGGCGGGCCGGCGGTGGTGGGCAACACCTACCTCGAAGGCACCTACAGCGAAATCTATCCCGACATCACTCAGGACGAGGCCGGTCTGCAAAAGCTGTTTCGCCAGTTCTCGTTCCCCGGCGGCATTCCGAGTCACGCATCGCCCGAATGCCCGGGCTCGATCCACGAAGGCGGCGAACTGGGCTATTCGCTCAGCCATGCCTTCGGTGCGGTGTTCGACAATCCCGCGCTGATCGTCGCCTGTGTCGTCGGCGATGGCGAGGCAGAGACCGGGCCGCTGGCCACGGCGTGGCATTCGAACAAGTTTCTCGATCCGGTGACCGACGGCACGGTGCTGCCCATCCTGCACCTCAACGGCTACAAGATCTCGAACCCGACCGTGCTGGCGCGCATCACGCGCGAAGAACTCGAGCAACTGCTGCGCGGCTACGGCTGGACGCCACTGTTCGTCGAAGGGCACGAACCGGCCTTGATGCACGAGGCGATGGCCACGGCGCTGGACCATGCTGTTCAGCAGATCCGCCGGATTCAACACGATGCGCGCGTCACCGGCCAGGCGGTACGCCCGCGCTGGCCGATGATCGTGCTCAATTCACCCAAGGGCTGGACCGGACCGAAGCAGGTCGACGGTGTGCAGATCGAAGGCACCTTCCGCGCCCACCAGGTGCCGGTGAAGGATCCGTCCACGCATCCGGGCCACCTCGCGTTGCTCGATAGCTGGCTGAAGAGCTACCGCGCCGAGGAACTGTTCGACGCGCAAGGCCGACTGATTCCGGAGCTGGCCGAGCTGGCACCCGTCGGCACCCGGCGCATGGGTGCTAACCCGCACGCCAACGGTGGAATCCTGCTGCGCGACCTGCAGCTGCCGGACTTTCGCGAGTACGCCTGCGCGGTGCCCGTGCCCGGCGTACGCGGAATCGGCGATACCCGAGTGCTGGGGCCGTTCCTGCGCGACGTGGCAAAAGCCAACGACGCGCAGCGCAACTTCCGGGTGTTCGGCCCCGACGAGACGCTGTCCAACGGACTGGCAGCGCTGTTCGAGGTCACCCAGCGGCAGTGGGATGCGGCGACCCAGCCCAATGACGAGTTCCTGGCACCGACCGGCCGCGTGATGGAAATGCTCAGCGAGCACCAGTGCGAAGGCTGGCTCGAGGGTTACCTGCTGACCGGCCGCCACGGCCTTTTCAACTGCTACGAGGCCTTCATCCACATCATCGACTCGATGTTCAACCAGCACGCGAAGTGGTTGAAGGTGACGTCGCAGATTCCATGGCGACACAAGATCGCCTCGCTGAACTACCTGCTCGCCTCGCACGTCTGGCGCCAGGACCATAACGGCTTCACGCATCAGGACCCGGGCTTCATCGACCATGTGGTCAACAAGAAAGCCGAGGTCGTGCGCGTCTACCTGCCGCCCGACGCGAACTGCCTGCTGTCGGTGATGGACCATTGCCTGCGCAGCCGCCACTACGTGAACGTGGTGGTGGCCGGCAAGCACCCGGCACCGCAATGGCTGACGATGGACGCCGCCGTCAAGCACTGCACCCAGGGCATCGGCATCTGGGAATGGGCCAGCAACGATGGCGAAGACGCCCCCGATATCGTGATGGCCTGCTGCGGCGACGTGCCAACGCTGGAGACGCTGGCCGCCGTGTCGATCCTGCGCGAGCACCTGCCGGCACTGAAGATCCGCGTCGTCAACGTCGTCGACCTGATGCGCCTGCAACCCGATACCGAGCATCCGCACGGCCTCGGTGATCGCGACTTCGACGAACTGTTCACCCGCGACAAGCCGGTCATCTTTGCCTTCCACGCCTATCCTTGGCTGATCCACCGGCTGACCTATCGCCGCCACAACCACGACAACATCCATGTGCGCGGCTACAAGGAAGAAGGCACGATCACCACGCCGTTCGACATGACGGTGCTCAACGACCTCGACCGGTACCACCTCGCGATGGACGCCGTCGACCGCCTGCCGCAGACCGGCGACAAGGGCCTGGCACTGAAGCGACGGCTGAAGGAAAAACTGATCGAGCACAGGCAGTACATCCGCATGCACGGCCGCGACATGCCGGAGATTCGCGACTGGCAGTGGCCGACCGCACCCTGAAGGCGAACCAGCATGGCGCTGATGCAGATCGATCGGGCCCGTTCCGCCCATTTGATCGGGCAGGCAATGCCAGACGCGCTGGATGGCGTCGCAAAAATTCCATCAGGGCTCACTTGCCGGACCGGGCCAGACGGGCGCTCTTCTCGTTGATGCGCGCCAACAGCGCATGCCACGATGCGGTGAATGCATCGGCACCGTCGCGCTGCAGGCGTGCGGCCAAGGCCTGGCGATCGAAACCCGCGTGCCTCAACTCTTCGAGCAGCGCTTCTGCATGGCCTCCGTCGGCCGGCAAAACTGCCTCGATCGTGCCGTGGTCGGCGAAGGCCGCCAAGGTCTTCTCCGGAATCGTGTTGACCGTGTCGGGTGCGGCCAAGGCGTCCACGTACAGGGTGTCGGGCGCGGCAGGATCCTTGCTGCCGGTGCTGGCCCACAGCAGTCGCTGCGGCCGGGCACCGGCGTGCGCAAGCTGCAGCCAGCGCGGTGATGCCAGCAGTTCGCGATAGGCCTTGTAGGTCTGCATCGCGATCGCAATGCCCAGACGGTTGTGCATCTGCGGCGGGAGTGCTTCTTTTACCGCGACGTCCCAACGGCTGACGAACAGCGAGGCCACCGAGCGCACGTCCGGGTCCAGTCCCGCCTGCATGCGGCGTTCGATGCCGCGCAGATAGGCCTGTGCAGCCGCCAGGTATTGCTCTGGCGAGAACAGCAGGGTCACATTGACCGGCACGCCGCCGAAAATCGATTCCTCGATGGCTTCGGCACCGGCCGGCGTGCCTGGAATCTTGATGAACAGATTCGGGCGATTCGCTTTTTCATGCAGCGCTGCTGCGGCATGGACTGTTTTCGCAGCGTCGTCGGCAAACAGCGGCGAGAGCTCCAGCGAGACCCAGCCGTCGAGCCCATCGCTCGCCGCGAAGATCGGACGGAACAGGTCGGCCGCGGTGGTCAGGTCCTCCAATGCGAGGGCGAAGAACAGTTCCTCTGCCGATTCGCCGCGTCGCGCAAGCCGGACAATCGCCTCGTCGTAGAGGCTGCCGTGGCCGATCGCGTGTTCGAAGATCGTCGGGTTCGATGTCAACCCGGTCACGGACCACTCGGCGATGTAGCGCGCAAGCGTGCCGCTGCCCAGCATTTCGCGGCTGATGTTGTCGACCCAAAGGCTCTGGCCGAGGTCGTGCAGTTTCTTGGTGTTGGCGTTCATCGGTACTCCAGATTCGCGCAAGCCTCGTCGGGCGACGGTTTGATCAATCTCGATGGATCGAGACCGGCGAGTTCGCCGATGCTGTCGACGAGGACGCGCCGCGCCCTTCGGGGCAGTTGGGCGGCGGCGCGTCGGCTACCGCGTCGTGCCAGCCGCCATCGGCGGCAATCAGCGCAGCGGCCTCGGCGGGGCCCCAGCTTCCGGGTTCGTATGGCACTGCCGGGGCATGCTCGGCCAGTGTCGGCTCCACCACGGCCCAGGCAGCCATCACCGAGACGTCGTCGGTGAAGAGCGCGCCGTCGCCAACCATTGCATCACCGAGCAGGCGTTCGTAGGTCGACATCGTGTTCGCATCGTCTTTGCCCAGGTACAGTTCGCGCTGAACGCCGACGAACTCCTTGCCCGGGCGCTTGATGCGCGCGGCCAGTGCGATGCTGGTCTCGGGCTGAAGGCGGAAACGGAAGTAGTTTGCGCGCCCACCGGCGGGCCCTGAGTCGTCGAACAGCCGCTGCGGCGGCGGCTGCAACTGCACCTGCACCTCGACCACCGAGGACGGCAGCCGCTTGCCGGCGCGCACGTACCACGGCACCCCGGCCCAGCGCCACGAATCGATGAACAGGCGGAGCGCGCAGAAGGTCTCGACATCGGAGTCGTTCGCGACGCCCTTCTCCATGCGGTAGCCGATGTACTGGCCGCGCACCAGGTCGGCGGGCTTGAGCGGCAGCATCGCGCGCAGCACGCTGGCCTTGGCGCTGTGCACGGCCTCGAAGCTCTGGAAGGCCGGCGGCTCCATCGCCAGCAGCGCGATGACCTGGAAGAGGTGGTTCTGGACTACGTCCCGCAGGCAGCCGGCGCTTTCGTAGAAGGCGCCGCGGGTGCCGACACCAAAGTCCTCGGCCAGCGTCACCTGCACGCTGGCGATGTGTTGGCGGTTCCACACCGGCTCGAGAAACGAGTTCGCGAAACGGAAGTAGAGGATGTTCATGATCGCCTCTTTCCCCAGGTAGTGGTCGATGCGAAAGATCGACGACTCGGGGAACACCGCCTGCGTCACCGCGTTCAGCGCGCGCGCTGACGCCAGATCGCGCCCAAAGGGCTTTTCAACGATGACACGCGCGTTCAGCGCCAGGTCGACGCGACCGAGGTTCTCGATCACGGTGGCAAACAGCGCCGGCGGAATGGCCAGATAGAACGCCGGCCGTGACGCACCCGCGAGCGCGGTCTTCAAAGCGGTAAAAGTCGCCGCGTCATTGTAGTCGCCACTGACGTAGTGCAGCAGCGATAGCAGACGAGCGAATGCGGCAGGATCGTCGATGCCCCCTTCATGCCCTGCGTGTTGCAGGCTGTCGCGCACGTGGCGGTGCCACTCGTCGACGCCCCATTTCGACGACGCGACGCCGATGACCGGCACCGTCAGGTGGCCCTTCTTCACCATCGCGTACAGCGCGGGGAAAATCTTCTTGCTGGCGAGGTCGCCGGTAAAACCGAACACGACCAGAGCATCGGAATGCGAGCGCTCGGCACTCGACCCGCTGCGCGCAGCGACGTTCATCGGGGCCGCCGCGGGTTGCTCATCTGGCATCCTTGTCGGGCTTCTCGAGATGGCCGCCAAAGGCGTGTCGCATCGCCGAGAGCACCTGGTTGGCGAAGTCCGCCTCGCCGCGCGAGGCGAAGCGTGCGTAAAGGGCAGCGCTGAGCACCGGCGTCGGCACCGCTTCGTCGATCGCCGCCTGGATGGTCCAGCGGCCCTCGCCCGAATCGGATACGCGGCCGTCGTACGCTGCCAGCTGCGGGTCCTTCAGTAGCGCACCGGCGGTCAGATCGAGCAGCCACGAGCCGATGACGCTGCCGCGGCGCCACACCTCGGCGACTTCGGGCAGGTTCATCTCGTAGCGGTAGAACTCGGGGTCGCGTAGCGGCGTGGTCTCGGCATCGTGGCTTTGGCTGCGCTTGCCGATATTGGCATTGCGCAGGATCTCCAGGCCCTCGGCATAGGCCGCCATCACGCCGTACTCGATGCCATTGTGGACCATCTTGACGAAGTGCCCGGCGCCCGCCGGGCCGCAGTACAGAAAGCCCTGTTCCGCTGGAGTGATCGCGCCACTGCGGCCTGGCGTGCGCGGTGCACTGTCGACACCGGGCGCCAGCGCCGAGAACAGCGGCGTCAGATGCTGCACGATGGCCGGCTCGCCGCCGATCATCAGGCAGTAGCCACGCTGCTCGCCGGCCACGCCGCCGCTGGTGCCGACGTCGACATGGTGCACGCCGGACTTGCGCAGCTCAATGGCGCGACGCACGTCATCGCGGTAGAACGAATTGCCGCCATCGATGACGATGTCGCCGTCGTCAAGATGCGCTGCCATGGCTGCGAGCTCGGTGTCGACGCTGGCGGCCGGCACCATCAGCCAGATCACGCGCGGCCGCGCCAGCTTGCCGGCGAACTCTTCGACCGACGCGGTACCGACGGCACCGTCGGCGTGTACCGCGGCCACGGCCTCCGGCCGCGTGTCGTAGACGACGCAGGCGTGCCCCTTTTTCATCAAGCGCCGCACCATGCTCGCGCCCATCCGGCCGATGCCGATCATTCCGAGTTGCATGGCGTTCTCCAGGTGCGGACATCGGAAAAGATCTGCAGTTCGGGAATGAGCGTGAATCGCCCCGCCGGACGCTGCGGCGACACGGTTGGCCCTCGCAAGCTGCGCGCGCGAGCAGTCGGAGTCTGTACGGTGGCAAACAGACGATGGTCCATGGCCGAACTCCGCGCATCAGCGAGATCGCAGATCGACAGCGAGGCGCTTCGCGCCAACACCGGGATGCAGCAATTGCATCTGCAGGAGCCCACCCTGCGGGCGACCGCCGACGCGAGACGGATCGCTGCTGACGGTCACCCAGCGGTTGCCCTTCTCGCCGCGCTCCGCATAATGGCGGCCCCTTTGCGCATGCGCTGACCATGGCCGACCCGATCCGCCCCACCTTTCACGGTTTCGAGACCGTGCCGCTGCGCGACTATGCCGAGCGCGCCTACCTCGACTACTCGATGTACGTGGTGCTCGACCGCGCCCTGCCCTTCGTGGGCGATGGCATGAAACCGGTGCAGCGGCGCATCGTGTATGCAATGAGCGAGCTGGGGCTCGACGCGGGCTCGAAGCCGAAAAAGAGCGCGCGCACCATCGGCGATGTGATCGGCAAGTTCCATCCGCACGGCGACAGCGCTGCCTACGAGGCGCTGGTGCTGATGGCGCAGCCGTTTTCGTACCGCTATCCGCTGATCGAGGGCCAGGGCAACTTCGGCTCGCCGGACGATCCGAAGTCGTTTGCGGCGATGCGCTACACCGAATCGAAACTGACCCGCTTCGCCGAGCTGCTGCTGGCCGAGCTCGGCCAGGGCACGGTGGACTGGACGCCGAACTTCGATGGCACGCTCGATGAGCCCGCATGGCTGCCGGCGCGTCTGCCCAATGTGCTGCTCAACGGCACCACCGGCATCGCTGTGGGCATGGCTACCGATATCCCGCCGCACAACCTGCGCGAGGTTGCTGCCGCCTGCATCCGGCTGATCGATGAGCCCGATGCCACGGTCAAGGACCTGTGCGAGCACATCAAGGGCCCCGACTATCCGACCGAGGCCGAGATCATCACGCCGCGCGCCGATCTGCTCGCACTGTACGAGACCGGCAACGGCTCGATCCGCGCGCGCGCCGTTTATCGCCGCGAAGCCAACGACATCGTGATCACCGCGCTGCCGCATCAGGTCTCGCCGACCAAGATCCAGGAACAGATCGCGCAGCAGATGCGCGCGAAGAAGCTGCCGATGGTGGAGGACATCCGCGACGAGTCCGACCACCGCGACCCGTGCCGCAT
>JBBRFN010000079.1:0-12873 GCA_038224265.1 Lysobacterales bacterium
CATTGGTCCTACCTGTAAACTGGCGCGCCGCGAAGGCGCCGACCTGAGCCTGAAGAGTCCTGCGCGTGCGCTGGACTCCAAGTGCAAGCTGGAGACGAAGCCCGGTCAACACGGCGCGTCGAAGCGTGCGCGTCTGTCCGACTACGCAGTGCAGTTGCGCGAGAAGCAGAAGGTCAAGCGCATTTATGGCTTGCTGGAAAAGCAGTTCCGCGGGGTGTATATCCGCGCTGCCAACCAGAAGGGCAATACGGGTGAAAACCTGCTGCGTATCCTGGAGTCGCGGCTGGACAACGTGGTGTACCGGATGGGATTCGCGGTCACCCGCGCTCAGGCCCGCCAGTTGGTTTCGCACAAGGGCGTGCTGGTCAACGGCAAGTCCGTGAACCTCGCCTCGTTTGCCGTCAAACCCGGCGATCTGGTGTCCGTCACCGAGCGTGCGAAAGCGCAGCTGCGGGTGCAGGAAGCGATCAAGCTGAGCGAAGACATGGATCTCGCGCCGAATTGGCTCGAAGTCGACACCAAGAAGTTCAGCGGCACGTACAAGGCGCTCCCAGAGCGCGCTGATCTGCCGTCCGACATCAACGAAGCGTTGATTGTCGAGTTGTATTCGAAGTAATCGGGAAGAGCGTCGCCCATGGCAGTTTCGTCAACCAATGTTTTGCGTCCGCGCGGCATCAGCGCGGAAAAGCTCGGCACAAACCGCGCCAGGGTCGTTGTCGAGCCTTTGGCCCGTGGTTTCGGCCATACCCTCGGCAACGCGCTGCGTCGCGTCCTGCTGTCGTCGATTCCTGGCGCTGCCATCACCGAAGTCGAGATCGATGGCGTGTTGCATGAATACACCACCCTTGAGGGCCTGCAGGAGGACGTGATCGAAGTCCTGCTCAATCTCAAGGACATCGCCATCCGCATGCACAACGTCGACGAGACGACGGTGACCCTTTCGAAGAAGGGCGCTGGAATCGTGCGCGCGAGCGATATCGTGGTCGATCACAACGTCGAGATCGTCAATCCCGAGCATGTGATCTGCCATCTCACCAAGGATGCCAGTCTCAACATGCGCCTGCGCATCGCGCGCGGGATCGGTTATGAGGCTGCCTCCGCTCGCCGTCGTCCCGATGAAGAAGCGCGCCCGATCGGTCGCCTGCATCTGGATGCGTCGTTCTGTCCGGTGCGTCGCGTTGCTTTCGAAGTCGACAACGCGCGCGTCGAACAGCGCACCGACCTCGACAAGCTGGTTCTCGATATCGAGACCAATGGCACCGTCGATGCGGAAGAAGCAGTGCGCAAGGCTGCCGACATCCTCGCCGATCAGCTTTCGGTATTCGGCGATTTCACCCGTCGCGAGACGAGTGGCGCCAAGCCGTCCGGCGCGGGCATGGATCCGGTGCTGCTGCGTCCGATCGACGACCTCGAACTGACCGTACGTTCCGCCAATTGCCTCAAGGCCGAAAGCATCTACTACATCGGCGACCTCGTGCAGAAGACGGAAGTCGAACTGCTCAAGACCCCCAACCTCGGCAAGAAGTCGCTGACCGAGATCAAGGAGGTCCTCGCGCAGCGCGGGCTTTCGCTCGGCATGAAACTCGAGAGCTGGCCGCCGGCGGGTCTCAACCACGGCATGCAGACGGGCTAAGGCCCGCGCACGATAACCAAGGAATCCGCGTCATGCGCCATCTGAAATCCGGCCGCAAACTCAATCGCAACAGCAGCCACCGTTCGGCCATGTTCCGCAACATGGCCAACTCGCTGTTTCAGCACGAAATCATCAAGACCACCTTGCCCAAGGCCAAGGAGCTGCGGCGCGTTGCCGAGCCCCTGATTACCTTGGCCAAGATCGATGGCGTGGCCAATCGGCGAGTGGCTTTCAACCGCCTCCGCGACAAGTCGTCGGTGGGCAAGCTGTTCACCGAGATCGGTCCGCGCTATCGCACCCGTCCGGGCGGTTACCTGCGGATCCTCAAGTGCGGATTCCGCGCTGGTGACGCAGCGCCGATGGCGTACGTGGAACTGGTCGATCGTCCCGCCGCGATTGCGGAGCCGGCCGAAGCCTGAGTCGACACGCCCGCGCATTGGCAGGTTGATTCTCGAAGCCCCGGTCAGCCGGGGCTTCGTCGTTTGAGGCTAGGGCGCGTCGTATGTTGCATCGACAGCAGCGCGACCGAGGCCGTGTCGCGTGGCGCGCGGCGCGTGCCGCCTTCAGGCTACGATCCGCACCATGCAGCGACGCCACCAAACCCCAACGCACATGCCGCCGCGTCGACCGCGGCGCAATGCGCTCGCCTTGCGGCTGCTCCAGGATCAGGAAGACGAGCGCCGGCGCATCGCTCGCATGCTGCATGACGACCTCGGACAGACCTTGACCGCTGCGGTGCTTGAGCTCGAGTACGCCAAGTCGGCCCCCGATGGTGCGCAGGTCATCGACGCGACGTTGGCTCAGCTGCGACGGCTGCTCGGCGCCGCCCGCGACCTCAGCCTCTTCCTGCGCCCGGCGCTGATCGACGAGGAGGGTCTGGAGGCGGCACTCGGCGCGCTCGTGTCGCGGCTCTCAAGCGTGCGAGGGCTGCAGATCAACCTCACCTGCCGCCTGCGTCGCGCGATTCCGGCGGATATTGGGCTGATCGCGTTTCGAATCGTGCAGGACGCTGCGTCTGCACTGTGCGCATCCGCCGCTCGCATCACGATCGTCGTTCGAGCGACGCCCGCAGCGCTGGTGCTGTGCATCGACGCCAACAGCCGGCCGCTGGATGCCGATCGCGAAAACTCGATCTCGATGCACGATCGCGCGGCCATGATCGGCGGCAGCTTGGAGCTTCGGCTGCTCCGCGGTGGTGGCAGTCGTATCCAGGCGAGTCTGCCGCTGCCTGTCACACCGCCAGCGCGGATGAAGCAGCCTACGCGCGGGCGCTGAAACAGCGTGATGCCCGCGATGGAGCGCCGGCTTTCCCTGTAGGGTTCGCCCCGACGGCTTTCGCACCCCGTGGGCGAGAGTCCACGTACACCGGTCACAGCCTCTTCTCGAACGCGCCCCATCGAGAAGATCGCCATGAGCCATCGCCATTCGCTGCACTTCGTTTTCCGCCTCGCGCTTGTGGTGTCAGGCCTGCCGTTACTCGGCGGCTGCGCGACCGCCCAGGTGAACGCGATCTTCGGCGAAGAACTCCCTGCATGGACGGCAGACGTGAGATCTAGCAAGGACCGCTGCACCGATGCCGCTGCAGAGGCCCAGTCGCGTGCGCTGGCCATGGGTATCGCACCCGAACGCATGCAGTGGCTCTATGGCCGAAAACCGTTTGCCGAGGTCGGCCACGTAAGTCTGGTCATCGACGGCTGGATCGTGGTCGACAACGGCGGCCTCGGCCGCAACGTCTGGGGCGACCGCATTTGTGTTGGCGACGTGTGCAGCCTTGCAGAGGCGCAGCGCGGCTACGACGAAAGTTTCCTGGAGCCCGCTGCCCTGGCCCTGCGCGAGGAATTCGCGCAAGGCGAGTGGGTCGGCCGGATTGCGATGAACGACCAGAGCGGCGCGGGAAAATAGGCCCCTTCCAACTCCTGCCACAGCGTTGCTGCCGATCGACCGGCAACGTGGTCCAGTCGACTGTCGATTCACCGCCGCTTCGCAGTGGCACGCTTCATGCTGAATGTACCCCGGCCGGTCCTGCTCTCCTCCCCCTCCCCCCGGGGACCGGCCTTGCCCCCCACCGGGGATCGGCTTGCCCGATCCCCGGTTTTTTTGTCTACTGCGTTCAACACGTGAACACGTGTGGCAGTTGGGTTGTCGGCTAACCGGGCCACGCGATCCACGGGGACAATAGGCAGGCGAGCCGGCACGACGTCGGCGACTTCACAGGCGCCAAGCGGGCCCACGCCGGCCGCAGCGCGCAAGGGGACATCCGTAGATGCAGTGGTTCGCCGTCATGACCAAGCCGCGGTCGGAAGCACTCGGGCTGGCGCACCTGCAGCGGCAGGGCTTCGCCTGTCGCTTGCCGCGCGTGCGCTGCGAGCGGCGCACACGCGATGGCATGCGCGAGTCGCTCGACCCGCTGTTCCCGCGCTATCTGTTCCTGCACGCTGATCCAGCGCGCGACGAGATGGCACGGATTCGTTCGACGCGCGGGATCTGCGGACTGGTGCGTTTTGGAACCGAACTGGCGCGGATTCCCGACCGCGTGATCGACGCGATCGCCGCTCGCAGCGATGCCGCAGGGCTGGTCGCGCTTGAGCCACCGCAGATGCGCGTGGGCGACTGCGTCCACATCACGGGTGGCGCGCTGGCGGGATTGCAGGCGATCTTTCAAGCCCGCACCGCAGCCGAGCGCGTGATGTTGCTGGTCGAACTGCTCGGCGCCCCGTGCAGCGTGACGGTCCCGGTGCGCCACCTCGCGGCGCGGTTCTGATTCAACTCACCCAGGTCGCTCGCCGTCGAACATTGTTGTGCCCGGTCGCAAGTCCAGCGACCGGTTCAATCGCCAGCTGCCGGGCCCTGCGGATCGCCCATCCGGATCGCAGGGCGGTAGCGTGCCCGGAACCCGCTTGAACGAAGAACTACGCTACCGGATCCTGCGCCTGCTCGCCGAGCGGCCCGATGTGAATCAGCGCAGCCTTGCGCTGGCGCTGGGCCTTTCGCTGGGCAAGACGAACTACTGCGTGCGCGCATTGATCGCGCAGGGCTGGGTAAAGGTCGAGAACTTCCGCCACAGCCAGCACAAGCTCGGCTATGCCTACGCGCTCACCCCCAGCGGACTGCGCGCAAAGGCACGTGCAACGCTGGAGTTCCTGCAGCACAAGCAGCAGGAGTATGTGCGGCTGGAGCGCGAAATCGAAGAGCTTCGCGGCGAGGCGGCTCGCCTGCCAGCCGCTGAGCGACGTGGCGCGATCGAAAGCCATGAATGAGGCTCCCGCAATGGATCGTTGCGGCTGCGGTAGGCGCTCAGCGCGCCGCCCCACCACGGAGTTGCTCGAAATTGGGCGCTAAGCAGCCTGTTGGACCGGGCGCTGCACATGCGGGCACTGCAGCGCGAGGTCAGCGCCAGTGGTTGCCATACGCACTGGGGTCGGCTCCGATCCGCCGCTGGCTGCGCAATTCATCGGCTGCGCTGTCGGCTTTTGCGCTCGCGCCGGAGACCTGAACATGTGCGGCGTCGCAGCCATCCACGCCTATCACTATGCAGCGAGCCCGCTCGATCGCGATGAGTTGCGGCTGATGCAGGCGCGCCTGGCCAGTCGTGGGCCGGACGGGTCGGGCGAGTGGTTCGATGCCGGCGGCCGCGTTGGCATCGCACATACGCGCTTGGCGATCATCGATACGGGTGCGCGCGCCGCGCAGCCGATGATCGCCGCCGATGCTTCCGCAGTGATTGGATTCAACGGCGAGATCTACAATTTTCGTGCCTTGCGCACCGAATTGGCCCGCAGCGGCGTGCAGTTCCGCACCGAGTCGGATACCGAGGTGTTATTGGCGAGCTACGCGCGATACGGCGAGCGGATGTTCGATGCCTTGCGTGGCATGTACGCATTCGCGCTCTGGGATGCGCGGCGCGGTGCCATGCTGCTGGCGCGCGATCCCTATGGCATCAAGCCGCTGTACCTTGCCGACGATGGCTGGAGCGTGCGGGTTGCATCGCAGGTCAAGGCACTGCGGGCAGGTGGACGCGTATCGAGCACGATCGAACCGGCCGGTCTGGTCGGTTTCGCCCTGTTCGGTTCGGTGCCCGAGCCGTTCACGTTGCTGCAGGAAGTGCGCAGCGTTCCTGCCGGACATTTTGTTTGGGTCGACGAATGCGGACCGCGACTCGCCGTCCGGCACTTTTCGATCGCCGAATGTCTGCGCAGTTCCGGGCCGGCTATGGCGAATCCGGCAGAGGTGGCGCTGACGGCCGTGCGCGACAGCGTGGATGTGCATCTCACCGCAGACGTGCCTGTAGGTGCGTTTCTTTCCGCCGGTGTCGATTCCAGCGCCATCGTCGGCGCAATGGCTCAGGCGAGCGATGTTCCCGTGCAGGCAGTGACCGTCGCATTCGATGCGTTTCGCGGCAGCAGCGCTGACGAAGCACCGCTCGCCGGCGAGATCGCGGCGCACTATGGCGTCGAGCACCACGTCAGATGGGTCGCCGAGGCGGAGTTCCGGCTCGACCTGCCACGCATCATCGACGCGATGGATCAGCCAAGCATCGACGGCGTCAATACCTGGTTCGCCGCCAAGGCGGCGTCCGAGATCGGCTTGAAGGTCGCGATGTCGGGCATCGGTGGCGATGAATTGTGCGGTGGCTACGAGAGCTTTCGCGATCTGCCGCGCTGGGTTGCCCGCCTGCGTCTGGCAGGGCGGATTCCACTGCTCGGGCGCGCCGTACGCAGCGCGCTCGCGCCACTGCTTGCGCACCAGCGCGGCATCAGCCCGAAGGCCGCGGGCATGCTCGAGTTCGGCGGCAGCTGGCCGGGCGCGTGGCTGCTGCGACGGGCAGTGTTCATGCCGTGGGAACTGGATCGCGTCCTGCCACGGGACGTGGTGGTCGAGGGCCTGCGCCGACTCGACTGGCGCGCCAGACTGGAAGCCTCCCTGCAGCCCGACCCGAATAGCGCCTTCGGCCGGGTGGCCGCACTTGAGGCCAACCACTACCTGCGCAACCAGCTGTTGCGCGACACCGACTGGGCGAGCATGGCGCATTCGCTCGAAGTGCGCACACCGCTCGTCGACAGTTGGTTATTGCGACACGCCGGTGCCGCGTTTGCGGCGCTGGGTACTGCAGGCGGCAAGCGATTGCTCGCGCAGCTGCCCAGACGCGCGTTGCCGGCATCGGTGCTCGCGCGGCCCAAGACCGGATTCCAGACCCCGGCAGCCGACTGGATGGCATCCGCCGGCCTGCGCTCGCCCAACTGGACGCCGCGATCCGGTCCGGACTCCGCCGGCCGTCGTTCGCGCGATCTCGCGGCCGCGCTGCTTGCTACGGCGGTCTGAACCCATGGCGATTCCGATCCATCAAACCCTGCGCTATCTCACCAGCCATCCGTTGAACGCGGCGCGGCCGCTTGCGGCGCTGGCGCGCTTTGTCCGCTGGCAGCTGGCGACCCGCCTGCTCCCGGGTCCGCGCGACGTACCCTTTGTCGATGGTGCGGTTCTGCGGGTTGTGCGTGGCATGACCGGGGCGACCGGCAACGTGTACTGCGGCTTGCACGAGTATGCGGACATGGGCTTTGCGATGCATTTCCTGCGCGCAGACGATCTGTTCGTCGACGTCGGCGCGAATGTCGGCAGCTACACCGTGCTGGCCTCGGCGGTATGTGGTGCGCGGTCGATCGCGTTCGAACCCGCAGAGCCCGCGCTCAGCGGACTTCGCGGCAACATCGCGGCCAACAGCGGGGGGGATCTGGTCGACGTACGCGTGCAGGCGGTGTGTGGCAAGCCCGGGCCGCGGCGCTTCACCAGTGGTCAGGACAGCACCAACAGGCTGGTCGATGCCGACTACCGCGGCGCGGGCGAGATCGTGCCGAGCACCACCCTGGATATCGCACTCGCAGGGATGTCTCCACTGCTGATCAAGATCGATGTCGAGGGCGCCGAGGCCGAAGTCCTGCAGGGCGCTATGCAGTTGCTGGGCAGCGGTGCTCCGCAGGCGCTGATCGTGGAGGTCTCGTGTCCTGAACGCGAGGCATTGGTAGCGGGACTGATCGCGGCAGGCTATGTGTGCTGTCGTTACGACCCGCGTACGCGCGATTTGCAGGTGCTGAAAACTTCACCACAAACCGCGAACGTCCTGCTGTTGCGCGACCCGGAGATGGCGCAGCAGCGCCTGCAGGCTGCACCCGTGCGGCATGTATGCGCGCCTGGCGTTCGGCTGTGAGCGGAAACCTGCGCGTGTTGGCGGTGTTGACCGATGCCTACGGTGCCGGTGGCGGCATTGCCCAGTACAACCGCGATTGGCTGGCCGCCGTTGCGGCGAGCGGGGCGCAAGTGGCCGTTTGTGCATTCGGCGACTGCGAGCGCGACTCGCTGCAGGTTCCGCGCGGCGTGCGCATACGCTGTGCGACCCGATCGCGCGCAGTTTTCGCGTTGCGAGTGCTGCAGGCTGCGTGGACGGGTGCGCCGCATCTCGTGTGGTGCGGGCACCTGCATCTGGTGCCGCTGGCGGCATTGGCCGCGCGCCTGGCGCGAGTGCCGCTGTGGCTGCAGTTGCATGGCGTAGATGCCTGGGACAAACCATCGCGCCTGCGTCGCATGGCCAGCGAGCAGGCGCTGCTGGTCACCGCGGTCAGCCGCTACACGCGGCGTCGCGTACTGACGTGGCTCAGTGGCGACAGCAGCCGGGTCTGCGTGCTGCCCAACACGGTTGGCGATTCGTTCGTCCCTGCACCGCGCGATCCGGTGCTTTGCAGCCGCTTGGGTATCGAGGCAAGTCCGCGACTGCTCACGGTGGGGCGGCTCGCGGCAGCCGAGGCGTACAAGGGCCATGACCGGATCATTGCGTGCTTGCCCGAGTTGCTGCTTCGATTCCCCGAGTTGCTCTATGTGGTGGTCGGCGACGGTGACGATCGCCAGCGGCTGCAGGATACTGCGCAGCGGTTCGGGGTGAGCTCGCACGTTCGCTTCGTCGGCTCGCTGGCTGGCGGCGAGCTGATTGCCGCCTATCGACTGGCCGATGCCTACGTCATGCCCAGTACCGGCGAGGGCTTCGGCATCGCGTTCCTCGAGGCGATGGCCAGCGGTGTGCCGGCGCTCGGGCTCGACGGTGATGGCAGTGCGGATCCGCTGGCGGACGGTGAATTGGGAGAATGTGTTCCGCTGGGGACCTTGAGCGCCGGCGTGCAGCGCCTGCTGGAAGGAGGGCGCGATCACGGACCTTCGTTGGCCGCGCGAGTACATGCACGATTCGGGCGCACCCTGTTCGACGCCCAGGTGCGGCGACTGCTCGACCGCGCAATCGGGGTCGGTACATGAGCAGCGAACAGCCCGAGCGACGGGGATGGAAGGCGTGGCTCGACGACTACCGGGTAGCCCTCGACACGCAGCACTCCGGTGCGCCGCTGCTTGGCGTGTTCGGCATGTTGATGTTGAGCGCGGCGCTGGATCTGTTCGGCATTGGATTGATCGCGCCCTTCATCGGCATGGTGATGGGGCAGGGCGTCGCGGGGCTGCCGGAGTTCCTGCGCCGGGCCACCGAGGTCGTGGACATCACCGGCCTCGGCCTCGCCATCGTGGTGGTGTTCATCGCCAAAGCGGTGGCCACCTACCGCCTGCAGCGGCGCATCGTGCGCTTCAGTGAAACGCACCGTGCCCATCTGATGGCCCGCCTGCTGCAGAGCTACCTCTCGCGCGACTACGCCGATCACCTTGCGCGGCCGAGCGCGGAGCGGGTCAACACGCTGTTCTGGCACACCGCGCAGTACACGGGCGCCACCCTCGCAGGCTCGCTGCGGTTGCTGACCGACCTGCTAGTGCTGCTGGCGGTGATCGCGCTGCTGCTGACCATCGATGCGCGCGCCACGCTGGTGCTGGCGGTGTTCCTCGGCATCGTGGTATTCGGCGCCGGGCGCTGGGTGCGCGCCGAGCTCGAGCGCACCTCGCACGAGGTCGCGCGCGGACAGGCGCAGGCGCTGTCCGTGGTGCAGAACAGCCTTGGCGGATTTCGCGAAATCCGCATCCTCGGTGCCGCTGCGACCTTCCAGGCCGCACTGGCGGAATCCGCGCGTGGGCTTGCCGACGCGACCGCGCGCCAGAATGCACTGCACCAGGTACCGCGTGCTGCGATCGAGACCGCATTGGTCGTGTTTCTGGTTGGCATCTCGCTGGTTGCGCTACGCCAGGGTGGCGGCGCTGGCACCTTGCTCCCGGTGCTCGGCGCGATGGGCGTGGCGGCAATGCGTCTGATGCCGATCGCCACCTCCCTGCTCAGCGGCATCAACAATCTGCGCGCGTCGCGGCTCGCATTGCATGAGGTGGCGGCCGAATTGCGTGCGGGCGACGCACCACGGACGCTTTCAGCTCCGGCGCATCCGGCGCCCGCACAAGGCTTCAAGGCGCTGACGCTCGACGCTGTGTGCTTCACCTATCCAGGCGCAACTCGCGCAGCGGTCGATGCGGTCTCACTGCCGATTGCGCGCGGCGAGGTGCTGGGAATCGCGGGGCGTTCGGGATCCGGCAAGAGCACCCTGGTCGACATCCTGCTCGGCCTGTTGCTGCCAGTGCAAGGCACCATTGGTGCCGATGGCCAAGCGGTGTCTCTCGACAATCCCGCATGGCAATCGCGGTGCGCGTACATACCGCAGGATGTGTTCCTGATCTCCGGCAGTCTGCGCGACAACATCGCATTCGGAGCGCAGTTCGACGAGCAACGCATGCGACGCGTACTGCAGCAGGCCGGCCTCGACGACCTTGTTGCACAGATCGACGGCGGCCTCGATGCACGGCTGGGCGAGCGCGGCGCCGGCCTGTCCGGCGGGCAGCGGCAGCGCGTGGCCATCGCGCGTGCGCTGTACCGCGAGCGCGAGATCCTGGTGATGGATGAAGCGACCTCGGCGCTGGATGCGAGAACCGAGGCCGAAGTGATCGAAACGATTCGAGCACTGCGCGGCCAGCGTACGGTCATCGTGGTGGCGCATAGCCCAACGCTGCTGGCGGCATGCGATCGCGTGGTGCACCTTAAGCAGGGACGCATCGTGGAGATATCCGAGGACGTTGTCGCCCCATGAGGCTTCTGTTTGTCATTCCGGAATATCTGCCCACCTCGGGCGGTGGCATCGTCACCTTCTATCGCCATCTGCTGCCCGCGCTGGTGCGCGCCGGTGCGCAGGTCACGGCACTCGTCGGCAGTGCGGTCAGCCAGCCGGGTGCAACGGTGGAGCGCGATGGGGTGCGTGTGGTGGGATTGAGCGAGCAGCGCTTTGCTGCTCGCCTGCCGCAGTTTCCACAGTTGGATAGTGCGCCATCACTGCATCGGCATGTTGCTGCTGCATGGGCGCTGTACGACGAGGCCAGAGCGCTTGGTGACTTCGACGCGGTCGAGGTCGCCGATTGGGGACTGCTCGGCGTGCCGTGGCTGCTCGACGGCGGGCTGCCGGTGCAGCTGCGTTGTCATGGCAGCGCCGGTCAGATCGCGATCCATGAATCGGCACCAGGCTTGCTGCCGCTGGACCAGTTGCTGCTGGCGATCGAACGCAATCTGTTTGCGCGGGCGTCTTGCATGGTCAGCTATGGCAAAGCCAACGCCGCACAGTGGAGTGAATGGACAGGCCGCGAGTGCCTGCATCGCGAGCCGGCACTGCCTGTGCAATCGATGTCCACAGTGCGGCAGGGCGACTGGAGCCTGGTGTTGGCGCGGGTGCAGCGATGGAAGGGGCCCCAGATATTGGGCGCTGCGCTGGAGTCGATGCAGGCGCCGGCTGCAGTGCGCTGGGTCGGGCGCGATGTGCCCGATATCGGTGGTGCCGGAAGCTCCACTCTGGCGTCGATGCGGCGCAGCTTTCCACGCGCGTGGAATCAGACCGTCGATTGGCGCGATACGGTCGACAGCGCAATCGCTGCGGATTGGGTGCGGCAGGCGCGCGCAGTGCTGGTGCCCTCGACCTGGGACGTGTTCAATTTTTCCGGCGCCGAAGCGATGGCTGCAGGCGCCGTGGTGGTGGCCAGTGATGGCGCCGGGATGAGTCGCTGGATCGCGCATGGCGAGAGCGGGGTGGGTTTTGCGGCTGGCGATGCGGCGAGCTTGGCCGAGGCGCTGTCCGGAATGCTCGCAATGGATCGCGGGCAGCGTGAACTCATGGGCGAAAGCGCCAGACATTGCGTCGCCGAGCGTGCAGATCCTGATCGCATTGCAGCGACGGAGCTCGCCGCGTTTCGTGGTCTGCAGTCGCGGGCGCCCGTCGCCGATCCCCTCGACACCCTGCTGCGGCCGATGGTTGCATCCGGCGGGGTCGATGGCATCCTGGCGCAGTACAGCCTGCGCGCGCTCTTGCGGCACAGCGCGGCGCGAATCGCGCAACGCCTGAGGGGCGCATGAGACAGCGTCCGACTCTGGCGGTGGTGATTCCCGCGTGGAACGCCGAACGTTTTCTGCCGGAGCTGTTCGCCAGTATCCGGGCGCAGAGCGAAGCATTCGACGAGATTGTGCTGTGCGACGACGCCAGCAGCGATCGCACTGCTTCAGTGGCGCGGTCGTTCGGCGCGCGCGTCGTGCAGCACGCACGCAACGCCGGCTGCTCGGTGGCCAAGAACACCGGACTTGCGGCTGTCGCATCGGATTGGGTGCATTTTCAGGACGCCGACGACCTGATGGAGCCGGGTTTTGCGCAAGCGGCGCGCGATGCGGTCGGTCCAGGCATAGATGCGTGGATTCCACGCTGGCGCCATGTCGATGCGGCTACCGGCGCATTGCTGGCCGAGTCGTGTGTCGACATGCAGCGGCTTTCGGAGGATGCGGTGGCGGCCAGCATCCTCTCGACGATCAACAATGTCGGCGTTTATCGCAGTAGTGCAGTACGCGCCATCGGCGGCTTCGACGGCAGTCCGGGAGTCCTGCACAACGAAGATCGTGCGTTCCATCTGGGGCTGGCGGAATCGGGAGCCCATTTCATTGCGGGTACCGAGGTTCTGATCGAGACTCGACGTAGTGCGGGGAGCATGTCGGTTTCCGATGCTGCGCGCTGCCTGCGCGCGCACGGCCAGATCACTTGCGACTACGTTGCGCGCCATCCCGGGCGACACGCACGCGAATGCGCCACGGCCTTGTGGCAGGCGGCAACCGGGTTGGCGAGTTTGCGTTGCTTCCCTGATGCAGACGCGTTGGTCGCACTGGCATCGTCACTCGGGCACCCCCGTGACCCGCTGGGCAGCCCGCGATTCAGACTGCTGTGTCGCCTCGGCCCGCGTGCAGCATTGCGCCTGC
This sequence comes from Lysobacterales bacterium, assembly GCA_038224265.1. GTDB lineage: Bacteria > Pseudomonadota > Gammaproteobacteria > Xanthomonadales > Ahniellaceae > UBA4656. The sequence continues at coordinate 12,873 of JBBRFN010000079.1, forward strand.
G
>JBBRFN010000080.1:0-12762 GCA_038224265.1 Lysobacterales bacterium
GGCCCCGCCTTCGCGCGCCGCGGCGAGGCGCTGGTGTCGGTGGTGCTGGTGGGCATCGACCTGGCGCGCTACCAGCGCATCATCCCGCTGGGCGAGGACATCATCGCCGGGCAGCTGCGGGTGGGCGCCGGCGAGGCGGTGATCGGCAAGCAGCTGGCCAGCGACCTGGGTCTGCGCGTGGGCGACAAGCTGCGCCTGGACGCCGGCCAGGGCGGCGACAGCGTGGTGAACATCGCCGGCATCTTCGAGATCGGGGTGCGTGAGCTTGATTCGCGCTACGTGTACCTGGACATGAAGCAGGTGCAGTCGCTGCTCAACCTGCCAGGTGCCGCCACCGTGATCGACGTGACGGTAAACGACATCTTCGGCGCCGAAACGGTGGCAGCGCGCATCGGCCGGCTGACCGGGCAGAAAGCGGAAAGCTGGATGCAGACCAACGCCCAGCTGATGAATGCCCTGCAGAGCCAGAGTTTGTCGACGCAGATCATCAGCGTGTTCGTGGCGCTGAGCGTGGCGCTGGGCATCGCCAGCGTGCTGTCGGTGAGCGTGGTCCAGCGCACGCGCGAGATCGGCATCCTGCGCGCCATGGGCATCACGCGCGGGCAGATGCTGCGGGTGTTCCTGGTACAGGGCGCATTGTTCGGGCTGGCCGGATCGCTGGTAGGCGGGCTGGCGGGCTCTGGACTGGTGGGCGCGTTCAACAGCTTCGGGCCAAAGCTCTTTTTCATCCCGGTAAGTCCGTGGCTGCTGCTGGCCGCAGCACTGCTGGCCACCGTTTCCGGCATCGTGTCGGCGGCGATCCCGGCGCGCCGCGCGGCCGGCATGGACCCGGTGGAGGCCATCCGCCATGTCTGAGCCCGACGCCGGACAGGAAGTGCTGCGGCTGCAGGGCCTGAAGAAGAGCTACAACGTCGGCAAGCCCACCGAAGTGGAAGTCCTGCACGGGCTGGACCTGCGCCTGCAGCGCAGCGACTTCGCTGCACTGGTGGGCGCGTCGGGCTCGGGCAAGAGCACGCTGCTCAATGTCATCGGCTTGCTGGACCGGCCCACGGACGGCGAGCTGTTCCTGCTGGGCGAGCCCACCAAGGGCATGGACGATGCGCGGCGCACGGCGCTGCGCGGCAGCGCGATCGGCTTCGTGTTCCAGTTCCATCACCTGATCCAGGCCTTCACCGCGCTGGAGAACGTGCTGATGCCCCTGATGGTGGCCACCGGCAAACCAAGCCGCGAACAGCTTGATATCGGCCGCGGCCTGCTCGCCGAAGTCGGGCTTGCTGGCCTTGAACAGCGCAAGCCCGACCAGCTTTCCGGCGGCCAGCAGCAGCGCGTTGCGGGGGCGCGCGCGCGGGTCGCCCGGCCCGCGCTGCTGCGGGCCGACGAGCCCACCGGCAACCTCGACAGCAAGTCCGCCGCGGAAGTGTTCGCACTGTTCCGCAAGTTCAACCGCGAGTTCGGCTGCGCGGTGCTGCTGGTGACCCACGACCCGCGGCTGTCCTCGCAATGCGACCGCACGGTGACGCTGGTGGATGGCAGGATCGATAGCGACAAGCCCAATGCAACGCCGGCGGCGTGAGCCCGGAGCCCATGTCGGCGGCGCGCCGCCGTGGCGCCACCACGCCGACGCAGCGGGCTCGTACCGCAGCGCCTCGGCACGCCGGATCATCTGCAGCGCCATGGGCGTCGTCGTTCGCGCCCCGGATTCATGGCGGGGGTGAAAGCGACCCTGACCCGAATGTTGCTCAGATATGGCCCACGCTGCCAGCAATCTCCGTTGTTATGGACATGGACTCTTCCGGGTCCGGATGCGCCGAGTCCGAGGAGATATGAAATGACCTGTGCGACCATCAGACGCCGATCCCGCTGGATCGCCGCGATTGTTCTGCTGCTCGTGGCCCCGGCCGCGTTTGCGCAGTCCTTCACCGGCAACATGTCCGGGACCTGGTGGAACCCTGCGCGCAATGGCGAAGGCCAGTTCATCAGCTTCGAGCGGGTTGCAGGGCGCAACATCGCGGTCCTCGCCTATTTCACCTATGACGCCGACGGCAAGCCTGCATGGCTGGTGGGCAGCGTGGAATTCCAGCCGGGCGCGTCGCGACTGACCATCCCGTTGATCAAAGGACGCGGCGCGAGGTTCGGTGTCGGATTCCGCAGCGCCGACGTGATCACGACCCCCGCGGGTTCCGTCACGCTCGATTACCTCGCCTGCGACCGGATCGGGTTCGGCTATTCCGGCGCGAACGACGACTTCCAGTTCGAACTGTCGCGCTTGATTGGCCCTCTCGATGGAGCGGATTGCCGCGCTTCGGGCAGCGGCGGCAGCGAGACCCGGTTCGTCGGCGCGCAGTCCGGCAGCTGGTGGGATCCACAGCGCAGCGGGGAGGGCAAGTTCATCGCCTTCGAACGCCAGGGCGATCGCCACGTGGCGGTGATGTTCTATTTCACCTACGACGATCAAGGGCGCTCGCGTTGGCTGGTCGGTGCAGCGGAGCATGCAGTCGATGCGCGCAGGATCGAGATCCCATTGTCGAGCGGTTCCGGCGCACGCTTCGGTAGCGCGTTCCGCAGTGCCGACGTGCAACTTGCGCCAAGCGGTCGCGCCAGCCTCGAAAGCATGGGTTGCGCGGGCCTGCGGTTCCGTTACGACGGGCAGGTGTCCTTCGGCCTGAACCTTGGTCGCGCGATCGGGGATCTGGTCGCAGTACCTTGCACGCTTGCGGCTACACCGCCGTCGGCGCTCGACAACACGCTGCGCGCGCTGATTGCGCGCGAAGGGCTGCGCGGCGACCCGAGCGTCGGACGCGAGCTGCCGGGCTCGGAGGCGCCACTGGCCAAGCTGGGCAAGCTGCTGTTCTTCAGCAAGACGCTCAGCGGCGACCGCGATGTCGCCTGTGCTAGCTGCCACCACCCCGCCCTGGGCGGCGCCGATGGGCTCGCATTGCCGATCGGTACCGCAGCAGTTGATGCGAACGTGCTCGGACCCGGGCGCAGACTGAACGACGGCAGCATCTTGGTCGGACGCAATTCCAACACGATTTTCAACGTCGGCCTCTATGACGCCGGACTGTTCTGGGACTCCAGGGTCGAGAGCGTGGGCAAGATCCCAGGCCGCAACGGTGCTGGCAGCGGCATACGCACGCCCGACAGTGTCGCGGCAGCGGCCGATCCCGACGCTGGCGACAATCTGGTCGCCGCTCAGATGCGGTTCCCGGTGGTGGCGCCAGCCGAAATGCTAGGCACCGCCTTTCCCGGCATGAACGATCGACAGGTCCGGAGTCATCTGGCTGCGCGCCTGGGTGACTACGGTAGCGGTGCGGGTCTGCTGCCGCAGAGCCAATGGCTGGCCCGCTTCCGCGAGGCGTTCGATAGTAACGGCAGCGCGCAGGAGCTGATCACCTTCGAGAATATCGGTCGAGCGATCGGCGAGTTCCAGCGTTCGGCGGTGCTGGTGGAGACGCCTTGGTCGAGCTATGTGCGCGGTGACAACGGCGCCATCAGCACCAGCGCCAAGCTCGGCGCACTGGTGTTCTTCCGGCGGGTCGACGAAGGCGGAGGCCAGTGCGCGCAGTGCCACCGCGGCGACTTCTTCACCGACGAACGCCACCATGTGATCGCACTGCCCCAAGTGGGTCCCGGGGCTGGCGACCCGAACCAGGGCGATCTCGGACGCAGCCGCCCGACCGGTGACGCAGCGGATCGATTGGCGTTCCGGACACCGAGTCTGCTCAACGTCGAGCTGACCGCGCCCTACGGCCACGCCGGCGCCTATGGCGACCTCGGAACGGTGTTCTCTCATTATGTCGTCCCTGCCGACACCGTCGCCGAGCTCGTCGGCTCCCGGAGCTGGTGTTTCCTTGCGCCGTTCAACGCCAATCCGAGCTGCAGGACCGCATCGAACAGGGTCTTCCCCAATACCGCGGCGGCGATGACACGCATAGAGGAAGTGCGCGTCTCCGACCCATCCAACGCACTTCCGTTGATCGACTTCAGGCGGGTCGGTCCGGAAACGATTCCGCAAGTGGTCGATTTCATGAACACGCTGACCGACCCCTGCCTGCGCGACAGAACCTGCTACGGGCGCTGGATACCTGACGCCAACGAAGCCCCCGACAACCTGCAACTGAACGCAGTCGATGCCAGCGGGCGCACGTTGTAACCCGAGTTGGACCCGCTGTGCGGCTGCTGCCGACGCACAGCGGGGGTTTTGCGAGCCCGAGCCGAACGGCACAGCGATGACGCGTCAGCCAGCAGATCGAAGAAGGCGCAGGTGTCGATCTAACCAGGGCCGCATTGCAGCGCTGCAGTTCGCTGCGTTGCGGTTCGCAGGACGGATTGGGACACGTATGGACGCCCCCGAGTCGCTCTTCCGCCGTGGGGCAAGGACGGCCTGCCGCAGTACGTAACGCCGAAGTTCAAGGCGGTGAAGAAGAAGCTGGCGGGGTATTCGATCGCGGATCGGTGAGATGCTTGCCTTCGTTCCTGCGATTGGGCAAGGTCGGAGTGGGGTTGCGAGGGCGTGTCGTCGATGCAGGGCAAGGGAATGCTGTTCGCGCGCGCACTCTGCGTCACCATCGCCGTGCTGGTCGTCTCCGGCTGTCACTCCTCGAAGTTCCAACGCAACGAGGGCGCACCCGGCGTCGCCGATTATCGCCTGGTGGTGGTCGGCGATTTCCCGCCCCGCGACGCGGACACGCCCAAGGCGGGCCGCGCCACCATGCAGGACGCCACGGCGGCCGGCCAGCGCTTTGCGGTGATGCTGGAAGAGGAACTGCGCCTGCATGGCGTACGCGGCGTCATCCGCCGCGGCGCGCCCGAGCCGGGCGCCTTGCTGGTGGAAGGTGAAGTGACCGGTTATGACCCTGGTAACGCCTTGCTGCGGGGAGCGGTCGGGTTCGGCCTCGGCGGCGCCGATTTCGAGGCCACGCTGCGCCTCGTCGATGCCGACTCACGCAAGCTGGTCGGCACCATCGCCATCGACAAACAGAGTTTTCCGGTCGCCGGTCTCGCCGGTGCCCTGCACAACGTGGACATCCTGATCCGCACCGCCGCGGAACGCGCGGCGATGGAGGTTGCCATCGCGCAAGGCACCCTCAAGCGAGGCCAGGTTCCCGCCGGCAAGGTGCGTCGCCCGGTCGGCTGCGGCCGCGGCGGCCCCGGCTGCGGGCCGGACGACTGAAGAATTGGTCCACGCAGGGACGCGCGGCGGGACCCCCGTTCGTTGTCCCCGGACCGGAAGGACGCGTACTGCATGCGTGGCAGGACGCGCGGAAAACCAGGGGATTGTCTCGATGTCTACCAAGGGAATTCGCCGCATCGCCATCGTCGGCGCAGCGGTTTTGTTGGTTCAGGGCTGCGCCACCATTACGCGGGGCACCACCGAGGCATGGACGGTCGAGAGTGATCCGATCGGCGCCGAGGTCACGCTCAGTTCCGGCGAGACTTGCGCGACGCCTTGCACGCTCACCAAGAAGCGCAAGGACGCGTTCATGGTCACGATCGAAAAAGTAGGGTACGAAACCGTGCGCACCCAAATCCAGAGTCAAGTCTCTGGTGCCGGCGCAGCCGGCATGGCGGGCAACGTGCTGGTGGGCGGCATCATCGGCATCGGCGTCGATGCCGCGACTGGCGCGACCAAGGAACTCAAGCCCAACCCGCTGGTGATCAAGATGCTTTCGGTCGCCGGCAGCGCCTCGGCGCTGCCGGCTGATGCCGAGCCGGTTACCAGCGACGAGTAGTCACGCTGCATCAATCCGCACCCCGGCCGCCCTGCGTTAGGCCGGGGTGAATGCGTGTCTTGGCAGCGCTTAGGGTGCATTGGGCCTAGCGCATTGCGCCAGGCAAGCCGGCGCGGTGCAATTCGCGGCGCTCGTTGCACCCTGCGACGCTGGTGGCGTAGGAGAAAGAGCAGCCGAGCATTCTCGGCGCACTACACCAGCCAGGCCGGCGGGGTCAGCAGGCGTGGCCGCAGCCTTCCAGCTCGAACTGGATGGTCGCGTGGCGGATGCCGAAACGGGCGGCGAGCACGTCCTGGATCGCGTGCAGCAACGCATCGGTGTCGTGCGTGCCGTCGTGTTCGACGTGCGCGGTGAGTGCCGCGACCGTGGTCGACAATGGCCATACGTGCAGGTCGTGCACGTTGCGCACGCCGGGTACCGCGCGCAGGGCTGATTCGATGGCCTGCAGGTCGATGCCGCGCGGCACGGCATCCAGCGCGAGGTCCAGCGATTCCCGCAGCAGGTCCCAGCCGCTCCATAGCACCACCGCGGCGACCATCAAGCCGGTGGCGGGATCGAGCCAGGTCCAGCCGGTGAGCCAGATCGCGAATCCGGCCACCACCACGCCCAGCGAGACGCCGGCGTCGGCGGCCAGATGCAGGAACGCGCCGCGCTGGTTGGCATCGCCGCGGCGGCCGCGCCAGAACAGGGCAGCGGAGCCGGCGTTGATCAGGAATGCGAATCCGGCGATGGCCATCACCGCCAGACCCGGCACCGGATGCGGATCGCCGAAGCGCGAGATGCTCTCCCACGCCAGCGCACCGCAGGCAAACAGCAGCAGGGTCGCGCTCATCAGCGCCGCGAGAATGGTCGAACGCGCCAGGCCGTAGGTATGCCGGCGGGTCGGACGGCGGTTGGCAAGGATCGCAGCACCCCAGGCCAGCAGCAGCCCGAGCACGTCGGAGGCATTGTGCACGGCATCGGCGAGCAGCGCCACCGAGCCCAGCGCGAAGCCGGCCGCGCCCTGTACCAGCACCAGGCCCACGTTCAGCGCGGTGCCCCAGCGGAATGCCCGCAGCGCGCCGACACTGGAATGGGCATGGTCGTCGTGCGGGTCGGGTGGCCCGTGATGATGATGGTGGTGGGCGTGATCGTGGGCGGCCATGCCGCATCATGACCGCTGAGGCCAGCAACGGGAACCGCGCTGCCGCACAGCATCAGGAACCCCCAACCCGGCGCGGACCGGCGGCCAAACCCGATCCGGCACGCGAATTGCCGCCATCGGGCGCGACAAACTACACTCCGCCGGCTAAACCGCCGCCCGGGCTGCGCTGCCGGGAGCTGCCCATCATCCAACCCGTTCGGGGGAATACAACATGCTTGAGTCCCAAGCTCTCTGGATCGCGCTCGGCTGCGCGGTGCTCGCGTTGCTCTACGGCGCATGGTCGATCCGCTGGATCCTGAGCCAGCCGGCCGGCAATCCGCGCATGCAGGAAATCGCACAGGCGATCCAGGTCGGCGCCAACGCCTACATGAACCGCCAGTACCGCACCATCGCGATCGTCGGCGTGATCCTGTTCGTGGTCATCGGGGTAGTGCCGGGGCTGGGCTGGACCACCGCGTTCGGCTTCGCGGTCGGCGCGGTGCTGTCGGGACTGGCCGGCTACATCGGCATGTTCATCTCGGTGCGCGCCAATGTGCGCACTGCACAGGCGGCATCGAAGGGGCTGAACGCAGCACTGGCGGTGGCCTTTCGCGGCGGTGCGATCACCGGCCTGCTGGTGGTCGGACTCGGCCTGCTCGGCGTGGCCGGCTACTTCATGTTCGTCATCGGCCAGAGTTCGCTCGGTGGCATGTCGGATACCGCGATCAAGAATGCGCTGCAGCCGCTGGTCGGCCTCGCTTTCGGATCGTCGCTGATCTCGATCTTCGCGCGGCTCGGCGGCGGCATCTTCACCAAGGGCGCGGACGTCGGCGCCGACCTGGTCGGCAAGGTCGAAGCCGGCATTCCCGAGGACGACCCACGCAATCCCGCGGTGATCGCCGACAACGTGGGCGACAACGTCGGCGACTGCGCCGGCATGGCCGCCGATCTGTTCGAGACCTATGCGGTGACGATCGTCGCGGCGATGCTGATCGGCGGGATCTCGTTTGCCACCTACGGTGCTGCGGGCGTGATGTATCCGCTGGTGCTCGGCGCGGTGTCGATCGTGGCCTCGATCATCGGCACGTTTTTCGTCAAGGGTCGCGACGGCGGCAAGATCATGAACGCGCTCTATCGCGGCCTGATCGTGGCAGCATCGATCTCGGCAGTGGCGTTCTGGTTCGTCACCCAGCAGATGTTCCCGGACAATGCGACCGCGATCTTCGGTTGCGCGGTGGTCGGCCTGGTGCTGACTGCCGCGATGGTGGTCATCACCGAGTACTACACCGCCACCGAATACGCCCCGGTGCGCCACGTAGCGCAAGCCTCCACCACCGGGCATGCGACCAACATCATCGCCGGCATCGGCATCTCGATGAAGTCGACCGCGCTGCCGGTGCTTGCGGTGTGCGCGGCAATCCTTGCTGCCAACCAGCTGGCTGGCCTTTACGGAATTGCCGTGGCCGCCACCTCGATGCTGTCGATGGCGGGCATCATCGTGGCACTCGACGCCTACGGCCCGATCACCGACAACGCCGGCGGCATCGCCGAGATGGCCGGCCTGCCGAAGGAGATCCGCAACATCACCGATCCGCTGGACGCGGTGGGCAATACCACCAAGGCGGTGACCAAGGGCTATGCGATCGGTTCGGCGGGTCTGGCAGCGCTGGTGCTGTTCGCCGACTACACGCACAAGCTGGGCGAGTACTTCCCCGGCCAGACCTTCGTGTTCGACATCGCCGACCCGCTGGTGCTGGTGGGACTTCTGATCGGCGGCATGATTCCGTTCCTGTTCGCGGCGATGGCCATGGAAGCGGTGGGTCGCTCGGCCAGTGCGGTGGTGGAAGAAGTGCGCCGCCAGTTCCGCGAGATCAAGGGCATCATGGAAGGCACCGCCAAACCGGAATACGACAAGGCGGTCGACATGCTGACCAAGGCCGCGATCAAGGAAATGATCCTGCCCTCCCTGCTGCCGCTGTTCGTGCCGGTGATCGTGGCCTTCGGCTTTACCTTCCTGATCGATGCGCAGGCCGGCGCCAAGGCACTCGGCGGACTGCTGGTCGGCACCATCGTCACCGGTCTGTTCGTGGCCATCTCCATGACCACCGGTGGTGGTGCATGGGACAACGCCAAGAAGTACATCGAGGACGGCCACCACGGCGGCAAGGGCTCGGATGCGCACAAGGCGGCGGTGACCGGCGATACCGTCGGCGATCCGTACAAGGACACCGCGGGCCCGGCGGTGAACCCGTTGATCAAGATCATCAACCTGGTGGCACTGCTGCTGGTGCCGGCGCTGGCTGCCGTCGCGCAGTAAAGGTTGGCGATTGCGCGTGGTGCCGCAAGGTGGCGCGCGCGGTGGTTCCGGAAGCCCCGCATCTTGCGGGGCTTTCGCGTTGCGGGCCTTTGATCGCGGTGCTTGAACGCGGGCACGTGCCCAGTGAGCGGTGCGTCGCCAGTTCTGCGCTGTTTCCGCTGCGGCATTGTTGCGAGCACAGCTCGCTCAAGTCCGGCAACCGCCGGCCGATATCCCGAATCAGACCCGGGAGTTCATCCATGAGTTCGATCGGTTCCATCGCACGATCCGGCCTGGCCGCGGCGCAAACGCGCCTGCAGGTCGCCGCCCACAACGTGGCCAACAGCGCCACCGAAGGCTTCGTGCGACAGGCGGTGCAAGCCGGCACGGTGGCGTCAGGCGGCGTGAGTACGCGCGTGGTCGATGCCGGTGACGGATCGGCGCTACCGCTGGCCGAGGACCTGCTCAACGCCAGACAATCGAGCTACGAGTTCGCCGCCAATCTGAAGATGGTCAAGGCGGAGTTCGCGCTGCTCGGAGCGTTGTTCGACGAACGGGCTTGAGGGATGGTCCAAGCCGGCACCGTGAGTGCCGAGGTCGTAGGGCAGGTCGTCCCGACCTGCCGCTCTGCGCACCGGATTGACGGCTGTAGTGGCGACCGTGATGGCAGGTCGGGGGCGACCTGCCCTACAGGGCTGGCGTGATCGTAGTCTTAGCCGGCTCCGTCGACCGCCAGCGGAGGTGCCGCAGCGGGCGTCGCGCGGGATCCCGAGATCAGGCCGAAGTACAGCAACGGAATCACGATCAGTGTCAGGGCGGTCGACACCAGGATGCCGAAGATCAGCGACACCGCGAGACCGTTGAAGATCGGATCGTCGAGAATGAAGAACGCGCCAAGCATCGCCGCCAGGCCGGTCAGGACAATGGGCTTCGCGCGCACCGCGCAGGCCTCGATGACTGCCTCGTCTGGCGCCCGACCCTCGGCGACCGCGTGGTTGATGAAGTCCACCAGCAGGATGGAATTGCGCACGATGATGCCGGCCAGCGCGATCATGCCGATCATCGAAGTCGCCGTGAACTGCGCACCGAGCAGCGCATGGCCGGGCATCACGCCGATCACGGTCAGCAGGATCGGGGCCATGATCACCAACGGCACCAGATAGCTGCGGAACTGCGCGACCACCAACAGGTAGATCAACACCATGCCGGCCGCGTAGGCGATGCCCATGTCGCGGAAGGTCTCAAAGGTAATCTGCCACTCGCCGTCCCACTTGATGGCGAAGTTGCTGGTATCGGCCGGCTGCTCGATGAAGTGCTGATCGATCCGCTGGCCGTCGATCGATTCGTCGCGCAGTTGCCCGACCAGATCGAACATGCCGTAGAGCGGACTGTCGATGGCGCTGGCCTCGTCGCCGGTGATGTAGACCACCGGCAGAAGATCCTTGTGGTGTATCGCACCATCCCACGGCGCCTTGCGGACACTCACCAGCTCGGACAGTGGCACCAGCCGACCGCTGCCACCACGAACTTGCAATGCAAGCAGATGATCGATGCTGGACTGGCTGGCGGCGGGCAGGCGCAAACGGATCGGTCGCGGGAATTTCGACGCCCCATCGTGCAGATAGCTTGCGTCGAGACCGGCAACGCCGGCAGCGATAGCTTCCGCAATCGCCGACTGTGGCACGCCGAGGCGGGCTGCACGGGCACGGTCGACCTGCACGATCTCGCGTGGAGCATCGCTCTCGACACTGGTGTCGACATCGACAATGCCTTGAGTGCGCTGGAAGCGCAGCTCCAGCACCTTGGCCAGCGCGCGACTGCGCGCATAGTCCGGGCCATACAGCTCTGCCACCAGCGGCGAGAGCACCGGCGGACCCGGCGGCACCTCGACAACCTTCACCGACGCACCGTGGCGTTCGCCGATCGCCGCCAGAGCAGGCCGCAGGGCCGAAGCGATCTGGTGGCTTTGGCGGTCGCGCTGATGTTTGTCGATCAGGTTGACCTGCAGGTCGCCGACGTTGCTGCCGCTGCGCAGGAAGTATTGCCGCACAAGACCATTGAAGTTCATCGGCGCTGCAGTGCCGGCATAGCCCTGGTAGTCGAGGACCTCCGGCACCGTGTCCACCACGGCGGCAAGCTCGGTCAGCAGGGCGTTGGTGTCCTCGAGCGTGCGGCCTTCGGGCAGATCCACCACCACCTGCAGCTCGGACTTGTTGTCGAACGGCAGCATCTTCAGCACCACCAACTCCACTACGGCGAGCGAAGCGGCCACGCCCACCAACCCCACCATCGCGGCGAACAGCCAGCCACGCCGTCGGCCGCCGCGCGCGCCGTGCAGGAACGGACGCATGGTCGCCTCGAAGAAGCGATGCAGGCGCGAGTCCGTGCTCGCCTCGGCTGCGGACGCATGGTCGCCGTGCGAAGGCAGATGCCGCGCCAGCAGCTTGAGCGACAGCCACGGCGTGACGGTCAGCGCAATCGCCAGCGACAGCAGCATGCCGACCGAGGCATTGATCGGGATCGGCCGCATGTACGGCCCCATCAAGCCGGACACGAACGCCATCGGCATCAATGCGGCGATCACGGTGAAAGTCGCGAGGATGGTTGGACCGCCGACCTCGTCGACCGCCGGCGGGATCGCCTGCAGCAGGGTCTTGCCGCCGTGGCGCATGTGCCGGTGGATATTCTCGACCACCACGATCGCATCGTCGACCAGAATGCCGATCGAAAAAATCAGCGCGAACAGGGACACACGATTGAGCGTGAATCCCATCGCCCACGATGCGAACAGGGTCACCGCCAGGGTCAGCACGACAGCGCTGCCGACCACGATCGCCTCGCGCCAGCCGAGCGCGAACAGCACCAGCAGTACCACCGAGCCGGTCGCGAACACCAGCTTCTGGATCAATTTCTGCGCCTTGTCGGACGCGGTACGCCCATAGTCACGGGTGATCGTCGCCTGCACGCCATCGGGTATCAGCGCGCCACGCAGCTCGTCCACCCGGGTGGCGATAGCCGAGGTGATGTCAGCGGCGTTGCTGCCTGGTTTCTTGGCGATGGCGATGGTGACGGCTGGCGCGATACCGGCGAGTGGGCCGGAACGCGCGGCGGGCGCACCGAACCATGCATAGCGGGTGGCCAGATCTGCACCGGCACGCACGTCGGCGACGTCGGACAAACGCAGCGGTCGTCCGTCTTCGAGGCCAACAACAAGTTCGGCGACCTCTTCCGCGCTGGCGAGGAAAGTTCCGGCGGTGACTGGTACCGCCGTACCGCCGCCAACGCGCTCGCCGACTTGCTGCACGGCATTCGCTGCCCGCAGGGCTTGCGCGAGATCGGCTACGGTAAGCCCATAGGCGGCCAGACGGGCGGCGTCGAGCGTCACCGCAACCACCCGGTCGGGGGCGCCGATGGTGTAGATGTCGCGCGTGCCGTCGATCCGCTTGAACTCCGTCTCCAGCGTGTGCGCGACGTCGGCGAGATCGGTCGCACTGCGTTGCGGATCGTCGGTCCACAGGGTGACGGCCATTACCGGCACGTCGTCGATGCCCTTCGGCTTGACCAGCGGTTGACCCACGCCGACACCTGCCGGCAGCCAGTCCTGGTTGGAG
>JBBRFN010000081.1:0-12705 GCA_038224265.1 Lysobacterales bacterium
TTCTTCCAGCCACTCGCGCATCACCAGCGTGATGCCGGCGAAGGTAGCGGTCAGCCCGACGCCGAACAGCAGGAACGCCAGGATGATGCGGCTTCTAAGCCGACGCCGGAAGCGCATCGGGATCGACGAGCGAATAGCCGATGCCGTGTCGGGTATGGATCAGCGGTCTGCCGAACGGCTTGTCGATCGCCGCGCGCAGCCCGTGGATGTGCACGCGCAGCGAATCGGAATCGGGCAGTTCTTCACCCCACACGCGCATCTCCAGCTCGCGTCGCGTGACCACCGACGGACTGGCCTCCATCAGCGCCGAGAGCAGCTTGAGCCCCGTGGGATTGAGCTGCACCAGCTTGCCTTCGCGGGTGACGATCAGGGTGTCGAGGTTGTATTCGAGATCGGCGACCTTGAGCAGGCGAGTCTTCGGACCGCGCGAGCGGCGCGACAGCACCTGCAAGCGCGCCTCCAGCTCGAGCAGCGCGAAGGGCTTGACCATGTAGTCGTCGGCGCCGGATTCGAAACCGGTGAGCTTTTGCTCGAGCGCATCGCGCGCGGTCAGCATCAGCACCGGAGTGACCTTGCGTGCGTCCTGGCGCAGGCGCCGGCAAAGCTCCAGGCCATCCATGCCGGGCAGGGTCAGATCGAGCACGATGGCGTCGAAATCCTCGCGACCGGCGAGATGCAAGCCGGTGACACCATCGGCCGCAAAATCGACCACGTGGCCTTTTTCGGCCAAAAAATCGCCAATGTTGGCAGCGATATCGGAATTATCTTCGACGACGAGGATGTGCATGGCGGTAAGCATACGTTGCGGCGCGCCTGTGGGCGAGTGAGGGAGCGGCAACACGGGCCGCAGGGAAGCGCTCCTCGCCGTACGCGTTGATCGAGATTGGACCACAATCGGTGCTGCGCGTTCCCGGACTGCGAAATGCTGCCGGCAGCATGAGAGCGTGCGGCGGCGTCCGACGCCTCGCCGCCGTTTGCAGCAGCTCGAAAAAGAGGGCCCAAGGAAGCGCCATTGGGGGAACGCGCTTGCCCTGGGCCCAAGCTACTGCCCCGATTACCGCAAAACGCAGGTCCGGGCAGTGCCGGATCGGGCGGTTCGCGATGCGGCCAACAGTAGCCGCGTGGGCATTAAGTCGGGGTTAAATCGCTTCCAGCGGATGCGCGCCAGCGTGCTGGATCGGGGGCGCGGGGCCAGAACCAATCTGCTCCGGGCCGCGGAATTCCGGCCGGCTTGGGCACCTGGCGCCGTTGGCGCGGCAGCAAGGCCCGTGAAAGTCCGGTCGCTAGCGCGCGGCTTGAGCGGTTGCAGTGATCTCGTTGTTGCGCAGCGGCCTGCAGATGCGCGATCCGGTCGTTTGCGCACAGTCGAGCGGCGAGGAATCGGCGAACACGAACAGAGGCCGGATGTTGCGCCGCGCCGCGCGAATATCGTCGACCTCGATCGGCACAGATGCCACATCCGGGCTGACGATCTGCAGCGCAACCTGCGCTGCAGACGCGATTCGCGGCGTCGGTGCGGCAGCAGCAGCTGGATTGCCGACAGGGCCGCGCACGACGGCTGGCTCGACCGGCGACGCCGCGACCGCAATGGATTTTCCGGAAAAGACGTCAGGCGCGCGTAGTGCAGCTGCGGGAGCCTCGATCGCCGCGCCGATCGACGCGACCGCGCTGCGCGACAGCACCTCGATCGCAATCGGCGGTGGCGCGGCTGCTGCAGCGCTATAGACCGCGCTGTGCTGCCCACCGAGCAACAGTGCCAGTGCCAGCAGCGCGAGCAACAGCACGACCGCCTGACCATCGACCCGGCCGCGCTGCTGCTCGGCCACGCCCACGATCCGGCGCACGCGCAGCAGCAGGCTGCCGGCGGTGGCCGCCATCGCCGGCGCATGGGTAGTGCTGCGCAGCGCTTCCAGACTGGCCAGGGTGTCTGCGTAGTGCAGTGGATCGACACCACCGCGCAGGACCAGATCGTCGCAACAGACTTCGCGCAGTTCGCGCACATCGCGCGAGATCCAGTGCACTGCAGGGTGATGGAACAGCAGCGTCTCGACGGCAACCTGCAGCAGGTTGACCAGATAGTCGGCACGCCGCACGTGGGCCAACTCGTGCGCGATCACCATCTCGAGCTGGCGCGGCGTCAGCGCCAACAGGGTGCTCGCCGGCAGCACGATCACCGGTGCCAGCCAGCCGATCAGACTGGGGGTTCTGGCCAGCGCAGACACCGCGACCCGCACCGGTCGCGCGATGCGCAGCTCCTGTGCGAGGTGCAGGGCGCGCGGTCCATTGCGGCAGCGTGGTGGCGCTGCCCAGCAGCAGTGTGCGCACTGCATGCCAACGCATCGCCTCGCGCACGGCAACCACGAGCACGCCGGCGAGCCAAACCAGCACCACCCCCGGCAACAGCGCGTCGATGCTCGATGCCCAGCCTTGCTCGGCTGCAGCAGTCGACTGCGCATCGAGCGCAACGCCGGATTGCGGTGCCAGTTGCCACAGGGTAAGCACCGGCAGCAGCAACAGCGTGGCGAGCGCGAGCGGGCCGCAGGCATAGCGCAGTCGCGCATCGGCCGTGCGCAGCAGCCCGCGCAGCAATGCATGGCTCGATGCGACCAAGGCGCCCTGCCACAACGTGTGGACCAGCGTCCAACCCAGTGCGCCGATCCATGCCGCCAGCAGCGGGTCGGCACTCATTTGCCGCGCTCGGATTCCAGCCGTGCGAGCAGCTGGCGGATCTCGGCCAGTTCTTCAGCCGATGCACTCGGGCCATCGCCCAGCGCATGCAGCACCAGCTGCGAGGCCGAGCCGCCGAACAGGCGCTGGGTGATATCGCTCAGGAAGCGCGTCTGCGTGGTCTGGCGGGTCGGCAGCGCGCGGAACACATGCGCACGCTCGCTATCGTCGCGCTCGACCAGCCCCTTGCCGTGCATGACCTGCAGCAGCTTGAGCGCCGTGGTGTAGCCGGCACCGTCGCGGCTGTACAGGGCGTCGTGGACTTCGCGCACCGTGCTCGGCCCGCGATCCCACAGCACCTGCAGGATGGCGAGCTCGGCGATGGTCGGCATCGGGGTGGTGGATCGGCGTCGGATCATGCAGGCCTCCGCATTCGCGAGCGACGATAGCAGAACAACGAAGCGCGTCGTACTACCCGTCGCCACACGGCGGCTGACAGCGGCGGGCAGCGGATCAGCCCGTACCGCCCTTGCGCCGCTGGCGATCGCGGCGACGCAGCCGCTCTTCGATGTACTCGATGATGCCGCCCGCCACGTCGACGCCGGTGGCGCCCTCGATACCCTCCAGGCCCGGCGAGGAATTGACCTCCAGCACCAGCGGCCCGCGCCGCGCGCGCAACAGGTCCACGCCGGCCACCGACAGGCCCATGACGGCTGCCGAGCGCACCGCGGCGTCGTTCTCTGCCGCGCTCAGGGTAACCGCCTCCGCGCTGCCGCCGCGATGCAGGTTGGAACGGAACTCGCCGGCTTTCGCCTGGCGCTTCATCGCGGCCAGCACCTTGCCGCCCACCACGAAGCAGCGGATATCCGCGCCGCGCGCCTCGCGCACGAATTCCTGCACCAGGAAGTTCGCATACAGGCCGCGAAACGCCTCGATCACCGAGCGCGAAGCAGACAGTTTTTCGGCCAGCACGACGCCGGTGCCCTGGGTGCCCTCGACCAGTTTGACCACGTGCGGCGGCTTGCCCAACATCGCCAGCAGGTCGGTGGTGTCGTCGGGATTGTCGCCGAACACCGTGGCCGGCAGGTCGATGCCCTGCTGCGCGAGCAGCTGCATGCAGCGCAGCTTGTCGCGCGCGCGCAGGATCGCATCGGACTTGTTGAGCACCAGGGTGCCCATCATCTCGAACTGGCGCAGCACGGCGGTGCCGTAGAAGGTCACCGACGCGCCGATACGCGGGATAACCGCATCGTAGTCGGCGATTCCCTTGCCCTTGTAGTGGATGACCAACTGCTTGGCATCGATGCGCATGTAGCAGCGCAGCGGATCGAGCACCCGCACCTGGTGGCCGCGCGCGCGGCCCGCCTCGACCAGACGCGGGGGGGAATACAGCTTGGAGTTGCGCGAGAGGATTGCGATTTTCATGGGGGACTCTTGGACGCCTGCGGCTTTTTCGGCCGCCCCAGCAGATAGGATTGTGCCGGGTCGACGTGCAGACGGCCGGCCAGCGCAGTGCGCCCCAGCAGCATCGGAAACAGCATGCCGCGGCGACTGGTGAGATTGGTTTCGATGTCGAAAACGTGGCTGCCGATCGCAACCCGGGTGCGGATGAACAGGCGCAAGCGCCGATCGCCGCTGGAATCGGTCACCGGGCGCTCGTCGACCACCCGCGCCTCGCATTTGTGCGGGCGCTTGCGTCGGCGCGAGGTGGGCGATATCTCGAAGCGCACCCAGCGCTCGCCGTCGCGCACGATCTCCTCGAGCTTTTCCACGTGCAAGGCCGAGGAACGCGCGCCGGTGTCGACCTTGGCCTTGATCGCGCCAATACCCAGGTCCGGCAGCCCCAGCCATTCGCGCCAACCGACCACGACGGATGGATCCAGCCCTTCTGCTGTGCTCACGGCACCCCCGCTGCTGTGATCGCGAGTCTAGCCCGGATCGCTCGCGCGCTCATCAATGGCACGGCTTTCGCGGACGGCTGGTGAGGCCCCGCCACAGGCGCGCAGGCTCAATCCTCGAAGCTGTTGCCGAACAACAGCCCGGTCTGCGCGGAATTGAAGCGCATCACGCGATCGCCGCTGATCTCGGCCAGGTACAGCTCGCCCGCTTCGTCTTCGCCGAACGCGGTGTACTGCAGGTCCGGGCCGTTGGCCCATTCGCTTGCCGACCACGCGCTGCCGCTGAGCGTGGCAAACCGGATCCGACCGCTGCAGTAGTCGGCGAAGACATAAGTGCCATCGAAGCCGGAGATGCCGCCGCGATAGCGAAAGCCACCGGTGATCGATGCGCAGGGACCGCCATTGGCCGCGTGCGTATAGGTCAGGATCGGCAACGTGGTGCCCGCGCAGCTGCCGAGCGTGCCCTCGCACGCGATCCAGCCGAAGTTCAGACCGCCGGCCGAAGCCGCAGGCGCCAGATCGACCTCTTCCATCGCACTCTCGCCGACGTCGCCGATGAACATCTGCCCGGTTTGCCGATCGAAACTGAAACGGAACGGATTGCGCAACCCGTAGTGGAATATCTCATCGCAGCGACCCGCGCCGCCGGCGCTGCCGGTGAACGGATTGGCAGCAGGTATCGCGTAGTTGGCGGCACCATTGGCGGCCGACGCACACAGCTCGTTGCTGCCCGCCGCAGTGGTGCCGTCGACGTCGATGCGCAGGATCTTGCCCTGCAGCGCTCGCGAATCCGGATTGCCGCCACTGCCGAGGAAAGCCGCGCTGCTGGTGCACGGGCTGCCACTGTTGACGATCTGCGTGGGTGCCAGCGTCTGGCTGCGCGCGCAGGCCTGTGCGCCGCCGTCGCCACGCGAGATGTACAGATAACCATCGGGGCCGAAGTGGATATCGCCACCGATGTGGAAGTCCTCGTCCTGCGCGATGCGAATCACCACCTGGGCGCTGCCCGGATCGCCCAGATTGGGGTTGCCGACCGACGCGAGGTAACGCGCAACCGTGGTGCCGCCCTGGCCGTCCTTGTAGCTGACGTACAGGCGGCGGTTGCTCGCAAAAGCCGGATGGAACGCGAGCCCGAGGAATCCGCCCTCGCCCGCTTGCGAGATTCCGCGCGGCGGCGGATTGGCGGCGAGATCGAGAAACGGTGTTGCCAGCGCGCCGCCCTGCCCCGCCAATCGCACCCAGATGCGCCCATCGCGGCCGCCGACGAACAGGCGGTTGCTGCCATCGCCGGCGTTGCCCACCGCGATCGGCTGCGGCACGCCGGTGACGGCCGCGACGAGCGCGAGATCGGCCGGCGGCGCGGCGCCGAGCGGCGCGGCGAAGCCGAGCAGCGCGGCGAAGCCGAGCAGCGCAAATACATACGGCAGGACGTTGCGCGACATGGTCGTGCTCCGGCGCTGCACGCACTGGCGTGCTTGCGCGTGACGGGGGACCCTCATGTTACGCCCATGTGCCGGAGAACGAGCGCTTTCGGCAATCCAGGCCAGCAGCGGCGCTGCCGCGCCCGCATGCTCGGGACGATGCTCAGGGACAGTCGACCCCGTCGGCCACCCCGGCGCGAATCAGGTTCAAGGTTCCGGCGACGCCATCGGCGCGCGTCCAGGCCATGCGCAGCGAGCGACAGTCGGCGAAGTGCAGCGTGGCTTCGCCCCAGGCCGTGCGGGTGACGTCGCCGGGTCGAAACGCGGCCCCGAACTGTGCGCCGCCGGTGGCGATCAACGGCACGCGCACGCTGCGGTCGCCAGCGACATAGCCCGCATTGCCGACCAGATAGCGCTGCTGGCCGCCCTCGTAGGCGTACCAGCTGACGAACGCGATCAGCTGATCGCCGGCACGGAAGAAATCCAGCAACACGCCCTCGCCATCGCGCGCGGGGTCGAACCAGGTGCCGCCCAGGCGTGCGGACAGCACTGCACCCGCGGCACCGAAATCGAGCGCGCACGCAGCGCCGGTCTCGGCTGCCAGTGCCAGCGACTGCGCGACACCATCGCGCGGAAGATAGTCGATGCTGAATGCGCAGTCGTCGTCGAAGGGCGGCGACAGATTGGCGCTGATCACCGCGCTGACCGGCGCGTCGATCGGACCAAACAGAAACGTCAGCGGTGCGGTCTGCGACAGCAGATCGGGAAACCGCGCCTCGCGCCCGGCTTGGCGCAGGCGGATGCCGTCGACGGCCGGATTTCCGCTGAGCGGCGCAAAGGTCAGCACGGCCTGCGCGTCGCCACCCGTGCACGGATAGCGCCACAGCGAGATCCGCATCCGCGCGCCGTCGGGGCGCACGATTTCACGCGTGGCGACCTGCCCCTGCGGCTGCACCGGTATCGGTGTCGGCAGGCAGCCGGGCGTGAATTCCTTGCGCTGGGGCTGCGCAGTGACGGGGTTCGAGGCGGCAATCGCACTGCATGCGAGCAGCGAAAGTGCGACACACAGCAGGGCTCGGGTCGCCCGACCGGGTGGCGCGCGGCGAAGTATTCCGGCGATGACTCTCATGACTGAACCTTGCGGCCGACGACAAACGGCAAGTCTTCAGTGCGGATGCTGCAATCGTATGGCGGTCTGTCTGCGACCCGCCGCGAACAGCCCGCCTGTCGGCGAGGCCTGCTTGCGCGGTCGAGATGGAGCGGGTGATGGGAATCGAACCCACGCTAGCAGCTTGGGAAGCTGCAGTTCTACCATTGAACTACACCCGCGTCTGGGCGCCAATTTACCGATTGCCGAGGCGCGGGGGAAGGGTTTTCTGGGGTCTGCCGGGCGATCGGCGTCACGATGGTTGACCGTCGCGCAAGCAACGGGCGGGTCACATTCAGTTTCCGGTGCCTAGACTTGGCGCCGGTCATGGGCAGGAGCGGTGGATGCGCTGGTCGACGCTGTTCGGAGCAGGCTTGCTGATCGTGGGCACGCTGGTGACCTCGCCCACGGCGCCTGCGAACACGCAGCCTGCCGCGCTGCAGTGGCGCCCGATCGTCAGCCCCGGCACCGAGCTGTTCCCCGCACTGCTGATCGCCACGGCGAACCTCAGCCGCGAAGCGCATGCTCCCGGCAGCCGGCTACTCGGCGATCCGAACGGCATGGTCGGGGTGACGGTCGCGGCAACCCGCGACGCGCAGCGCGCGCGGGTCAGCGTCAGCGCTCCCGGGCTCGGACGCACCTCCAGCATCGAGGTGGTGCTCGCGCGTGCCGGCGACTGGTACCAGATCTACCCGGTGATGCAGTGGGACTTCGCGCGCCTGCACGGAATGCGCAGGGCAACACCGGAGACGCTCGAGTTCACCCTGGACCTCGAAGGCCACGCGACAAGCCGCCAGTCGCTGCGGGTGCGCGTGCGCGCGGTCAACGACGCGCCGTACTCGATCGACAGCGACGGTTCGCGGACCGATCTGTCGTGGATGTTCGCCGCCTATGTCGACGAAGAACATCCGCTGGTGCAGCGCATCCTCGGCGAGGCGCTCAAGGCCGGCTATGTCGAACGCTTCGATGGCTACCAGAGCGGCGATCCGGAACAGGTTTACCGCCAGGTGTTTGCGGTCTGGCAGGTGCTTGCGCGGCGCGGCATTCGCTATTCCTCGATCACCCGCACCGCGGCCGCCAGCGATGCGGTGCTGTCGCAATACGTGCGGTTTCTCGATGAGAGTTGGAACAACCGCCAGGCCAACTGCGTCGATGGCGCCGTGCTGCTGGCATCGGTGCTGCGCCGGATCGACATCGATCCGCAACTGATCCTGGTACCCGGACACATGTTCCTCGGCTTCGCGCTCGATCAGCGCGGCGAACAGCTGGCGTTCCTGGAGACCACCCGGCTCGGTGCGGTCGCGGCCGATACCAGCAGCGCACGCCTGCTGGCCAACTTCGAAGCCGCGGTCGAGGAGGGTCTCGCGCGCCACGACGACGTGGTCGACAAGCTCGGCCGCGACGAATCGCCGGAGTTCCGGGTGGTGGATATCGCCAGCGCACGGCGCCTTGGTGTGGCGACGATCGCGGTGCGCTGAGTTGGTGCGGCGAATGGCGAGCGGTGAGTGGTGAGTGGTGATTGGTGATTGGTGAGCGGGGAGTGGTGAGTGGTGAGTGGTGGATGGAATGCGGGCTGGGGCTGGGCCCGTTAGTCCTTGTGGGAGCTGCCATGGCAGCGACTCGGGCGATCGGGCAATCGAGACCGCCACGCGGCCATGCGGTGCCCGTCGCCGGCATGCCGGCTCCCACAAGGTGACACCGAGCTTGCCGCAAGACTTGCGGTGTCCAAGCCTGAACACACTGCAGTGTCGAAGCATCGGACGCCATGTCTGGCGATTGCAGCCGCTGGTCCTTGTGGGAGCTGCCATGGCAGCGAATCGGGCAACCGGGCAATCGGGACCGCCGCGCTCGGCGAAACCACCGCGATCCCTGCCCCACCACGCGAAAGCCCGGCACGAGGCCGGGCTTTCGGAATCACTTGTTGCTTGCGGATGACGGCGAGGCTTGGCGCCCCGCCGTCATGGGTTGCGGCTCAGCGACTCGCGCTGCGCAGCTCCGCGGCCTCGACTGCATCAGCGACTGGCGACGCCAGCCAGTTCAGCACGACGCCGTTGCTGGCATCGACCCACGCATCGGCCTGCCACAGGGCCTTTCCGGTGCGCTGGGCGATGCGCGCTTCCGTGCGCCCTTCGATGCTGCGGACATACACCACGATGCTGCTGTCGCCGCGAGCGAAGCGGATCGCCTCGACCGCGTGGGTGCCGAACGTGCGTCCGACCAGCTTGGCAGCGTCGATCTCCAGTGCGCTCCACTCACCGTTGCCCGACTTGTCGAGTGCGTTGGGTGCATTGCCCTCGAAGCCATCGCCGAACAGCGGGATCGTCAGGCTGACCGAGGCCGTGTTGTTGGCGGGGTTGTTGTCCGGCGTGGCGATCGGCGCCGTCACGGCCACCGAGTTGGCGATCGTGTTCGGCGGGCTCAGGGCGTTGTAGGTGCCCTGAGTGCTGATCACGACCGCTGCGGTGGCCGGCAGGTCGACCAGGAAGTCGATCGCACCGCTGCCGGCCGACTGCGGACACACGCCGCCATTGACCGGCGAGCACGTCCACGAGTAGCCCGAGAGGCCAACCGGGATCGCATTGACCACCCGCGCACCGATCGCTGCCGACGGACCCGCGTTGCCGATGGTGATGGTGTAGTTCACCAGGCCATCGGTGGCGTTGAACGAGCCGGTCATCACCGCCGACAGGTCCGCACCGGCCGCCACCGTGATGGTGAAGGTCTGTACGGGCGAGACATCGACGCCGCCGTTCGCGGTGCCGCCGTTGTCGCGCAGCTGCAGGTTGATCGTGGCCGTACCCGACGCACCGGTGAGGTTGTAGATCAGCGTGCCGGTCGGCGTGACCTGCACATCGGTCACCACGTTCGCGAGGTCGGTCACTTCGGATTCCTCGAAGTCCACCGTCTGCGACGACTCGTTGGCCGGGCCGGCGCTGATACTGCTCGCCCAGTTCGGAATCGTGCGGATACCAGTACCCGGCGCTTCGTTGCGGTTCGGGCCCGCGGTGAAGCCAGGCGCATCGTTGACCGGCGTGACCGTCACCGTGAAGGTGGCGTTGGTCGACAGCCCGCCCGCATCGGTCACGGTCAGCGTGATCGTCACCGGGCCGCCGTTCTCGTTCGCCGCCGGGGCGACCGTCACGTTGCGGTTGGTGCCGTTGCCGGCGAGCACGATGTTGGCGTTCGGGACCAGGGTCGTGTTGCTCGACGCCGCAGTCACCACCAGCTGGCCGGCACCGGTCTCGACGTCAGTGACGTTGAAGCCGAGCGCGGCGGTCGGCGAATCTTCCAGCACCGTCTGGTTGACCGGCGCGGTGATGGTTGGCGGATCGTTGACCGCGTTCACCGTCAGGGTGACCGTGGCCGCGAGCGTCGACTGCAGGGCGCCGTCGTTCACGAAGTAGGTGAACGAATCACTGCCCTTGAAGTTCGCGTTCGGCGTGTAGGTGAAGCCGCCGTTCGGGTTCAGGGTCAGCGAGCCCGAAGCCGGGCCGGTGCCGAGCACCGCGGTCCACGACGTCGACGCGGTGTCGATGTCGGAGTCGTTGGCCAGCACGCCCGGGGCGACGATGGTCAGCGGCTGGTCTTCGGTCACCACATAGGTGTCGTTGGCCGCCACCGGCGCATCGTTCACCGCCGTCACCGTGATCGTCACCGTGGCCGCGGCGGACTGCGCCGTGCCGTCGGTGGTGATGTAGGTGAAGGTGTCGGTGCCGTTGAAGTTCGCCGCCGGGGTGTAGCGCAGCAGCGTGCCGTCCGCGGCGACCGTGCCGTTCGCGCCCTGGGTGAAGGACGCGACCGAGAGCTGCACTGGCGTGTTGTCGACGTCGGTGTCGTTCATCAGCACGTTGACCGAGATCTGCGTGTCCTCGGCCGTGGTGGCCGAATCGTTCACCGCCACCGGTGCGTCGTTGACTGCCGTGACCGTGATCGAGAAGGTCGCCACGTTCGAGTCCACCGTCCCGTCATTGGCGCGGAAGGTGAAGCTGTCCGAGCCGCTGAAGTTCAGGTTCGGCGTGTAGGTCAGGTTCGGCGCCGTGCCCGACAGCGTGCCGCTGGCCGGGGCACCCACGATGGTGTAGGTCAGCGGGTTGCCGTCGACATCGAGCACCGACAACGGAGTGGCGACCGCGGTGTCCTCGTTGGTGGTCGCCGAGCCGTTGCTGGCCACCGGTGCATCGTTGACCGCAGCCACCGTGATCGAGAAGGTCGCCACGTTCGAGTTGGCCTGCCCATCATTGGCGCGGAAGGTGAAACTGTCCGGGCCGTTGAAGTCCGCGTTCGGCGTGTAGGTCAGGTTCGGCGCGGTGCCCGACAGCGCACCGTTCGAGGGACCGGCCACGATGGTCCAGGTCAGCGGATCGTTCTCGACGTCGGTCGCCGACAGGGTCGTCGCCACCGCCGTGTCCTCGTTGGTGGTCGCGCTGCCCGCAGCGGCCACCGGCGCGTCGTTGACCGACACCACGGTGAGGCTGAAGGTGGCCGTGTTCGAGGTCGCCGAGCCATCGGTCGCGGTGAAAGTGAAGCTGTCCGGACCGAAGTAGTTCGCCGCCGGCGTGTAGGTCCAGTTCGGACCGGTGCCGGACAGCGTGCCGTTGGCCGGCGGGGTCACGATCGCATAGGTCAGCGGATCGCCATCGACGTCGCTCGCCGAGACGGTCGTTGCCACCGCGGTGTCCTCGTTGGTGCTGGCCGAACCGTTGGTCGCCACCGGCGCGTCGTTGACCGCAGTGACGTTGATCACCAGGGTGCGCGGCGTGGAGGTGTTGACGTTCGGCGCCGTGCCGTTGCCACTGTCGATCGCACGCACCTCGAAGGTGGCGCTGCCGTTGGCATTGGGCGCGGACAGGTAGCTCAGCGTGCCGTTGTTCGCCACCGCGGGCGCGGTGGTGAAGGCCAGCGTGCCGGCGATCTGGGTCACGGTGTACTGCACCAGGGTCTGGCCGGACTCATCCGTGGCCGTGTTCGGGCTCGGCTGGAAGGCGGTCGCCCAGTTCGGCACAGACTGCGCACCCGCGTCTTCGGCCACGGTCTGGCTCGCACCGCCGGTGAACTGCGGAGCGTCGTTGACCGCGATGACGAAGTCCACGCGGAAGGTCTGCGTGGTCTGGCCGCCGTTGGCGTCGATCGCGGTCACGTTGAACTCGGTGAAGTCCGGGTTGACGATCGCGCTGTTCTGGTCGGTCGCGGTGGTGAAGGTCACCGTACGGTTGTAGCCGCTGCCGCCGAGCGCCACGTTGGCATTCGGGAACAACGCCTGGTTGCCGGTCGACACGATCAGCGACACCGAATCACCCTCGACATCGGCCACCACGATCGGCAGCGGGCCGGTCGTGCTGTCTTCCAGCACCGACGCGATGTTGGTCGGGAAGGTGGTGAAGGTCGGGACGTCGTTGACCGCGGTGATGTTGAAGCTCACCGTCGCGCTGTCGGTCAGCGGTGCCGCCACGCCATTGGTCGTGCCGTTGTCCTGCACCGTGTAGCTGAAGCTCGCTGCACCATTGAAGTTCAGCGTTGGCGCGAACGTGATCGTGCTGCCCGACAGGCTCACCGAGCCGCCGACCGCACTGCC
>JBBRFN010000082.1:0-12568 GCA_038224265.1 Lysobacterales bacterium
GGGCCTCGACGTCGCGCTGATGGCCGACTCCACCAGCCGCTGGGCGGAAGCCCTGCGCGAGGTCTCCGGGCGCTTCGGCGAACTGCCGGGCGAGGGCGGCTATCCCGCCTACCTGTCCTCGCGGCTGGCCGACTTCTACGAACGCGCCGCGCGGGTGGAGACGCTCGGCGGCCGCACCGGCTCGGTCACCGTGATCGGCGCCATCAGCCCGCCCTCGGGCGATTTCTCGGAGCCGGTGACCAGCCACACCAAGCGCTACGTGCGCGCGTTCTGGGCCCTCGACGTGCGCCGCGCGCAGGCGCGCTTCTACCCCGCGGTGCACCCGCTGCAGTCCTACGCGGACAACCCGCGGGGCTTCGCGACGTGGTGGGCCGCGCAGGGCAACGACGCATGGTGGTCGCTGCGCCGGCGCTTCCTGTCGCTGCTGGAGGAACAGGCGCGGCTGGAACGCATGGCGCGGATCATCGGCAAGGACGCGCTGCCGGCGCGCCAGCAGCTCGCGCTGCTGTGTGCGGAACTGCTCAACGAGGGCTTCCTGCGCCAGTCGGCCTTCTCGCCGATCGACCGCGTGGCGCCGCCGGCCAAGCAGGGCGCGATGATGCGACTGTTGGCGCGCTTCATGGATCTGGCCGAGGACGCGCTCGCCGCCGGCGCCGCGGTGACCGCGATCGCCGCACTGCCCTGCCTGCGCCCACTGGCGCGGATGGGCGAGGAGATCGCCCACGACCAGCCGCAGCGCTTCACCGAACTGCAGGCCCGCATCGAGGCCGAGTTCGGCACCCTGCTGGCCGCTCAGACAGGACAGGCGCATGCGCCCGCTGCTGCTGGTTGAGGGTGCGGCGACCCGCCTCGACGGGCCGCTGCTGTTCCTGCGCCGCACGCTCGACGTCGGCCTCGGCGACGCGGTCGAGGTGCGCGGGCGAGACGGCCGCGTGCGGCCGGGCCGCGTCGCCGCAGTCGGTGAGGACATGCTCACCATCGAGGTGCTGGAGTCCACCGCCGCCCTCGATCTCGACCGCACGGTGGTGCGCTTCCTCGGCGAGCCGATCTCCTTCGCACTCGGGCCCGGCCTGCTGGGGCGCGTGTTCGATGGCATCGGGCAGGTCATCGACGGCGGCCCGCCGCTGGCGGCATCCGTGCGCCGGCCGATCGACGGCCTGCCGATGAACCCGGTGGCGCGCGCCCTGCCGCGCGACTTCATCGAGACCGGGGTGTCGGCGATCGACGTGCTGAACAGCCTGGTGCGCGGGCAGAAGCTGCCGCTGTTTTCGGCCGGCGGCCTGCCGCACGACCGGCTGGCCGCCGACATCGCGAGCCACGCGCGCCTGCGCGGCGCGGGCGCGGGCGGCTTCGCGATCGTGTTCTGCGGGATCGGCCTGCCGCACGACAGCGCAGCCTTTTTCCGCGACGCACTGGAGCGCAGCGGCGCGCTGGAGCGGACCGCGCTGTTCCTCAACCTCGCTTCCGACTCCAGCACCCAGCGCCTGCTGGCGCCGCGCTTCGCGCTGACCGCCGCGGAATACCTTGCCTTCGAGGAGGGTCGCCACGTGCTTGCCATCCTCACCGACATGACCAACTACTGCGAGGCATTGCGCGAGGTCTCGTCGAGCAAGGGCGAACTGCCGAGCCGCAAGGGCTTCCCCGGTTATCTGTACTCGGACCTCGCGACGCTGTACGAGCGCGCCGGCCGCCTGCGCGGACGGCCCGGCACCCTGACCCAGTTGCCGATCCTGACCATGCCGGCCGACGATATCGGCCACCCGATCCCCGACCTCACCGGCTACATCACGGAAGGACAGATCGTGCTCTCGCGCGAACTCGACCGCCGCGGCATCTATCCGCCGGTGGCGGTACTGCCCAGCCTCTCGCGGCTGGCCAAGGACGGCACCGGCGGCGACTACACCCACCCCGACCATCCGGCGCTGGCCAGCCAACTGTTCGCCGCCTACGCGCGCGCGGTGCAAACGCGCGTGCTGGCCGGGGTGGTCGGCGAGGACGGGATGGCGGAAGCGGACCGCCGCTACCTGCGCTTCGGCGAGGCCTTCGAGTCGCGCTTGGTGGCGCAGGATGCGCCGCGCAGCCTCGAAGCGAGCATGGCCATCGGCTGGCGCCTGCTCGCCGACCTCCCGCGCGGCGAGCTCACGCGGCTGTCGGACGCACAGATCGCCGCTCACCTCGACGCGGGAACCGCCGGGTGAGCGCAGCCCCGGCCAGCCGCAGCGCGCTGCTCGACCTGCGCGAGGAGCGCGGCGCGATGCGCGAAGGCTACGTTTTCCTCGACGAGAAATGCCTGCTGCTTGCCGGCGGGATCCTGCGCGAACTGCGCCACCACGCAGCGCTGTGGCCGCAGGTCACGGCCGCGCGTGCAGCGGCGCTCGAGGCCTTGTGGGCGGCGGTGGGCCGGCATGGACTGGAAGAACTCGCAGTCCTGCCGCTGGCCGCGGCCGCCGCGCCGCGCCTGATCGCGGCCAGCGAGCGGCTGATGGGCGTGCCGTTGCGCACGCTTCAGGCGCATTGCAATCCGCCCGCGCCCGCCGACCCCTTGCTGCGCAGCCCGGAATCCGCGGCCTGCGCCCTGGCCTTCGCCAACCTCCTGCCGCAGGCCGCAGCACTCGCCGCCTGCGAGGACAACCTGCGCCGGCTGCTCGACGAGTATCGCCGCGCGGCGCGCCGCGCGCGCGCACTCGACGGCGTGCTGCTGCCCGAACTCGATGGAGCGATCGACGCGATGGCGAGCGAGCTGGAGGGCCAGGAGCAGGAGGATGCGATCGCGATGCGCCCACGGGCGCGCTGAGAAATTGCCGCCAGCGCCGCGGCGGGCCACGCATCAGCAGATGCGCGGCAGTTGCTCGCCGGTGAGCCAGTCGACCATGCGGCGGCCGCCGAACACGGTGTCCATGGAGACGAAACGGCTCGGGTCCTCGACCACGCTGCCGATGATCGCGGCGTCGCGGCCGAACGCATGGGCGCGCATCGCCGCGAGCACGCGGTCGGCATCGGCCGCCGCGCAAATCGCCAGCAGCTTGCCCTCGTTGGCCACGTTGAGCGGATCCAGACCGAGCAGCTCGCAGGCGCCGCGCACCTGGGTGCGCACCGGCAGCGCACTTTCGTTCAGGCGCATGCCGACCCCGGCTGCCTGGGCGATCTCGTTGAGCGTCGCCGCCACCCCGCCGCGGGTCGGATCGCGCAGCACGTGCAGGTCGGGTGCTGCGACCAGCATCGCCGCCACCAGCCCGTGCAGCGGCGCGGAGTCGGAGACGATGTCGGTCTCGAACGCCAGCCCCTGGCGGTGCGAGAGGATCGCCACGCCGTGATCGCCGATCGTGCCCGAGACCAGGATCGCATCGCCCGGCCTCGCGCGGCGCGCGTGGATGTCCACGCCCGGCGGCACCACGCCGATGCCGGCGGTGTTGATGAATACCCCGTCGCCCTTGCCACGCTCGACTACCTTGGTGTCGCCGGTGACGATCGCCACCCCGGCCGCGCGCGCGGCGGCCGCCATCGAATCGGCGATGCGCTTGAGATCGGCCAGCGGGAAGCCCTCCTCGACGATGAATGCCGAGGACAGCCACTTCGGCACCGCGCCGGCCATCGCGAGGTCGTTGACCGTGCCGTGCACGGCGAGGCTGCCGATGTCGCCACCGGGGACGAACAGCGGCGAGATGACGTAGGAATCGGTAGTGAAGGCGATGCGGCCGGCGTCGACCTCGAGCTGTGCCTGGTCGTCGCCGCGGTCGAGCACCGGGTTGTCGAAGGCGCAGCGGAACACCTCGTCGATCAGCTGCGCCATCGCGCGCCCGCCACCGCCGTGGCTCATGTCGACCCGGCCGCGCGCGAAGTCCAGCGTGCGCGCCTTCATCGACTTGGGCTTGGGTTCGATCGTGTCCACCGGACCTCCGTGCGCTGCATCAGGCAATCGCCGGCTCCTTGTGCCGGCCGTAGGTGTAGTACGCCGCGCAGGCGCCTTCCGCGGAAACCATGCACGAGCCCATCGGATTCTCCGGCGTGCACACCGTCCCGAAGATACCGCAGTCGGTCGGCCGCTTGACCCCGCGCAGGATCGCCGGGCACTCGCAGGCCTTGTTCTCGCGCGCTTTCACCGGCGCCACCGCGAAGCGATGTTCGGCGTCGAAGGCAGCGTACTTGCCGCGCAGGCGTAGCGCCGAGAACGGCACCTCGCCCAGCCCGCGCCACTCGAAAGTCTCGCGCACCTCCAGCACGTCGCCGACGATCTCCTGCGCGCGCAGGTTGCCGTCCGCCACCACCGCGCGGCTGTACTCGTTCTCGATGGTGGCGCGGCCGTCGTTGATCTGCCGCACCAGCATCAGGATCGACTGCAGCACGTCGAGCGGCTCGAAGCCGGCGATCACCACCGGCTTTCGGTAGTGCTCGGCGAAGCGCTGGTAGGCATCGGTGCCGATCACCACGCTGACGTGGGCGGGGCCGACGAAACCGTCGATGCGTACCGGCTCCGGGTCTTCGGGGTTGGCCGTCTCCAGCAGATGCACCAGCGCTGGCGGGGTGAGCACGTGGTTGCAGTACACCGAGAAGTTGCGCAGGCCCTCGGCGGCGGCGATCTGCACGGCCACCGCAGTCGGCGGCGTGGTGGTCTCGAAGCCGATGGCGAAGAACACCACTTCGCGATCGGGCAGCTCGCGCGCCAGGCGCAGGGCATCGGTGGCCGAGTAGACCATGCGCACGTCGGCACCCTCGGCCTTGGCGCGCAGCAGGCTGCGCTTGCGCGAACCAGGCACGCGCATCATGTCGCCGTAGGTGCACAGCGTCACGCCGGGGCGCATCGCAAGGTCGATCGCGAGGTCCAGCCGTCCGATCGGCAGCACGCAGACCGGGCAGCCCGGGCCGTGGATCATGCGCACATTGGGCGGCAGCAGGTCGGGGATGCCGTAGCGGAAGATCGCATGCGTATGGCCGCCGCAGAACTCCATCAGGCGGTACTCGCGGGCGGGCACGGCCTCGGCGGCGATGCGCGCGGCCACTGCGCGCGCGGCAGCGCCGTCGCGGAACTCGTCGATGTACTTCATGCGGCATCCTCCAGCGTCTCGCCCAGTGCATGCAGCGCCGCAAGCGTGCGCTGCGCCTCCTCGGGATCGATCCTGGCGAGCGCGAATCCGACATGCACCAGCACGTAGTCGCCGACGGCGACGCCGTCGACCAGATGCAGGGCGATTTCCTTGACCACGCCGCCGAGACTCACGCGCGCGCGCGTAGCGTCGACGATCTCGATGACTTCGGCCGGTACGGCGAGGCACATGACACCCTCCGGATGATGCCGCCATGCAGGTGGGCATGGTGGCGGCTGCCGCGACGGTCGGACTTGCGCGAGATCAATTTCGGACCCGATCGCCGTGCCCAGGTGCGACCATCAGAGCCTCGCGGCCGCCACCGCGGCCTGCCCGAGCGAAATGCCGCCGTCGTTGGGCGGCAGCGCACGCGGCAGCAGCGGGCGCAGGCCCGCCCCGCGCAACGCCGCGGCCAGCCCTTCGGCGAGCACCCGGTTGAGAAAACAGCCGCCGGACAGCGCCACCGTGCGCAAGCCGGTGGTGCGCGAGGCGCACAGTGCCCACTCGGCAAGCGCGGCGATCAGGGTGCCGTGGAAGCACTCCGCCCCCGCGCGCGCATCCATCGATTCGATCGCGGCCAGCAGCGGCAGCGGATCGAGCACGCCATCGACGATCCGCCAGCCGCCATCCACCACCCGCGGCGTGCGCACCAGCGCCTCCAGCAGCATCGGCGCCTGACCCTCGTAGGCCGCCTCGGGATGCACGCCCAGCAGGCCGCAGGCGGCGTCGAACCAGCGCCCGGCGCTGCTGGTGCTGGCCACCCCGCCTGCGGCCAGCAGGCGCGCGACCGGCCCGGCCAGGGCTTGTGCGGAGAATCGCGCCGCGATCGCGTCGCCGCGGCCGAGTGCGTGCAGTGCGGCGCTGGCACAGCGCCACGGCTCGCGCGCGCAACGGTCGCCGCCGGGCAAGGCCAGCGGTGCGAGATGACCCAGACGCTCGAAGCTGCCGCCCGTCACGCGCAGCAGCTCCCCGCCCCAGGCGCCACCGTCGCTGCCGTAGCCGTAGCCGTCCAGCGCGATCCCGAGCGCGGGGCCGTCGACGTGGTGCTCGGCGAGCACGGCGGCGACGTGCGCGTGGTGGTGCTGCACCGCGATCAGCGGCAGGCCGAGTTCGCCGGCCAGCGCACGACCGGGGAAATCCGGATGCAGATCGGCGACGATGCATTCCGGCCGCACGTCGAGGATGCGCTGCAGGTGCGCGGCGGTCTCGCGCAGGAAACGCCGCGTCTCCGGCCCATCGAGATCGCCGACGTGCTGCGAAACGAAGGCCTCGCGGCCGCGGGTCAGGCACACGGTGTTCTTCAGGTAGGCGCCGGTGGCGAGCAGCGGCGGGAACTCGCGCCCCAGATCGATCGGTTCGGGCACGAAGCCGCGCGCGCGGCGGATGAAGGCCGGCGCTGCGTCCACGACCCGCATCACCGAGTCGTCGCAGCGCACCACGATGGCGCGGTCGTGGTCGACGATCGCATCGGCGATTCCGGACAAGCGGGCGCGGGCATCGAGATCGGTGTGCACCAGCGGCTCGCCGTGCGGATTGGCGCTGGTCATCACCAGTGCGGTCGGCCACGCACGCTGTCGCCAGGTCGGATCGGCGGGCAGACCGGCCGCGGCATGGAACAGCAGGTGGTGGATCGGCGTGTAGGGCAGCATCAGGCCCAATGTCGGCAGGTCCTGCGAGACCGACGCTGCGATGCCGTTGTCCGCGAGCGCGTCGAGCACCACGATGGGCCGCTCGCGACCGGCGAGCAGGCGTTCCTCCTGCGCGCCGAACGCGGCCACCAGGCGCGCCGAGGCGAGGTTCGCCACCATCACGGCCAGCGGCCTGGACTCGCGCTGTTTGCGCACGCGCAGGCGCGCTACCGCCGCTTCGTTGCGCGCGTCGCAGGCCAGGTGGTAGCCACCGATGCCCTTGATCGCGACGATCGCGCCGTCCGCCAGCAGGTCGCGGATCGCGGCGGGCGCCATCGACAGGCGCGGCCCGCAGTCCGGGCAGCAGGTGGTCTCGGCATGGAAGCGGCGGTCGGCAGGATCGGTGTAGTCGTGCGTGCAACGCGGGCACAGCGGAAAGTCCGCCATCGCGGTCTGTGGCCGGTCATAGGGCAGCCTTGCCGTGATGGTCAAGCGCGGGCCGCAGTGCGTGCAGGTGATGAAAGGATGCAGGTAGCGACGATCGTGCGGATCGAACAGCTCCTCAAGGCAGGATTCGCAGGTCGCAGTGTCCGGGCCGATGTCGGTGCGCACCCGTCCGGCAGCCGCCGTCTCGACGATCCGGAACCCCGCAGGCACCGGGCCGTCGGCTGCGCCCTGCGACTCGACCGCATCGATGCGCGACAGCGGCGGCGCGCGCGCGCGCAGCAGCGCCGGCAGCTCGACTGCGCGCGCACCAAAAACTTCGATCAGCACGCCCTCGGCATCGTTGCACACCGTGCCGGCGAGTCCGAGTTCGCGCGCCAGCGCGTGCACGAAGGGGCGGAATCCGACGCCCTGCACGCGCCCGCGGACGCGGATGCGCAGCGCAGGCGGGCGGGGTCCGTCATCCGGCACGGCCACGGCGGCGGCGCGCCGCGCGGCGCTCAGGCCGACAGGCCCTGCATCGTGCGTGCCGCCTCGATCCACTGCAACCACGCCTCCATGCCCTCGCCGGTGCGCGCGGAAACGCGGATCACCGCGATACCGGGGCGCACGCGTCGCGCATTGGCGATGAGCGCGTCGATGTCGAAATCCAGATGCGGCAGCAGGTCGATCTTGGACACCAGCATCAGGCTGGACGCGGCAAAGATGTCGGGATACTTCAGCGGCTTGTCCTCGCCCTCGGTGACCGAGGCGAGCACGACCTTGTGCGCCTCGCCGAGATCGAAGCCCGCAGGGCACACCAGGTTGCCGACGTTCTCGATGAACAGTGCACCATCTTCGAGCGCATCCAGGCGTTCGAAGGCGCGCGCGACCATCGAGGCATCGAGGTGGCAGCCCTTGCCGGTATTGACCTGCACCGCAGGCACGCCGGTGGCACGGATGCGCTCGGCGTCGTTGCTGGTCTGCTGGTCGCCCTCGATCACCGCCAGCGGCAGGCGCGAGCGCAGCGCCTGCAGCGTGCGCACCAGCAGCGTGGTCTTGCCGGCACCGGGGCTGGAGACCAGGTTCAGCGCCAGCACGCGATGGCCGGCGAAGTGCGCCCGGTTGCCGCGCGCGATCGCGTCGTTCTTGGCCAACAGGTCGGCCTCCATGCGTACCAGGCGCGATTCCGGGACGCCGGGCGCGGACAGGCCCGAGGCCGTCGCGGGCAGCAGGCCCGCATCGGCGTGGCCCGCATGACGATGCTCGTGCTCATGCTCATGCTCGTGCTCGTGCTCGTGCTCGGCATCGGCGCCGTGCAGCGCGCCGTGCGCGTGCCCGCCGTCGTGGTCTTGCGCGTGCGCATGCGCATGGTGGTGGGCGTGCCGATGCAGCGTGCCGTCCGCATGCGCGTGCTCATGTTCGTGCGAGTGTTCGTGCGAATGTTCGTGCGAATGTTCGTGCGAATGCGCGTGCGCCGGCGCAGCTTGGCCAGGGCCGGCCACCAGCTCAAAGCGCGCGTTCGCGAACTTCCGGTCGGGATCGATACGGGTCTCGCCCAGCCCGCAGCCGCAGATGGTGCACATCAGATGACCTCCAGTTCGACAAGGCGCAGCGCGTCGCCGCCGGTGACCAGCAGTTTATGCCCGCCGCACACCGGACAAGCATCGCCGCGGACTGCGATCTCGCGGTTGGACTCGCAGTCGGCGCACCAGGCGGTGCCGGGCGGGCGCTGGATCTCAAGCAGCGCGCCCTCGGCCGGCCCGCCGCGGGTGGCGACGTCGAAGCCAAAGGCCATCGCCTCGGGCATCACGTGGGACAACCCGCCGACCTCGAGCACCACCCGGCGCACCCGGTCGAAGCCGTCGGTCGCCGCGCGCTCTGCGATCAGGCGCGCCAGTTCATGGCACAGCGACATCTCATGCATCGATCGTCTCCAATGCCTCGATGCGCAGCGGCGCACAGGGGTCGAGCGCGGCGACGATCCAGCGCACGGCGGCCTCCGGGCGCGCCGCGTGATCGAGGTCGGCCAGCCAGCGGCCGGCCTCGCCGCCGGCGCCGAACACGCGGTCGATCGGCGCGTCGAGGCTGCAGTCGACCACCAGACCCGCGCGCACGACGACGCGATAGCGCAACTCGCCGCGCGCGGTGTCTACACAGCCATCGCCTTCGCCGTCGCGCAGCGGCGCGTTGGCAGAGGCGGTGCCGGCGGCCACACCCTCGAGCGCCGCCAGCCCATTGATCAATGCCTCGGCGTCGGCGAGCGCCTGTGCCGCTGCCACGCGGAAGCGGGTTTGCAGCCGCAACATCCAGGCCGGATCGGCACCGGCCAGCGCCACGGCCATGCCGCGCCGCAGCGCCGTGAGGTGCTGGTCGAGTTCGAGCCCGGCGGCGATGTCGCGGAATCTCGCAGACCAGGCTGCGGCGAAACCCGCCGCCGGGGCGAGCCGGCCACCACCCGGCGCCAGACCGTCGCCATCGGGATACAGTTCGCGCGCGAGCGCCTCGGTGGCGCGCCGTGCTGCGGCCACACGCAATGGCCGCCCGCTGGCGCCGACCAGTGCGGTCCAGTCGAACTCCGAACGCCAGGTGTGCGCCGCCAGTGCGTCGGCGAGGCACATGAGGCGTCGCGCCTGCTGGTGCGGCGTCGCCGGGACGATGCCTGCGGCGGCCTCCAGTGCACGCAGGCCTGCGACCGCGTGTGCAGTGCCGCACAACGGAAACAGCAGCGCAAGCAGGCGCAGGAAGTCCTGCGGCGGGCGCCCGAGGGCCACCCGCACCACGTCCAGGGGCCGCTTCAGCCGGACGCTGGGCGCAAGTGGCCCACCGACGCTAACGCGCAGGCGAACCACGATCTCGCTGCCCTGCGCGGCGACCGACACGCGATCACGCCCGCCGACCGAACAACAACTCGCGGCGGTCGAGGCCGCGCGACGCTTCGGCGACTTCTGGCGGAGGCGCTGGCTTCTTGGGCTCTGGCGCCTGGAACAAGCCTTCTGCGGCCGACTGCGCGGTCGCCCGCGCCACTGCCTGGTCGCCGAACTCGAACATCGGCGAGTACAGCGAGACGCTTTCGAACAGCCCAACGCCATCGATGCGCCCGGCGATCGCTTCATAGTCGCCGGAAGGGAAGCGCAGCGTGCGCTTGCTGCCATCGGCCAGCGCGGGGGCGGCGGCCGGGTCGAGCGGCAGCACCACGATGTTCATGAACCATGGGCTTACCAGCACGCAGGCCACACGGTCGCCGTCGCGCTGCGCACCGACCGCCTCGACCTTGAGCAGGCCGTTGTAGACCGGCAGATCGCGCATCCGCGGGTCGCGCTGGCGGAACGCGTTTTCCAGCGCCAGCACGCGTGCGCGGACCAGTGCCTCGGCATCCTCGGCACCCCGCTCGCGACGCCGCGCGCTGCCAGCGTCGAGCACCATGAACTTCTCGCGCGGCGCGTCGCAGGACGGGCAGTGCCAGTGGTCGGGCAGCGCCGAGAACGGCGTGCCGGCGACGATCCTGCTTGCCGGATCGCCCTGCGCGGGGTCGTACACGGTCCAGCAGATCCCGCACTCCATGCGTGCTGCGTCGTCGAGCTCGTCCATGCCGCCGAGAAACGAACCCTCGAAGCGCTGATTCATGGGCGGTAGACCTCGAGTATTTCGCCCAGACGCATCGCGGAGTCGGCAAAGTCGTCCTGCGCGGCGAGCAGGGCCACCGGCACGTCGCCAATCTCGATCGTGTCGAGGATCACCTTGCCCATGCTGTTGAAGTACTGCACGCCCCACACGCCGCGGTGGCCCGTCAGGTGCACCTTGCACGAGCCGAAGCCGCGCGAACTGCTGTCGAAGGGCGCGCGTCCCAGCACGCGGGCGATCAGCGTGGTGTCGACCGGGGTCATCGGCATCAGGGTGAAGTTGATCACGTGATTCGGCTGGCCCGCCACCTGCGTGCCCATCCGGTCGGCGACCTCGTCGAGCACCGGCATGGCGTTCATCGCGCCTTCGGGCGCGCTCTCGGGAAGCACCAACTGCGGACGCGTCATCGCCTGCGCGCCGGAGCGCACCACCTCGGGCACGTCGCCGATCTCCAGCCACTCCTGCACGCAGGTGCCGTCGGGCTCTATCACCTGCACCCGCCACAAGCCTGGCAGCACCGATTCCTTGGCCTCGAAGCGCGGGTCGAGGCCGAGGCTGATCACCACCTCGCCTTCGCCCAGTATCTCGCCGAGCATGCGGCGATCGTCGAGCTCCAGCGCGTCGAAGCCGAAGCGCGGATGGGCAGCGCCCTCGCGGTAGTCTTCGAGCGCTGCGCGCACGCGGTCGAGGAAGCTGCACACGCCCTCCCCGGCCCGCGCGATGAGGTCCGAATCGAGCGCCTGACGCGGCGACTCGGAGGAATGGATGTCGAGCAGCCGCAGTTCGTCGTCGCCACTGGCATCGCTGCCGATGAACACGCCGACCGCTTGCGCCTCGCCCTGCCACTGACCGGACTGCTTGATCGTCATTGCAGCGTCGCCTCCTCGCGTGTGGTGCTTGCCTCACCGCCGAGCAGTTCCTCGACGCGCGCCGTGTAATGGTCCCAGCCCTTCATGCGTTCGATCGCGCCCAGCGTGGTGCGGCCGCGGACGAACACCAGGGTGGGCGTGGAAGTCACGCCGAACAGCGCCTTGAGCTTGCGCTCGTCGGCGGCATCCATCAGCCCCGCGCGCAAGCGACCGGCGTGACAGCGCACCAGTTCGCGCAACACCACCGCGACATCGGCGGACTCGCCGCTGCGATCGCGGTCGCCGGCGAAGAACAGCGCGGTCACGGCATCCTCGCGGGTGAACAGGGCCTCGATGTCGCCGGCCGACACGG
Source organism: Lysobacterales bacterium (assembly GCA_038224265.1). Taxonomy (GTDB): domain Bacteria; phylum Pseudomonadota; class Gammaproteobacteria; order Xanthomonadales; family Ahniellaceae; genus UBA4656. Next base: position 11,978 of record JBBRFN010000082.1, read on the forward strand.
CCAGCGCGCCCGGGGTATCGTGCAATGCTTCGAATACGTTCATCGCCTCATGCGCCTTGCGGTCGAAGGTGTGGTGGCAGTTGCGGCTCGCGATCGATCAGATCGGCCAGCAGGTGTTCGAAGGGCTCGCCCGCCGCAGCGTGCTGCACGGCCAGCAGGGCATCGCGGATCAACTTGGCTTCGCTGGCATCGACGCGGCGGATCGCGCTGGCGATGTGCACCAGCACCCAGTCGCCCGGCGCGACCGCATCCAGCAGCAGGGTGTCCACCCGACGGGTCGCGTCGCCGTTGCGGCAGTCGGCCCAACCGATACCCGCGGCAACCACCTGCATCGGCACGCCGAGGCACATCGACGTTCAGCCCGCGCCGCTGTCGCGACGCGACGCAAGCACCCGCTCGTCGCCGTGGCGACACGCGGTGTCCGCCGACGGCCGGCCGTGCTCGTAGGCGTCGATCGACAACGCGGCGACCAGCAGTCCAGGCGCGTCCGCGCCGCGCGGTGCCAGCGCAATGCCCCAGCAGCCCAGTTCCTCGGCAGCCAGCGCCACCGCTTGCGGCACCAGCGCGCGCAGCGGCGGCGTGAGGCTGCCA
>JBBRFN010000083.1:0-12441 GCA_038224265.1 Lysobacterales bacterium
TCGATCGACAACGCGGCGACCAGCAGTCCAGGCGCGTCCGCGCCGCGCGGTGCCAGCGCAATGCCCCAGCAGCCCAGTTCCTCGGCAGCCAGCGCCACCGCTTGCGGCACCAGCGCGCGCAGCGGCGGCGTGAGGCTGCCACCGTAGTCCTCCAGTTCCAGCGGCTGGGCGCCGATCACGGTCAGCGTCACCGGCTTGCGTCCGGCCAGCATTTCGGCGCAGGCGAGCACCTCGGCCACGCCGGACTGATGCAGGCTCATCTTGCCGGACGCGATGAACGAGGGCACCGCGGCGTCGCGCACCACGACCAGCGTTCCGGCCGGCGCGCCGAAGTCGACCGCGTCGAACAGCAGCACGCGGTCGGCCTCGGCGACGTGCTGCAAAAGGTAAAGGCCCTGGGTGCCACCATCCATCAGTTCCACGCCCGCCGGCACTTCCCAGCGTCGCGCGAACTCCTCCACGCAGCGAACGCCGAATCCTTCGTCCGCCCACAGCAGGTTGCCGACACCCAGCACCAGCACGCGGCAGGGTACCGTCATGGCTTGTCGTCCTTCATGAAGCGCCAGCCCGACACCATGGTCGAGATGATGCTGGTGCGACCCATGATGTCCTCGCGGAATACGAGGTAGGTGTGGATCAAGCTGAACACGATCAGGACCCACATGCCGATATGGTGCAGCGTGTGCACCACGAACGAGCCGCCGAACAGCGGGATCACCCAGCCGAACAGCGAGTACATCCAGTGCTGCATGCCGAGGCCCTCGGCGTACAGCGCAAAGCCGCTGACGATCATGAACGCCAGCGGCAGGATGCACATCACCAGCATCGCGATCCCCGCAAGCGGGTTGTGCCCGAGGTGCTTCTTCGCTTCCGGCTTGACGAACAGGTAGTACAGCTGCTGGTCGAACAGGCCCTTCCACCACGACCGGCGATGCACCGGTGGCAGGAACACCTCGCGCGCGTGGTGGTTGCCGACGAAGGCCCAGTAGATGCGCAGGAGGAAAAAGACGGCGAGCACCTGGCCGGCCATGAAGTGCGCCATGCGGATCCAGCCGAACAGATAGCTGTTGCTGGCCTCGCCGGCGATCGACGGCAGCGGTGCGCCGATCAGGAATCCGGTGACCACCAGGACCAGCATGCAGACCACGGTGACCCAGTGCCAGATGCGCACCGGGGCCTCGTAGACGTAGACCGCCCAAGGCGTGCGCCCGGGCAGGGGGTTGCGCGGGCGCTGGATCTGCCCGGGTTCGCGCTTGGGATGGACGACGGATGCCATGGCCAGCTCCTCAGCACACTTCGATGCGGGTCAGTTCTTCGCCATCCGGGCCCAGCACGTGCGTCGCGCAGGCCAGGCATGGGTCGAAGCTGTGCAGCGTGCGCAGGATCTCCAGCGGCTGCTTGGCGTCGGCGACCGGTGTGCCGATCAGCGCTGCCTCGTAGGCGCCAACGTTGCCCTCGACGTCGCGCGGCCCGGCGTTCCAGGTGGTCGGCACGATGCACTGGTAGTTGGCGATCTTGCCATCTTCGATGCGCAGCCAGTGGCCCAGCGCGCCGCGCGGCGCTTCCGCGAAACCCACGCCGCGGCACGGATTCGGCCACGTCGACGGCTCCCACATGGCGGTGTTGGCGGTCGCGGTGTCGCCGGCCTTGATGGCGGCCATCAACTTGTCGAACTCGGCCGACAGCTTGTGCGCGGCCCACTGGCACTCGAGCCCGCGCGCCGCCGTGCGGCCGAGCGTCGAGAACAGCGCGCTCATCGGCACCCCGAGGGTCGACAGCAGGCGGTCGGTGGGTTCCTTGAACTCCGCAATACCCTTCGCATAGCCGATCACGAAGCGCGCCAGCGGACCGACCTCCATGGCCTGGCCCTTCCAGCGCGGAGACTTGATCCACGAATACTTGGCGCCTTCATCGATCTGCTCGATGCGCGTCTTGCTGCCCTTGGCGGCCGGTCCGAGCACGAAGTTCGGATCGGTGACGCCGTCGTAGGGATGCAGCCCGCGGGTCTCGTCGGCGTAGCGATACCACGAGTGGGCGACGAACTCCTGGATCTCGGAGCGATCCTCGAGATCGACATCGTGGATCGTCGACAGATCGCCGTTGATGATCGCACCGCGCGGCATCATCAGGCCTGCCGGCGAATAGTCGTTGGCGTGGATCGGGAACTCGCCGTAGGCGAGCAGGTTCTTCGACGACAGCCCGCCACCGTAGAGCCAGTCCTTGTAGAAGCCGGCGATCGCGACCAGGTCGGGGATGTAGACCTGCTCGGCGAATTGCAGGGAGCGATCGATGATCGTGCGCACCAGGTTCAGGCGTTCGATGTTGATCGCGCCGACCGCGCCGACATCGTCGACGTTGATCGGGCAGGGCACCCCGCCCACCAGCCAGTTCGGATGCGGATTCTTGCCGCCGAACACGGCGTGGATCTTGACGATCTCTTTCTGGAAGTCGAGCGCCTCGAGATAGTGCGCGACCGCCATCAGGTTGGCCTCGGCCGGCAGCTTGTACGCCGGATGGCCCCAGTAGGCGTTCTTGAACGGGCCGAGCTGGCCGGAATCCACGAAACGCTTGAGCTTGCCCTGCAGGTCGCGGAAATAGCCGGGCGAAGACATCGGCCACGACGAGATCGATTGCGCGAGTTCGCTGGTCGCCTTTGGATCGGCCGACAGGGCGGACACCACGTCGACCCAGTCCAGCGCGTGCAGATGATAAAAATGCACGATGTGGTCATGCACATAAGACGTCAGATGCATGATGTTGCGGATGGTGTTGGCGTTCTCCGGGATATCGATCCCGAGCGCGTGCTCCACTGCGCGCACGCTGGCCAGCGCATGGGTGCCGGTACAAACACCGCAAATGCGCTCGGTGAAGGCCCACGCATCGCGCGGGTCGCGGCCCTTGAGGATCACCTCCAGGCCACGCCACATGGTGCCGGTGGAGACCGCGTTGCGGATCACGTTGTCGGCGTCGATGTTGACCTCGACGCGCATGTGGCCCTCGATGCGGGTCACCGGGTCGACGATGATGCGCTGACCGCTGGCATCCAGATTGAAGCCGTTGGGAGTGGTCACGCTCATGGCTTCAGCCCTCCACGCCGGTGTCGACCGGGGCCGCACTCGCGCGCCCGGCCTTCTCGCGCGCCCGTTGCAGGGCGGACAGGCCCGCGTGCGCGGCGATTCCCGCGCCCACCAGACCCGCCGTGACCGCGCCGACCGTGTCGGCGTTGACCTCCGCGTTGAGCAGCCGCGTGCCCGCCAAGCGCTGGTAGAACGGCCCGTTGTCCCAGAAATTCTCCTCGGAACAGCCGATGCAGCCGTGCCCGGACTGGATCGGGAACGACACGCCCTCGTTCCAGCCGATGGTCGAGCAGGCGTTGTAGGTGGTGGGGCCGCGGCAGCCGACCTTGTACAGGCAGTAGCCCTTGCGTGCGCCCTCGTCGTCGAACTTTTCGGCGAACTGACCGGCGTCGAAATGCGGGCGCCGATAGCACTTGTCGTGGATGCGCTGGCTGTAGAACATTTTCGGCCTGCCCATCAGGTCCAGATCCGGCAGGCGATCGAAGGCGACCATGTAGGTCAGCACGCCGGTCATCACCTCGGCGATCGGCGGACAGCCGGGGATCTTGATCACCGGCTTGTCGGTGATCACCTTGTGGATCGGCGTGGCGGCGGTCGGATTGGGCTTGGCGGCCTGCACGCAGCCCCACGAGGCGCACGCGCCCCAGGCGATCACCGCGCTGGCATCCGCGCAGACTTCCTTCAACTGCTCGACGAAGGGACGCCCGCCGACGATGCAGTACATGCCGTCCTCGTTGAGCGGCGGATTGCCCTCGATCGCGGCGATGTAGCGACCCTTGTAGTCGCGGCGGATCTCCTCGAGGATTTCCTCGGCCTGGTGGCCGGCGCTCGCCATCAGCGTGTGGCTGTAGTCGAGCGAGACCATCGACAGCACCACGTCGCGCACCAGCGGATGCGCGCTGCGAATGAACGACTCCGAGCAGCAGGTGCATTCGAGCCCGTTGAGCCACAGCACCGGCACGCGCGGCTTGGTCTCCATTGCGTGCGCGATCTTGCCGGCGAACTCGGGCGCGAGCCCGAGCGAGGCCGCGGTCAAGGCGCAGAACTTCATGAAGCTGCGCCGGGAAATGCCCTGGCGACGGATGGTTTCGTAGAACGATTCCTGACGACCCACGGCGCAGCCCTCCTCATCGAGCGTCCGGGACGCGCATCCGGGACGCGATCACACCCGACCGGGAGGGACGGCGGTCACGCGACTGATGCGCGTTGTCGAGCGACCGGAATCCACCTCTCCCCTTGGCGACGAAGACTCGCACCGGCAAGCCCACCCAATCCTGACCTCGGTCAATCCGGCGTGCGTCGACTGCACGCACCATGCACAGCACGCCGCGGACGCCGTCATCCGGCGGGCGACGCCGGCCGGGAGGATCAACGATGAAGCGCAAGTTGTGGTTCATGGTGCCCGCGCTACTCGCGTCTGGCACGGCAATGGCGCACGGTGGCCACGACCACGTGCATGGTTTGATCGCGGGACTGGCGCATCCACTCGGCGGCATCGACCATCTGGTCGCGATGGTCGGCGTGGGCCTGTTCGCCGGCATGCTCGGTGGCGCGGCGCGCTGGCAACTGCCGCTGGCCTTCGTGGTCGCGATGACGCTCGGCGCGGTCGCCGGGATCGCCGGCCTCGGTAGCGGCGTGCCGATCGAGCAGGCGATCGCGCTGGGCGTGCTCGCGCTGGGCCTTGCGATCGCGTTCGCGGCGCGCCTGCGCCCGGCGCTGGCGATCGCGCTGGTCGCAGCCTGCGCGGTATTCCACGGCCACGCGCACGGCGCGGAACTGCCTTTGCAAGCGGACGCATTGACCTACATCGCGGGCTTCGTCGCCAGTACGGCGCTGCTGCACCTTGCAGGGCTCGGCCTCGCGCAGGTGTTGCGCGCCCGCGATGCTGCGTCCGGCGCGGCCCGCATGACCGGCGGTGCGATCGCGCTGGCCGGCCTGGTGATGGTCTTCGTCTGATCCGGCCTCGCGATGACGCCGCGCCGGTGTGCAGCCGGCGCGGCGCGCGCAGCAATCTCCGCGGCGACTTGGTCGCGAGGCACCACGAAAGTTGCGCAACGCACTCGCTCCGCTCTTGACTTCGATCAAGACCCGACCGCTCGGGTCCGTGCACAGTCGATGCCATGGGGGCGCTGCCCTGCACCGGGTCCGACCCGGGCGCGGCGGGCAAGATCGAAGGGGAGGTAGACGTGTTCGGATGGATCAAACGCTCGTGGAGGTGGTTCAGATCCCCCAGTTCGCGCTGGGCGCTGGGCACCCTGCTGGTCGGCGGCTTCGTGGCGGGTATCGGCTTCGTGGCGGCCTTCAACACCAGCTTGCACCTGACCAGCACCGATCAGTTCTGCGCCTATGCCTGCCATTCGATGAACGCCTTCGTGGCGCCGGAGTGGGAGGCCAGCGCGCACTTCACCAACCGCTCCGGGGTGCGCGCCGGCTGCGCCGATTGCCACCTGGCGCAAGCCTTTGTCCCGAAGATGCAGCGCAAGCTGCGCGCCGCCTGGAGCGACGTGCCCGGCGAGATCTTCGGCTGGATCGACACCAAGGAAAAGTTCGAAGCCAAGCGCCTGGAGATGGCCGAGGTCGTGTGGGCCGATATGAAAGCCAACGACTCGCGCGAGTGCCGCAGCTGCCACGCCCGCGCTTACATGGACTTCGCCGCGCAGTCCAACCGCGCCCGTGAGGCGCACGAGGATGCCTCCAAGAGCGGCGAGACCTGCATCGATTGCCACAAGGGCATCGCCCACCACAAGCCGGACATGCCGGCCGAGGAAGGCGAGTCCGATGATTTCTCGCTCTGACCGGATGAACCCCATGATCGCGAACCAGACCCGCGCCGTCCTGCGTCCCCTCGCCCTCGCCTGTGTGCTCGCCGGCCTGTCGTTATCGCCGGCACACGCGATCGACTGGGCGACCGTACCGGCCAAGAACGTGGTGCTCGGCTATGCGGGCCAGGCATCGTGGGAGTGGGTGCTGACCAAGAGCGACCACGAAGGCGCCGAGAAATTCCGCGGCGGCAAGGACTGCAAGGAATGCCACGACGCCGAGTCGATCCCCAAGGACGGCGCCAAGACGGCCAAGGGCGGCAAGCTCGAGCCCGCGCCGATCGCCGGCAAGCCCGGCCACCTGCCGGTCAAGGTGCAGGTCGCGAATGACGGATCGAAGCTCTACTTCCGCCTGCAGTGGAAAGAGACCGGCACCAACGCCAAGCAGTCCGACTTCGCCGCCCACGCCAGCGTGATGCTCTCCGACGCCAACGTGAAAGAGGCGGTCCGTGCCGGCTGCTGGGCGGCCTGCCACGACGACGTCGAGGGCATGGCCAGCGCAGGCGCCGCCCCGCAGGAGAAATACCTCGGTGCGAGTCGCGCAAAGCTCGGCCGCAGCGGCGGTGGCGCCAACCTCAAGCCCGCAGCCGAGATCGACAAGCTGCTCGCCGGCGGCACCTTCATGGAGTACTGGACCGCGGGCCTGAACCCCGGCAAGCCGGCGGTCGCGGGCAACGGCTACATCCTCGACAAAACCCATGCCGCGGCAACTCCCACGGTAGCCGCCGAGGCGAGCTTCGCTGGCGGCGAGTGGACCGTGGTGCTGAGCCGCCCGCTGGCAGGTGCCGGTGCCGGCCAGAAATCCTTCGCTGCGGGGACTACCTATCCGGTCGGCATCGCGATCCACGACGGCTCCACCAAGGGCCGCTGGCACTACGTGTCGATGGAACATTCGCTGTCGATCGATGGCGGCGCGGCGGAATTCGTGGCCAACAAGCAATGACACCCCGATGCGCGCCTCGCGGCGCGCCGCTCCACCAGAAAAACCTGGGAGGCAACATGCAACTGCGCAGTATCCATCTCTGGCTCGCCGCGGCGGCCCTGTCGCTCGGCATCGCTGCCGCGCCATCGCAAGCCGCCGCAGGCGCCGACAACCCCGGCTTCAAGTCCTGCGTGAAGTGCCACGACGAGACGTCGGAGAATCCGGTCCTGCCGATCCTCAAGACCAAGCACGGGGTCGTGGCCGATTCGCGCACGCCCTTTGCCGACCAGGCCTGCATCACCTGCCATGGCGCCAGCTTGGCGCATCTCGACGGTGAGGGCGACAACAAGCCAGCGCCCGACGTGACCTTCAAGGAGGCCGACGCCAAGACCGGCAACCAGGTCTGCCTGACCTGCCACCAGAGCGGCGGGCGGATGCACTGGGCCGGCAGCGTGCACGACAACGAGAACGTCAGCTGCTCGGGCTGCCACGACACCCACGTCGCGCACGACCCCGCACTCGACAAGGACACCGAATTCGAAGTCTGCCTGACCTGCCATCAGGAGCAGCGCGCGAATCTGTTCAAGCCGTTCCGCCATCCGATCAAGGAAGGCAAGGTCGGCTGCTCCGACTGCCACAACCCGCACGGCTCCACCGCGCCGTCGCAGCTGGTCAAGAACAACACCGTCGAGACCTGCTACCAGTGCCATGCCGACAAGCGCGGCCCGTTCCTGTGGGAGCACCAGCCGGTCAACGACGACTGCAGCCACTGCCATGCGCCGCATGGCTCGGTGCACCCCGCAATGCTGAAAGCGCGCGGCCCGTGGCTGTGCCAGCAGTGCCATTCGGCACAGTTCCACCCGTCGACTGCCTACAGCGGCACCGGCCTGCCCGGCGCCACGCGGCCGTCTGGCGCGCAGCAGGTGCTCGGCAAGAACTGCATGAACTGCCACACCGAAGTGCACGGGTCGAACCATCCGTCCGGCGCCCGCCAGACGCGCTGATTCCCCCTTCGTCCGGATGCGAGGTGAGCCATGAAAATCGAACGCAATCCCCTGTCCCGGGCCATCAGCGCGCAGCTCGCCCTGCCGCTGATGCGTACCTGCCTGCTCGCACTGTCGCTGGCGGCGTTGCCAGCGATGGCGCAAGACGAGTTCTCGCTGGAGGGCGAAGAGCCGGCGAAGGACACCGCTGAACTGCTCAAGGAGCAGACCGAGATCACCAGCACGGTTGAGGCCGGGCTGGGCTTTCTCAGCGACGACGCCTTCCGCTACGGCCGCTATACCGGCCTGACCGACAGCGGTGTGTTCGCAGTCCTGGGCTTCGACATCTTCAAGCGCGGCGCCTGGGATGGCGATGACGCGACGTATTGGCGCGCCGAAGCCGAGAATCTGGGTCTGGACTCGCGCGAAGCCGCATTCGAGTACGGCCGCCAGGGAAGCTTCGCGTTCCGCCTCGGCTTCGACCAGGTGCCGCACAACCAGATCGACACCGCGCGGACCATCTTCACCAACCCCGGCTCGACCAGCCTGACGCTGCCGTCCAACTGGGTCGGCGCGCAGACCACGGCGGGCATGACGCGGCTCGCCGAATCGCTGCGCCCTTTCGAGGTCGCGCACGAACGGCGCAAGTTCGAGGTCGGCTTCGACTGGATCCCGGCGCCCAAATGGAACCTCGAAACGCACTACAGCCGCGAGCAGAAGGACGGGCTGAAGACCATCGGGCTGACCATCGGCAACTCCGGCGGCAATCCGCGCGCGGTGCTCGCACCCGAGCCGGTGGACTACCTCACGCAGACCGCCGACGTGGCGCTGACCTTCGCTCAGCCGGACTACCAGCTGCGGATCGGCTACTACATGTCGCTGTTCGACGACGCGAACAGTGGCCTCAGTTGGCAGAACCCGTACACCACGATTACCGGCTGGGCCGCATCGGCGGGCTTTCCGACCGGCCTTGGCCAGATGCACCTCGAGCCTGACAACCAGTTCCACCAGGTCTACGCATCCGGTGGCTGGTCGATCAGCGACACCATGCGCCTGAGCGGCGACCTGTCGTACGGGCGCGCAACGCAGGATGACGCATTCCTGCCCTACACCATCAATCCGGTGCTGGCCGCAAGCATCACCCAGCCGCTGCCGCGGGCTTCTCTGGACGGCCGCGTCGACAGCACCTACGCCGCACTGCGCTTCTCGCACCGGCCGTCGAACACGTTTTACTGGAATGCCAACCTGCGCTACGACGATCGCGACAACCAGACGCCGCACAACGAGTATGTCTACGTGCCTGGCGACTCGTTGCCCCAGGACGTTTCGCCCACCAGCGGTTTCCGGCGGTTCAATGAGCCGAAATCGCAGAAGGAGACGACGTTCCGCCTCGACAGCACTTGGCGTGCGCTGGACTGGCTGCGGATCGCGGGCGAAGCGCAGTGGCGCAGCATCGACCGCCCACACCAGGAGCGCGAGGAGCTGAACGAGGACCGCTACGCGCTGTCGTTCACCAACACGTCCTCGGGACTCGTCTCCGGCGGCCTGCGCCTGTCGCTCGCCAACCGCGACGGCAGCGAGTACCTCGGCTATGAGACCTTCATCAACGGCTACGCGCCCGGCTATACGAACACGGTACTGCCCTTCGTGGGCGGCTTCCCGTTCGAGAACCTGCCGGGCATGCGCAAGTTCAACCAGGCCGACCGCGAGCGTCGGCAGGCCGAGGTGTTCACCAGCCTGGCACTTGGCGAGAACCTCGCGCTGGGCTTCAACGTCAACTACAGCGAAGACGACTACAACGACTCGCAATTCGGCCTGACATTCAGCCGCGTCAATGGCTACAACGCGGACCTGACCTGGGCGCCAAGCGAGGACGGATCCCTGTACGGCTTCTATTCCGTCGAGCGTTACAAGAACGACACCGATGGCCGCCAGTACTCAGGCGGTGGGGTACGCGCCTCGCAATCGGCCGATCCGACTCGCAACTGGACCGCGCGCAGCCGCGACGACGTCGACACCTGGGGACTGGGCGCGAACGCGAACTTCCTCGAGGGCAAGCTGAAGATCGGCGTCGACTACGTCCACGCCACAACCGACGCCGACTTGATCACCACCACCGGCCCGTCGCTGACCTCGGCACCGCTGCCGACGGACAAGACCGACCTCACCTCGGCCTCGATCTACGGCGACTGGGCGTTCCGCAAGAACCTTACCGCGCGGCTGCGCTTCGCCTACGAGGACTACGCCTCCAGCGACTGGTCCGTCGACGGTGTGCCGGCCAACCAGTTGGCCAACGTGATCACGCTGGGCGAGAGCAGCCCGGACTACAACGTCTGGGTCGCGAGTGTGTCGTTCGTGTATCGCTTCTGACGGTCGCGGCGCGGCGGCAACGACGCGCCGGCCACCCGATCCTGCCGCAGACGTTCCCGGCAGGAACTCTGCATCGCCTTGGGAGCCGACATGAAGGCGACTGCGACGTCTGTGGATGCCGCTAGTCCTGTCGCTGCCATGGCAGCTCCCACAAAGTGCAACTAGTCGTTCTTTTCCGCCGCGCCCACCGTTCCCGCCGCCGCACCCAACAGCTTGTTGATCTCGATGAAGTTGCCGTCGGGGTCGAATACGGCGGTGAACATCACCGGGATCTTCGTATCGTTGGGGCCCGGGTACTCGATGCGGGTGGGCTCGGTGTGTACGCGAACGCCAGGTAGCGATTTGATCTTGTCCCAGCGGGTATCGAGATCGGCGGCGTTGAATACCAGGATCGAATCACCCGGCATTGCGCGCTCGAACACGGGCTGTGGTTGCAGGTCGATATCCAGTCGCTGCATCAGGCCCAGCGCGCCGATGAAGGTGTCGTTCGCGCGCAGCAGGACGAGCCGGATAGTCGGCCTTTTCTCGCTGCCATCAGGGTTGCTACCGCCGCCAATGAGCTGGTCGTAGATCACGCGCAGGCCAAGGCCGTCGCGATACAGCGGCAACGACGCTTCCACATCGCGCACCACCAGCGTGGTGCGGCGCAGGTCCACCGCGGTGCGCTCGGACTCGGGCACCGGTTCGGCATGCAGCACGAGAGTTGGCAACAGGCACAACAACAGCACGATCAGGCGCGACATCGGAATCCTCCTCGCGGCACGTACGGTTCGACGTGCTGCATGGTGGCGGGTGACTCGGATGCGTCGCAAGCCCGGCGCAGGTCGGGGCGACCTGCGCTACCGCAAGCGGGCGAACCGCCGTGAGCGCTTCGCCGTCGCGCTCAGCGTCGCTGTGCCATGACTTCGGCGATGCGCTGGTCGGTATTGAACTGGCTCAGCGCATACACCGCCCACAGCGCGGCCGGAATCCAGCCGATCACGGTGATCTGCAGGATCAGGCAGATGATGCCCGCCCACGGACGACCGATGGTGAAGAACGCCGCGAACGGCAGGAAGATGGCGAGCAGCAGGCGCATGGGCGAAGTCCTCCGCGGTCGGGTTCGGGCCGCAAGCATCAGATGGTGCTGGCGCTCGTCACCACAAGGGTGACCTTGGACCTACGTTAACCCACGCATGCCGCCGGTAGGATGAACGGATGTCGACTGCCCTGCTGCATCCGATCGTCGCGCAAACCTGGCTGGTCATGCGCAACCAGCTGCGCGCGCAGCTCGCGCGGCCGGGCGAGTCGCTGTTCGTGGCGCTGGCGTGGGCTGCAGCAGTCGCGGTTGCGGTCTTCGTCTACACGCGGCTGCCCGGCGAGCCGATCGCCGCGGCAATCGAATCCGCCGCGCGCGCGCCGTGGGCCAGTGGCATTGCACTCGGCGCATTCGGCTTCTATGTGCTGCGCACGCCACTGCTGACGCTGCGCCAGCATCTACGTAACAGCTGGTGGGCCGGGATGCCGATCGCCGCCGCACGCGAAACCCGCACGCTGATCCTGCTCGGCGTGCTGCTGCTGGGCGTGATCGTGCTAGCAGCCGATCTTGCACTGCTCGCCTGCGCAGCGCTGGTACGCAATCCGGATCGCTGGCTGCCGGCGGCGCGCACGATCGCATGGATTGGCCTTGGCTGCGGCGGCGCGGTGGGACTGCTCGGCGCGCTGCGTCGCCCGGCCGCTGCCGAACACGGCACGCGTCGCGGTGGCCGCGGCATGCCGCTGTTTCGTCTGCTGCCGCTGGAGCGCGCGTCGCTGCCAACCATTGCGCACTGGCAACGCGTCGAAACCTTGCGGCGCGTCCGCGCCGGCGGCCGCTGGTGGCATTTTCTTCTGGTGGGATTGATCATCCCGGCCGGCATCAGCCTGCCCTCGCAGGTCGGCCTGTTGATGATGGGTGTGGTGCTGGTCTGGTACGGCCTGGCGGTGACCGCCGCGCGCGAGACGATCGCCGAGGCCGCGCGCCTGACTGCTGCGACGCCAATGCGTTTTTCCGCATTCGCGGTCGCCAGCGCGCGCTATCCGATCCTCGTCGCGGCACTCGCGACGTTATGGGGCATTGTTGCGATGCTGATGCAAAGCGCGCCACGGCCGTTCCTGATCGGCTGGCCGCTGCTGATGTTCGGCTGGGTGCTGCTGGAACTCGCAGTCGCCTGGCACGTGCGCCGACAGCCGCGCCATGCGGGCCTGCGGCTGGCGGTCGATGTCGCGGCGATCGCTGCTGCGGCGCAAGC
>JBBRFN010000084.1:0-12381 GCA_038224265.1 Lysobacterales bacterium
CTTCGAGCCCTGCCGACACGCCGGTCGACCAGCCTCCACCCGACAGCGGCATCGAGTTGGTGAGGTAGGCATTCACGACTCCGGGCAGCCCGCGCACGAGATCGAGGTCGGCGAGCAGGATTGCGCGCGACTCCTCCGGCGAGCCGATCGGCGACAGCCCGACACTGAACACGTCGGCTTCGGCCACGCCGCTGGGTCGATTGATCAGGTTGGTGCGATCGACCACCACGAACAGCGCATTGGCGATGATCGCCAGCGTCAATGCGATCTGCGCGGCAACCAGGCCGGCGGCCACTTTGTGACGCAGGAGCGAGGCGAGAATGGGACCGGTGCGCATGGCGGGTTCCTCAGTTGGTCTTCAGCTGAACGGCCGGCGCGACATTGCTAGCGCGCCAGGCGGGATAGATACCGGCCAGCATGCTGGTGGCCAGCGCGATCACCACGCAGGCGAGCAGCATCTGCACGTCGAGTCGCGCCACGCCCTCGAACTCGGGTGTCAGCATGCGCAGCCCGGTGAGGCCGCCGAGGGTCAGCAGCAGGCCGGCGAATGCGCCCAGCAAGCCCACCACTGCCGATTCGGTCAGGTATTGCGCGAACAGCGCGCCTTTGCTCGCACCTACCGCACGGCGCAGCCCGATCTCGCCCGAGCGGCGCAGGAACTTCGCCAACAGCAGGGTGCCTGCGTTGAGCAGACACACCAGCAGGAACGCAAAGCCGAGGATCGTGAACAGACGCATGTCGTCGGGCACCACACCGCGCAGGTCCAGCCATTGGCGCAGCGGAACCGCGCGCGTCAGCTGCGGGCGTGCGAAGGCTCGTCCTGCCGCCTTCTGCTCGGCGACGTAGTTGGCGAGAAAAGCATTGTAGGCGTCCACTGCGGCAGCATCGGGCAGCTCGACCCAGCCCTGCATCCAGATGCACTCCGAGGCCAGGAAGTTGGCCCAACCTTCGCCCGACGATTCGTAGCAGTTGTTGTTGCCGTCGGAGAGCAGCTCCTTTTCCAACGCCACCGACAGCGGCAAGTACGCCATCTCCGGCTCGTTGAGAGCGCCGTTGGTAACATCGTAGAACTTCATGCGTGGACGCCACTCGCCCAGCACGCCGCTGATCGTGTAGTAGTCGTCGGACAGGCGGATCCGCTGGCCGACGCTGTTCTCCCCGCCAAACAGGCGCTCGTTCATGGACTTCGACAGCACCACGGTGCGTACACGCGCCGTATCTTCAGCCGCCGACCATCCGCCACCGAAGGCGAACGGCACGTCGAACATCGGGAAGAAATCCGGCGAGGTCGCACGCACGCTGGCCTGGAACGGCCGCAGGTCCTCGCGCTCGGGCTGCGCGGTGAACGAGACCCGGTACATGATCGTCTGGCGCTCGCCCTTTGCCGCGGCCAGAAGCGCGGCCGCATCCTTGTAGCTGAGCTGGTCGGGCACCAGCGGCTTACCGTCGTCTTCGCCCCAAGCGCGTTCGGCGTCCCAGTTATCGACGCCCATGGCAAACAGCCGATCGCTGCGCTGCGGAATCGGATCGGCGCCCAAACGCACCATCACCGTCAGCGCGGTCATCGCGGTGGCCACACCAACACCGATCGCCAGCACCATCAGCGCCGACAGCACCGGCTGCTTGCGCAGGCCCAGCAGGCCAATCCGGATGTAGTAGAAGATCATCGTGAGATCCTCGAGCTATGCCGCATGGCCGTCGCGACGCGCAACCACGCGCGGCGCACTGGCGTCCAGATCCACGATCTGGCCGTCGACCACGTGCACGTTGCGCTGTGCGCGGCGCGCGAGTTCCAGATCGTGGGTGACCATGATCACCGTGGTGCCCTGGCGGTTGATCTCCTCGATCAGCTCCAGCACGCCGCGCGCCATCACTGAATCCAGATTGCCGGTCGGCTCGTCGGCGAGCAGGATCTTCGGATCGCCGGCCAGTGCGCGCGCGATCGCGACGCGCTGCTGCTGGCCACCCGACAACTCGGACGGATAGTGTTTGGTGCGCGAGCCGAGTCCGACCCGACCCAGCGAGTGCTCGATCCGTCGCTTGCGTTCGGCACGGTCGAAGCCGCGATAGCGCAGCGGCAGGTCCACGTTGTCGTACAGATCGAGGTCGGGAATCAGGTTGAAACTCTGGAACACGAAGCCGATCTTCTGGTTGCGCAGGCGCGAGCGCGCATCGTCGCCGAGGCCGCGCACGTCGACACCGTCGATCTCGTAGAGGCCCTCGCTGTGCTCTTCCAGCAGCCCGGCGATGTTCAGGAACGTGGTCTTGCCGGAACCCGACGGCCCGGTCACGGCGACGAACTCGCCGGCAGCCACGGTCAGCGAGAAATCACGCAGCGCGTGGGTCTCGACCAGATGGGTGCGATAGATCATCTTCAGGTTCTGCATGCGCAGCATGGCGTGGGCGTCCTGGTGGTGATGGGATGTGGTGCGCGAGGCGTTGATGCGGATTGCCGCCGTCGATCAGCGGGTGAGGAATACTTCGGTGTGGTCGCGGAACTCGCTGGTGTCGGAGATCACGATGCGGTCGCCCGGCGCGAGCCCGGACACGATCTCGACCTGGCCTGCGGCCAGCGCGCCAGCCACGATCGGCACGCGCACGATGCGATCGCCCTCTACGCGCCACGCGAAGCGACCGCCCTCGGCGTCGACGAATGGGCCGCGCTCGACGAGCAGCGTGTTCGGTCGCTCTTCGATCACGATGCGCGCCTGCAGGCGCTGGTTCTGGCGCAGATCGGCCGGCGTGCCGTCGCGAAAACGCACCCGCACGTTGACCTGGCCGTTGACCACTTCCGGCGAGATGGTGCGTACCTCGCCGAACTGCCGACTCGCACCGATCAGCAGTTCCGCCTGCATGCCCGGCAGGATGTCATTGGCATACAGCTCAGGCACCGGTACTTCGACCTCCAGCTCGGTAAGGTCGACAACGGTCAACAACGGCGCATTGGCGATCACCGAGGTGCGCTCGGCGACCAGCAGGTTGCCGACCATGCCACCCACGGGAGCCTTGATCGCCAGTGCGTCGACCTTGCGCTGCAGGTCGGTGGCCAACAGTCGCTGGCGCTCGGCCGCCTTGCGCTTGGACGCCAGCTGCAGCGACAGCGCGTCGCGGTCGAGCGACACGTCTTGCTCGGCCTGGCCATAGGCGTTCTGCGCGTTTTCCAGCGTATCTGAGCCGCGCAGCCAGTCGACTTCGCTGATGGCGCCCTTCGCCCACGCGCGATCGGCGCGCAGCTTTTCGCGCTCGGCCGCGCGCAGCGTCACGCGCGCGGTCTCCAGCTCACGCGCCTTGGTCAACTGCGCGCGTCGATTGTCGATCTGCTGCTGCTCGGCTTCGGCCTGCAGGGATGCCAGCGTGGCCTGCTCGCGCTGCAGCTCGCTGGTGAGTTCCGGACTGTCGAGCGTGGCCAGCAAGGCGCCGGCGACAACCGGCTGACCGGCCTGCACGGCAAAGCTGACCGTACCGGCGGCCTGCGCATATAGGGTGGGGCTGCGCGCCGCGACTATGCGCGCCTGGGCTGCGACATCGCGCAGCAGGGTGTCGCTGCGCACCTGTGCAAAACGCAGGCGCTCGCTGCTGACCGAGGCCGAGGCGCTCATCCAGCGCGCCATGCCCGGCAGGAACAGTGCAATGACCGCGATCGCACCGAGCACGATGGCACCGCGAAACAGCCAGCGGCGCGGTGCGACTGGCGTGGCGGCAATCACCCGATCGGTTTCGCTGGTATCGCGGATCAAGACTGTCTCCCCCGGGCGATGGGTGCCCGGTGAGCGCTATGCAGTCGTCATGCCACTGCTACCGCTAACGGCAACATATTGATTTCGCGACACTTTATCCGAGTCTACAGGGTTCGTCCGGGTGTCCGCACGCAGCCGAACGGACGCACGGACAGAGCGGACACCCGCGCAGATGCAGCTCGCGTCAGAACCCCACCCGCAGTCCGGCGTAGTACGTGCGGCCTGGCGCCGGGTCGATGCCATCGTTGCGGATGCGGGCGTAATAGTCCTCATCGAACAGGTTGTTCACGCCCGCCAGAAGGGTGATGCGCGAGTCCGCGATCTGCCACTCGCCGGTCAGGTCCCACACCCGATACGACGGCATCAGCCGGCTCGCGCTGTTGGCGTCATCGGCAAAGCTGTCGTCGACGAAGGTCGCGAGCAAAGCGATCTTCCGCTGCGCGCTGTGCAGATACACAAGCCCCGTCCGCAACAGATAGTCGGGCGCGTACTGCGGTGCGTTGCCGACCCGCGCGGGGTTCGCATCGCGGGTGATCTGCGCGTCCAGCAGGGTCACGTTCATCAGCAGATTCAGCTGCGGCCCGTCCGCACCCTGCTTGGCACCGAACAGATCGTACTGCGCCGATGCTTCCAGACCGCGGTAATCGATCTTGCCGATGTTGCGAATCGGGTCGCTCGCCGTACCCGCGCCGCCGATCTTGTCGTCGAACACCATGTTGAAGATGCTGGCATCGACGATCAGCCCGTCGAGGGGCTCGCCGCGGATGCCCAGATCGGCCTGCCATGCACGGCCCTCCTTGATGTCGCCTGCAACCACATTGGTGGTGCTGTTGGGAACCGCCTCGGTGAACAGGGCCGGGCGATAGCTCTCCGATACGTTGAAGTACGCGCGGCCACGCGGGCTGAAATCCCAGGTCGAGCCAAGACCGAACAGGGCGACCGAGCGCTCGATCTTGCGCGCGCGATCGACGCCTGCGGGATCGACGAAGCGCGCGCGCACCGCCTGCTGGTAGTTTTCCAGGCGCACGCCGGGCGTGATGCTGAATGCACCGAAGCGGAACAGGCTTTCGGCGAACACGGGGAAGTAGTCGAGATCGCGCTGCGAGGCGATGCGCAGCACGCCGCTGGTAGCGTTTGCGCTCGCGCCGCGCACGTCGGTGCGTGGCGCATCGGTGCGGAAATACTGCGCGCCTGCGGTGAACACGTGCTGCTCATCGGCACCCCAGTCGCGGCGCCAGCGCGCTTCGACACCGACCGTGTCGAATTGCTGGCGCTCGATATCGTTGCTCGTCGCAGTCGGTCCGGTCGGCCGGCTGCCGAAGCCGCCGCCACGCTGGCGCTGGCTCGACCGCGTGTAGTCCACGATCCACGCGCGCGCGTTCAGCTGGCCGCGCGCCAGATCCTGCTCCACGGTCAGGGTCGCCGCGTCGCGATCGAGCTGGAAACGATCGAACAGGCGCGATGCAGCGTCGCGATCGACATCGTAGTTGACATCGCTGGGGCCGGTTCCGAAGCCCAGGCCGCCCGGCTCGCCATGCTCTTCGCGATAGCTCTGCAGGGTGAGGAACCAGCGGCGCGGACCATCGGCATCGAGTGCGAGCTTGATGTAGCCCGCATCGAGGGCGACGTCGCTGTTGGCGCCGCGAAAGCCGTCGGTTTCGCGGCGATTGAAGTAGGCGTAGTAGCCGACCCGATCCACCGTTCCGTCGACGTAGGTAAAACTGTTCCAGGTATTGTCGGGCCCGAAAGAGTTGACACTGGCACCGCCGAATGCGTGCTCGAAGCTGGGCCGGTGGGTCACATAGTTCAACGCTCCACCCGGCTGCGGGCCGTACATCAAGCCGCCGCCACCGCGGATGTATTCGATGCGATCGACCGTATCCAGCGGCGGCACATAGTAGGCCTCGGGATAACCGAACTGGTCGGCATGGATCGGGATGCCGTCGGCCAGCACCTGGATGTATTGCGAGCGATGCGGCTCGAGGCCGCGATAGCCGATGCTGGTCAGCGGCGAGGTTTCTTCGCTGAGCATCAGGCCCGGCGCCTGGATCAGTGCCACCCGGTAGTTGCTGGCGTTGATGGTCGGCAGCGCATCGAGGTCGATGATGGTGGTCTTCTTGCCGGCGTTGACCTTGGTGCCCTGCACATCGGGCAGGAACGGACCCTGCACGTAGTGATCGGATTCGGTTTCGGCCTCGACGTTGATGCTGGGGAGCATTGTTGCCTCAGCGACCGTTGAGGCGGCAGCGACTGGCTCGGCGGCCGGTCCTGCAGTCGCACTCGCAGCGGCAAGCAAAAGCAGGCTCGCACTCAACACATCCCTTCTCCCGCAGGTCATTCGAGGCCCGTATTGTTTGCGAACGGGAATCTAAATGCAAGTCATTCCTATTTGCATCGTCGAAAGGGATGAGCTGCCGCCACTGCGACCATCCGTCGCGCCGGCGCATCATTCACAGCACATGACTTCTTTTGCCATCGACATATCGGCCAGCCTGTTGACCCGTCTGCAGGCCGGCGAGCAGGCCGCGCTCGAGCAGGTCTACCGCCTGTTCGAAGCGCCGGCGTACACGCTCGCGTGGCGTCTGCTTGGCGATCGCGACGAGGCACAGGAGGTGCTGCACGATGCGATGCTGGCCCTGATCGATCGCATCGGACAGTTTCGCGGCGACGCGCCGTTCTGGGGCTGGCTGCGGCAGATCTGTGTCAACGAAGCGCTGATGCGGCTACGCAAGCGGCGCCTCGACTATGTCGATGAGTTGCCCGAGCCGGAGGCGCTGGCGCGCGGCCTGGAGCCGGCGATAGAAAGCGCCGATCTGGAGCGTGCACTCGACAGCCTTTCGCCCACCGCACGCAGCGTGGTCTGGCTGTACTACGTCGAGGGCTATACGCACGAGGAGATTGCGCGCAGCTTCGACCGCACGGTGAGTTTCTCCAAGACGCAACTCGCGCGCGCCACGCACAAGTTGCGCGAACTGCTTGAGGTCAACAAGAGCACCACAGCGTATGCCTGACGACCAGACCAACCTGCTTGCCATCGGCCCACCGGACGATCGCCGGCTGCGCGACGCATTGCTTGCGATGCCGCTCGCCACACCACCGCACAGCGTCTTGCCCGCACTCACCGCGCGGCTTGCAAAGCGCTGCGGTGAACGCGCGCAACGGCGCTGGATTGCGCTGGCGGCCGCTGCCGCGGTGTGCGCGCTGGCATTGCTGCCGTGGCTGCGCGGCGGCGACAGCGCAGCGCCGATCGCCGCGCTGCAATCGAACCCAGCAGACAACACCGCCGCCGCCGCGCTGATCGCGCAGAACCAGGTGTTCGAAGACGCGCTGCGCAGCGCGTCGTTCGGCAGTCGCCCCCTCAGTGCGCGCGATGCGCTGGCCGGTGCCGACATCGAGGACCTGATCGCCAT
Organism: Lysobacterales bacterium; assembly: GCA_038224265.1. Taxonomy (GTDB): domain Bacteria; phylum Pseudomonadota; class Gammaproteobacteria; order Xanthomonadales; family Ahniellaceae; genus UBA4656. Next base: position 7,148 of record JBBRFN010000084.1, read on the forward strand.
GCTCGATCTGGAACTCTCTGCGGCCAGCGACAAGGCCACCAGCACGGACCTGTGGCAACAGCGCCTGACACTGCTGCAGGAACTGGCTGCCGTGCGTGCGAGCAACAGCAATCCCAACCTCACGGCACAGGCGGTGAACCTGCAGCCGGCCGTGTACCAGCTCAACTGACCCACCCCGAACGCTCGAGGGAGCACCCATGAACCGCACACTTGTCCATAGTTCGATTTGCCTGGCACTGGCCCTGGCGCTGGCTCCGACCGGTGCGATGGCCGACGGGCCGAAGTCGACCGCAGCCGCGCCCGGCCAGCGCGAAGCCGCGCAGGACGCCGACCTCGCGCAAGCGCGCGACGAACTGCGCGAAGCGCGCACCGAGTTGCGCGAAATCACGCGCAGGATCGGTGAGCTGTCGAGCCGCCTCGGCAGCAGCGAAGCACCGCGCGCCTATGCGTTCCGATATCTGTCCGACCCGGATCACGCGATGATCGGCGTGGTACTTGCCCCAACCAACGCGGGTGCGGCAGGTGTCGCACTGGCGGCGGTCACACCCGGCGGTCCGGCCGACAAAGCCGGCCTGCGCAGCGGCGATCGCATCGTGGCGATCAATGGCAAGCCGGTGCCCAAGGGCGATGGCGCAGTGGAATCGGCGCGCGGCCTGATCGGCAAGCTCAAGGCAGGCGACCAGGTCACGCTCAGCATCGATCGCGGCAGTGGCAAGCGACAGGATCTCGTGGTCAATGCGGAACGGCGCGAATCGTGGGAATGGCCTGCCTTGGCCGCCGGCATGGCGCCGCTGCCACCGGAGTTCGATCGCGACATCCAGATCGTGATGGAAAGGCGGATCGCGGGCGACGGCGAGCTGGATGCGCGGACTGCCGAAGCAATGGCACAGCATGATGCGATCCACGCGCGTGGCATGCACGCGCTGGATCGCACGCACGCCGATGGCGCGCGCCTGAAGGCCTTGGGCGAACTGCGCCGAATCGTGGTCGGCGCCGGCGGTGGCTTCTTCAACCTGCGTCTGGCCGATCTCAATCCGGGTCTCGGCAAGTACTTCGGCAGCGATAGCGGCGTGCTGGTGCTCGACCTCGATGGCGAATCGCTCGCCGGCATCCAGCCCGGCGACGTGCTGCTGTCGATCGGCGGCGAACGCACCGAGTCCAGCGGTGCGGTGATGCGCGCCCTGCGCACTCGCGCCGAGAGCAACGCGGTCAACGTGGAACTGATGCGCGACCGCAAGCGCCAGGTGGTGGTGGTCGACATTCCGGCAAGCAGCGAGTTCGATGCGATGTTCGCCCCACCGCCGCCGCCGGCACCGCCCGCGCCGCCCGCACCGGCACCGAATGCCGCACCGCCCGCACCGCCCGCACCACCAGCGCCACCGGCGCCACCGGCGCCGGTGCACGGTGTCGCAATGTAGTGGCGAACTGAGCCGGGTCTTGTTGCTTCGACGCACGGGACTGCATCACTGGCAATGCGTTCACCGTCGATCGCGCTCGTGCAGGAGCCCACCCTGTGGGCGACCGATGACGCCGCACCGATCGTAGCTGCCCATCACTGGCTGCTATCCTCGACGCCCGCGCAGATGCAGCCCGATGCAACGGAGTGCGATCGTGAAATCAACCGCCATCATCGCAGGTGCTGCGTTCGCGCTCGGGCTGCTGGCAGCGCTGGGTTGGTCGCTGCTCAGGCAGCCGGAAACCGGCGTCAGCGCGACCGGCGCACAGACCACCAGCGAGACGCCGCAGGCGAACTCCGCACCCGCAGAGCAACCCGCGTCGATCGCCGGCGCGCCCTCCTCAGCAGTCGCCGGCGCGGCACGTCCATCGGCGCAGGCCACTGCCGGGACAGCAGCGCTTCCAGTACCGCTGCCGCCGATCGGCGCGCCGCTGGCCGACGTGCTCGCGGAACTCGAACAACGCGCACGCGCGGGTGAAGCACCTGCGGCGTGCCGCCTCGCGGCCGAACTGTCGCGCTGTGGATCGCTGGAGCGGCGGCGCCAGCTTCGCGGCATGGTCGATCCGGTAGCCAATCCGCAGCGCAACCGCGGTGGCGGCGCACGCGAGGGCGAAGGCGTCCCGGACTGGCAGATCGACGCCGCCGCGCGCCTCGACGTAGGCATCGAAGTCGACGAGCAGATCTGCACGGGCATTTCGCGCGAGCAATCGCGCAACGCGCTGCCGTGGCTGTACGAAGCGGCACGCTTGGGCAGCCTGCCGGCGATGACCAGCTTCGCGCGCGCGAGCTGGTGGAACGACGGCTCGGCAGTGCACCATCCGCAGATTCTTGATCGCTATCGCGCCGACGCCGAATCGATGGCCGAGGCCGCGATTGCCGCCGGCGACCGCTCGATGCTGTTGCCACTCGGCATGGCACTCGCAGGCGGCTCGGGCCCGTTCGGTTTGCTGTCTGAAGTGGTGCAACCGGATCCGGTCAGGGCACGCGCGCTGCTGTTGCTCGCCACCGGCGATACGGCCGCTGCCAATGCCCAGGCCGGTGGCGGTAGCCGGCGCGGCAATCGTGGCGCCGACATGGTGCGACGCACGCTGGACCAGCTCGACGAGCAGCTCGGGCCGGCCGAGGTCGCCGCCTCCGAAGCGCAGGCCGCGCAGTTGCGTGCGACGCTCGCTGCCAACCCGCGAACCGCGCCAGCGCAGTCGTCGCCCGCCCAGTTCGGCTTCCCCAGCGGCGTACGCGCCGAAGACTGCACGCGCTGACGCGCACGCTCCTTGCCGCCCGCGGCAGCCATCATCTAGTCTGCGTGCTCATTCGACGCGTACAGCGCGGGGGGCGCTGATCCATGCAATCCATCGGGGAAATCCTGTTCGGCCTGTTCGGCCTCGGCGTGCTGCTCGCCATCGCCTGGCTGTTTTCCAACAACAAGGGTCGGGTCGACTGGAAGCTGGTGGGCACCGGGGTGGTGCTGCAGATCGGCTTTGCGACGCTGGTGCTGCTGGTGCCCGGCGGGCGCGAAGTGTTCGGGTGGCTGGCGAAACTGTTCGTGCAGGTACTGGACTTCACCAGGCAGGGCTCGCAGTTCGTGTTCGGGCCGTTGATGTCGTCCACGCTCGCCGATGGCGAGCCCGCACCGTGGGGCTTCATCGTCGCCTTCCAGGTACTGCCCACGATCATCTTCTTCGCCGCGCTGATGGGCGCGCTGTACCACCTCGGTGTGATGCAGAAGATCGTGCAGGGCATCGCTTGGGCGATCACGCGGGTGATGAACGTCTCGGGTGCGGAGACCACCAGCGTCACCGCCAGCATCTTCGTCGGCCAGACCGAGGCCCCGCTCACGGTCAAGCCCTACATCGGGCGGATGACCGAGTCCGAACTGCTGACGATGATGATCGGCGGCATGGCGCACATCGCCGGTGGCGTGCTCGCGGCCTATGTGCTGATGCTCGGCGGCGGCGATCAGGAAAGCATGGAGTTCTTCGCCAAGCACCTGCTCACCGCCTCGATCATGGCAGCACCTGCCACCCTGGTGGTGGCCAAGATCCTGATCCCCGAAATGGGCGAACCGCTGACCCGCGGCACGGTCAAGATCGAAATCGAAAAAACCACGGTCAACGTGATCGATGGCGCAGCGGTTGGTGCGGCCGACGGCGTGCGCCTGGCGATCAACGTCGCCGGCATGCTGATCGCGTTCATCGCGCTGATCGCGATGATCAATGCGCCGCTGGCGTGGCTGGGCGGCATGGAGTTCGGTGGCAACTCGATCAACGCCTTGCTGACCGGCGACTCCACCACCCCGGTGGTGCTGAGCCTGCAGGTGATCCTCGGCGCATTGCTCGCGCCGATCGCCTGGGTGATCGGCGTGCCGTGGGCGGAAGCGCAGACCGTCGGTAGTTTGATCGGGACCAAGATCGTACTCAACGAGTTCGTGGCCTACCTCGCGCTGGCCGATGCCAAGGCGCTGCTGTCCGAACACTCGATCCTGATTGCCACCTATGCGCTGTGCGGCTTCGCCAATTTCTCCTCGATCGCGATCCAGATCGGGGGGATCGGCGGGCTGGCACCCGAACGCCGCAGCGACCTCGCGCGATTCGGTTTGCGTGCAGTGCTCGGTGGAACGATCGCTACGCTGATGACCGCGACGATCGCGGGGTTGCTGTTGAAGCTGGGAGGGATCGGGTAAGCGGGTCGTCGAAGTAACCGAGCGGTACACTGGCCTCGTACGGAGGAAGTATCCATGCGCTATCGCATCGCACTGCATCAGTCGGACGAAGGATTCGCGGTATCTGTTCCAGGCCTGCCAGGCTGCTGGTCGCAGGGCGCATCGGAACAGGAAGCGGTCGACAACATCAAGGACGCCATTCGCGAGTACCTGGCTGTCGTCGATGAACAGTTGCGCGGCGAAGACGTCCGCGAGATCGAAGTCAGCGTCTAGGGAGGCTGGTCTTGCCGAGGGTCCCGGGGGTCAATCACCTCGATGCAGTGCGTGCGCTTGAAAAGGCGGGCTTCGTGGTGGTTCGGCAGGGCAAGCATGTCGTGATGTCGAACGGCGGGCGGATCCTCACGATCCCGCGGCATAACCCGGTCTATGCCTTCACCTTGGGCGGTATCGTGCGCGACGCCGGACTCTCCATCGAACAGTTCCGCGAGCTGCTTTGATCGGCCCTCAAGCGCACGCCCTGAGCCACATCCCATGCCTTCCTTCGACACTGTCGTCCTCGGCTCCTACAACCAGGATCACGCCTGGACCACAGCGGCGTTTCCAAACACCGGCGAGTCGGTAATCGGGGTGTTCAACAGCGGGCCGGGTGGCAAGGGCTTCAATCAGGCGGTTGCCTGCCATAGACAGGAGATCCGCACCCTGTTTCTGGGCGCAATCGGCAGCGATGCACTGGCGCAGGCGGCGCGCGATTGCGCCAGCGCCTTCGGCTTGCCGGCGCAGTTCGAAACGCGAACCGATGCGGCCACCGGCAGCGCCGGCATCGTGGTCGATGCACAGGGCGACAACCGCATCGTGGTGGCGCTCGGCGCCAACCACACTCTGTCGGTCGACTTCGTGCGCGCGCACGCAGCGTCCATCGCCGAGGCCAAAGTGCTGGTCTGCCAGCTCGAGAGCAACCCGGAGGCAACGCTGGAGGCGATGCGCATCGCACACGGCGCCGGCACCACGGTGATCCTCAATCCCGCGCCGATCAATCGCGCATTGAGCCCGCAACTCGCCTCGCTGGCGCACATCATCACGCCCAATCAGTCCGAGTTCGCGTTCCTGCTCGAACACATC
>JBBRFN010000085.1:0-12354 GCA_038224265.1 Lysobacterales bacterium
CTTCATCCTGTGCTCGGCAACCATCGGCAATCCGCAACAGCATGCCGAGGCGCTGCTGGGTTCACCGGTGCGCGCGATCACCCGCAGCGGCGCGCCGTGCGGGGCCAAGCATCTGCTGCTGTGGAATCCGCCGGTGGTCAACCCGGATCTGGGCATTCGTGCCTCCAACCGCTCGCAGACCACCCGCATCGCGCGCGCGGCAGTTCGTGGCGGCTACAAGACCATCGTGTTCGCGCAATCGCGGCTGATGGTCGAGGTGCTGACCAAATACCTCAAAGACGTGTTCGATCACGACCCGCGACGGCCCGCGCGGGTGCATGCCTATCGTGGCGGATATCTTCCCGAGGAGCGCCGCGCGACCGAGCGCAAGCTGCGCGCAGGCGAGATCGATTGCGTGGTGTCGACTTCTGCGCTGGAACTCGGCGTGGATATCGGCGCGCTCGACGTGTGCATCCTCAACGGCTATCCGGGTTCTGTCGCCGCGACGTGGCAGCGGCTGGGCCGGGCAGGGCGGCGATTGCAGACTTCGCTGGGCGTGCTGGTGGCCAGCTCCGATCCGCTCGACCAGTACGTGATCCGGCATCCGGAGTTCTTCTTCGAGGCCAGCCCCGAAAACGCGCGCATCGCGCCTGACCAGCTGCTGATCCTGCTCGACCACGTGCGCTGCGCGGCCTTCGAGCTGCCGTTCCGCGCCGATGAGCGCTTCGGCGGCGTCGATCCGCGCGCGCTGCTCGAATTCCTCGCCGAACAGGGCGTGCTGCACAGCGACGGCGGCCAGTGGCACTGGATCGCGGACAGCTATCCGGCCAATGCGGTCAACCTGCGCTCGGTGGCCGACGGCAATTTCCTGGTCATCGATCGCAGCGAGGGCCAGCAGAACGTGATCGCCGAGGTCGACTACTCGGCCGCAGCGGAAACGCTCTATGAAGGCGCGATCTACATGGTGCAAAGCCGGCCGTGGCAAGTCGAGACCCTCGACTGGGTCGGGCGCAAGGCCTTCGTCACCCGCACCCATGTCGACTACTACACCGACTCGATCGAATACACCAAGCTCAAGACGCTGGAGCGTTTCGACAGTGAGCACGGCGCCAGCGCCGAGTGCGCGCATGGCGAGGTGCATCTGGTCAGCCGCGTTACCGGCTACAAGAAGATCCGCTACTACACGCACGAGAACGTCGGCTACGGCCCGGTCAACCTGCCGGATCGCGAGATGCACACCAGCGCGCTGTGGTGGCAGGTCGACGAGCGTGCGCTGGATCGTGCGTTCAACAGTCGCTGGGCCGCGCTCGATGGGTTCCTCGGCGCGGCCTATGCGCTGCATACGGTCGCGGTGCTGCGCGCGATGGCCGAGCCGCGCGATCTGGGCAAGGCGGTCGGCTCGGGTGCGGGCGAATGGAGTGCGACGGTCGATGCACGCGGTCGCGGCCAGCTGCGCGATGCGGGCGATCGGCCGCTGGAGGTCGAGCAGCTTGCGCGCTTCGCACCGACTGTATTCCTTTACGACAACTACTCGGGCGGCACGGGATTCTCCGAGCCGCTGTTCGCACAGCGCACGCAGCTGGTAAACGATGCGCTGCAATTGATCGCCGGCTGCGACTGCAGCCACGGCTGCCCGGCCTGCATCGGCCCGATTCTCGCCAGCGACGAGCAGGATGCACGCGCGCCGAAGCAGCTTGCCCGTCGCGTTCTGGAATTGCTGCACGCCGGTGAAGCCGTGGCGAATGCGACTGCGGTGCGCGAGGCGCTGCGGCAGGATCAAAGCGATGCGGCACTCAGCGTGGGCTTCGATGGCTGAGCCGCTGTCAACTCCGCCAACGCCAGCGTCACCGCGCGCAACTGGCGGCGATCCGCTGCGTGCGCGGCTGTCGAGCTTGCTGCGGGAGCGCGGCAGTGCGCTGGTGCCGTCGGCATCGAGTGCCGCGCATCCGGTCGCCGAGGATATGCGCGGCGGAGGGGCTGACGCCCATGCCGCCGACGCATGGGCCAAGGTGCCGTCGGCATCGGGTGCTGCGCATCCGGTCGCCGATGATTCGCGCAGCGGCCTGGCTGACACTGATACCACCGACGAATGGGCCGAACGTATCGATGCACTGCGCCGCGCCCAGCGCATCCGCGATGGCCGTCGGCAGCTCGCCGAGCGTTCGCTGCCGGGGTGTGAGCTGGCACCGGGCATCCGTCTGATCGAGGCGCGTGTGCCGCTGCCCGCAGTGGATCCGTCGACACCGCGTTGGGAATCCGACGAGCCCGCGCCCATCCGCCCGCTGCTTTATCTGGATACCGAAACCACCGGCCTTGCCGGCGGCACCGGCACGCTGGTGTTCCTGCTCGGCCTAGCGTGGCACGAGGGCGAACAGCTGCGCGTCCAGCAGTGGCTGCTGACCTCACCGGCCGCCGAAGCGGAGTGGTACGCACAGATCGCGGCGGCACTGCCGACCGATCCACTGCTGGTCAGCTTCAACGGCAAGAGCTTCGACCTGCCGCTGTTGGCCACGCGCCATCGGCTCACGCGGCGCAGCGATCCCTTCGCGGGTCGCCCGCATTGGGACCTGATGCATCCGTTGCGCCGCGCCTTCGATCGCCGCTGGCCCGACTGCCGCCTGCAAACCGCCGAGCGCCGCCTGCTCGGCCTGCAGCGCATCGACGATCTGCCCGGCGCGTTCGCGCCGCAGGCGTTCACCGCATTCCTGCGCCACGGCGAAACCGGCATGTTGACCGAAGCGATCCGCCATAACCGCGACGACGTGATCGCGCTGGCGCGACTGCTGCCCGCATTGCGCATCGTGTTCGACGATCCCGCGCGCTTCGATGCCGACGCCACATCGATCGCGCGCCGTTTGCTCGCGGTTGGCCGCGTCGGTGCAGCGCAACGCATCCTGCAGAGCGCAGGCAATGACCCGCAGGCCCGCCACGCACTGTCCAATCTGCACGCGCGCGCGCGCCGCTGGGACGAGGTCGAACGCCTTTTGCTTCCTCTGGCTGAGGGTGCGACGCCGTGTGCGATGGCGCTGGAGCGCCTGGCCAAGATCGCCGAGCATGTGCATCGACAGCCGCAGCGCGCGATGGCGCTGGCCGTTCGATTGTCGGCACTGGAGCCATCGGCACCACGCCACCGACACCGCATCGCCCGCCTCGAGCGTGCACTGGCTGGCGCCTGCTTGCGGCAGACTGCAGTTCGAAACTAGCGCAAGTTGCCGCAAGCCACGGGCCTCCATGTGGCGGCCGCCATCGCGGCGACGGCGGCAGCCAAGACCACCGCAAGCCCACATTCTCCATGTGGGAGCCGCCATGGCGGCGACGGCGGCACCCGGGCGATTCCGCGATCACCGCCATGGCGGCTCCCAGACGGTGTCCCGCTTCTGTCCGTACAGAATTTCGCTGGCTCAGCACGGAGAGCAAAAGGCGCTGGGCACCCGCCTTCGCGGGTGCGACGATGGGGTCGCTCGCGAGTACAACGGTCGGTAGCTTCGCTGCTGCATCGGTCGGCAGCTTGGTTGCCGTAGCGGTCGGTAGCTTCGCTACTGCTCCGCTCGGCAGCTTCGTTGCCGCAGCAGTCCTCAGCTGCGTTGCTTCGACGATCGGACTATTCGCTGCCGCCCCCAGCGTCGCACCCGCGAAGGCGGGTGCCCAGTGACTTTGCTCGTCTTCTCCCGACGCTCCAAAGGTAGCAGCGGCCCAGACGATCGCCAGCACCCGCCATGGCGGCGATGGCAGTACCAACCGGTTCCTGCATCACCCGATCGCGACTCTCCGCGCGAGGTTTCCTGCACGCAACCGATGATATTCTCGGAGCTCAATCGAAGCAGCCTGAAAACCCGATGCAGATTACCTCCAAGCTGCCGCATGTCGGCACCACGATCTTCACCGTCATGTCGCAGCTGGCCATGCAGCACAAGGCGGTCAACCTCGGTCAGGGCTTTCCGGACTTCGATGGCCCGCCGTTGCTGCGCGATGCGCTCACACGCGCGATGGCCGAGGGCAAGAACCAGTACGCCCCGATGACCGGCATTCCGAAGCTGCGTGAGCAGATCGCGGCCAAGGCGCTGCGTTGCTATGGCCGCACGGTCAATCCCGACAGCGAGATCACGGTTACCAGCGGTGCCACGGAAGCGATCTTCTGCGCGATTTCGGCACTGGTGCATCCGGGCGAGGAGGTGATCCTGCTAGATCCGTGCTACGACTGCTACGAGCCGGCGGTGCATCTTGCCGGCGCGAAAGCGGTGCACGTGCCGCTGCAGCTGCCGAGCTTCGCCGTCGACTGGCAGCGCGTGCGCGATGCGGTGACGCCGCGCACGCGGATGATCCTGATCAACTCGCCGCACAACCCGAGCGGTGCGGTGCTCGAAGCGGCCGATCTCGATGCGCTGGCCGAGATCGTGCGCGACACCCAGATCATCGTGCTGTCCGACGAGGTCTACGAACACATCATCTTCGATGGCCGCGAGCACTTCAGCGTGCTGCGCCACGAGGAGCTGGCCGCGCGCAGCTTCGTGGTGTCGAGCTTCGGCAAGACCTATCACTGCACGGGCTGGAAGGTCGGCTACTGCATCGCGCCGCCGGCGTTGAGTGCGGAGTTCCGCAAGGTGCACCAGTACGTCACCTTCTGCACCTTCGGTCCCGCGCAGTGGGCGCTGGCCGAAGTGCTGGAGAAGGATCCACAGCACGACATCGACTTGCCGCGCTTCTACCAGGACAAGCGCGACCGCTTTGCCGCGATGCTCGGGCAGACGCGCTTCGAACTGCTGCCGGTGGCCGGTGCCTACTTCCAGATCGCAGCCTATTCTGCGATTTCCGATCGAGACGACATGTCGTTCTGCGAATGGCTGGTGCGCGAGCGCGGGGTGGCGGCGATTCCGGTGAGCGCTTTCTACGATGTGCCGCCGCAGATGCAGCTGATCCGCTTCTGCTTTGCCAAGACCGATGCGACCCTGCAAGCCGCCGCCGAGCGGCTGGCCGGTATCTGAGGAACCATCATGGATCCCACCGCGACCGATCTGCGCATCACCCTGATCCAGGCCGACACCCGCTGGCACGATCCTGCTGGCAACCGCGAGATGTATGGCGAGCTCGCACGCAGCGTGCGCGGGCAGACCGATCTGGTGGTGCTGCCGGAGACTTTTACCTCGGGTTTCACCAATCAGACGCTCGGTAATGCCGAGGATATGGACGGCGCGACGCTGGCATGGATGAAATCTCTGGCCGCCGAGACTGGTGCCGTGATCACCGGCTCGGTGGTGGTCAAGGACGGCGAGCGCTATTTCAATCGGCTGCTATGGATGCGCCCGGACGGCTCGTTCGCCAGCTACGACAAGCGCCATCTGTTCCGTTTCGCCGGCGAGCACGAGCGCTACACGATGGGCAGCCGGCGACTCGTGGTCGACCTCAATGGCTGGCGCATCTGCCCACTGGTCTGCTACGACCTGCGCTTTCCGGTGTACTCGCGCAATCGTTTCGGCGCCACCGTGGTCGACGACTTCGACTACGACCTGCTGCTGTTCGTCGCCAACTGGCCCTCGCCGCGCCACTACGCGTGGCAGACCCTGTTGCGCGCCCGTGCGATCGAGAACTTGAGCTACGGCATCGGCGTCAATCGCGTCGGCACCGACGGCAACAACCTGCAGTATCTGGGCGGCAGCGTAGCCCTCGATCCGCTCGGACAGCCGCTGGTCGAGTGCGGTGCGCAGACCCAGGTGGTCAGCACGACCTTCAGCGCGGAGGTGTTGCGCGCTCATCGTCAGCGCTTTCCGTTTCACCTCGATGCGGACGCGTTTCGACTGGAGTAAGCGGCAACTGATGCGATCGGGTGGTGCCGCAGTCGCTGCTATAGCAGCTCCCACAAGGCATTCCCGATTGCACCGGCATCGGGGCTGCCTGGCGAATGCGCAGTTCGCCGCAGCATCCCATCCACCTTGTGGGAGCCGCCATGGCGGCGATTGCAGCGATCGGGTGGTGACGCAGTCGCTGCTATAGCAGCTCCCACAAGGCAGTCCCGGATGCCGCTGCATCGGGGCTGCCTGGCGAATGCGCAAGTCGCCGCAGCATCCCATCCACCTTGTGGGAGCCGCCATGGCGGCGATTGCTGCGATCGGGTGGTGCCGCAGTCGCTTCTATAGCAGCTCCCACATTGCAAGCCCGGGCGATACCGCAGTCGCTGGTACAGCAGCCGCCACTCAGAACCCCAGTTCGTCGAAGCTCGCGATCGCACGATGGCGCTGGTGCGGTGCCGGACCAGGCTCGCGACGCACCCACGCGGTAGCCAGCCCCGCCTCATGCGCGGCATCGAGTTCGGCGTCGATATCGGACAGGAACAGGATCTGCGCCGGTTCGGTTCCGATCGCCTGCGCAATGCGGCGATACGACGCGGCTTCGCGCTTGCTACCGCTGGTGGTGTCGAAGTAGCCGCTGAATAGTGGCGTGAGATCGCCCGCCTCGGTGTGCGCGAAGTACAGCTTTTGCGCCGGCACCGCGCCCGAGGAATACACATGGATCGGAATGCCGGCTGCGTGCCAGCGCTGCAGCTCGACCACCGCATCCGGGTACACGTGGGCGACGAAGTCGCGGCCATCGTAACCACCGACCCAGATCATCGCCTGCAGCGCCTTGAGCGGCGTTGCTTTGCGATCCTCGTCGATCCAGCGCAACAGCAGCGCGACGATCGCCTCATCGTCGGCGTCCGCAATGCCGCCCTCGCGCGCGGCGTCCGCGAGCAACCTGCGGATCGACGGATCGCTGGCACGCGCACGCACGAAATCCGGCAGGCGCTCGCGCGCATACGGAAACAGTACGTCCTTGACGAAACTGATCGAGCTCGTGGTGCCCTCGATATCGGTCAGGATGAAGGCCGGACGCTGCATCGCGGTGGGCGGCTCAGTTGTCCAGGCGCGGGAAGCGCTGGGCGATATCGTCGCCGGTGAAGTTGGCCACCCAGCCGGCCGGATTGGTGAACAGGCGGATCGCGACGAAGTGCGGATTGGGGCCCATGTCGAACCAGTGGCGGGTATTGTCCGGCACGCCGATCAGGTCGCCCGCGGTGCACAACACCTCGTAGATGCGATCTTCCAGGTGCAGGCTGAACAGGCCCTGCCCGGCGACGAAGAAGCGCACCTCGTCCTCTGCATGGCGGTGCTCGTTGAGGAATTTCGTCCGCAGCTCGGTCTTCTGCGGGTGATCGGCATTGAGGCTGATCACGTCGACGGCCTGGTAGCCCTTCTCGGCCATCAGGCGGTCGATATCGCCACGATAGGCGGCAATCACGTCGTCGGCAGCAGCACCTGGCTGGATTTGCGCGGTAGTCTGCCAGCGTTCGAAGCGCACGCCGCGCGCGTTGAGCTCAGCCGCGATGGCGGCGTGCTCGTGAACCTCGGTCAGCGCCTGGTCGGGCGCCTGTTCGGAAAAGATGCGCAAACGGCTCATGCCTTGAGTCTCCTCAGATCCAGTTCGCAACCAAGCAGAAACTCCAGCGCATCCAAGTGGCGGCGCGCCTCGGCCAGATCAAGGCCCCAGGCGTACAGCCCGTGGCCGTCGATCAGGTAGGCGGGCAGGGCGTGCCCCGCATCGATCCAGCGCTCCACATCGGCCACCAGGCTCGGCATGTCCTGGCTGTTGGCGAACACCGGCACGCTGATCGAGGTGTCGTGGGTGGTGTGCCCACGCAGCGCCTTGATCAGCTCGTAGCCTTCGATGCGGATCGCGCCAGCGGCCGCGAACAGGCGCGAAGCGACCGTCTGGTTGTGCGAGTGGGTGTGCAAGACCGCGCCGGTTTCCGGGTAACGCGCGTACAGATGGGTATGCAGCAGGGTCTCGGCCGAGGGCAGCGCCTGAATGCCGACGGCATGACCCTTGCTGTCGATCTGCATGATGTCGGCTTCCGTGAGGCGAGACTTGTCGCGGCCGGAGATGGTGATCGCGATCCGTTGCGCGTCGACCCGCGCGGAGAAATTGCTCGAAGTCGCCGGCGTCCAGCCGAGTGCTGCGAGTTCGCGGCCGGCGCTGGCGAGTGCGCGCGCGGTGGTCAGGAACTGCGCGTCGAGGGGGCTGGTGGTGTCGATTTCGGCTCTCCGGCGGATGCTGCGGCGCGTCACTATAGCGACTGCGGAAGGGCGCGCAAATGCGAGTGGTTTTCCTTTCGCATCGCGAATCACAACGCACGATAAACTCGCGCCGCAAAAATCGCGCCGCGTTGACGATACTCAACGCATATTCAGCTGCGAAGTCCACAATGCTTTCCGCAGTATCCCAACCCCGATGATCTGAGGACCACACCATGAATGACACCAACAACTCCCGCCGCCGCTTCATCAAGATTGCCGTTCTGGGCGCGGCCTCGGCGCCTGTGCTGGGCGGTTTGCTCGCACAGCCGGCATCGGCCAACCTGCCGGCGCTGAGCGAGACCGATCCGACCGGCTCGGCGCTGGGTTACCACGAAGACAGCACCAAGGTCGACGCGGCCAAGTTCCCCAACCACAAGAACGAGCAGATCTGCGACACCTGCAACCTGGCCCAGGCACTGCAGGCCGATGGTCGGCATCCGTGCTCGATCTTCCCCGGCAAGTCGGTCAACGCCAAGGGCTGGTGCGCGGCGTGGGTGAAGAAGGCCTGAGCCTTTTCGCCACCGGTTTCGCCCGAACCACGGGGCGCGGCGCAAGCCGCGCCCTTTTCGTTTGGTGTGTGGCGCGCGCAGATAGACTAAGCGCCCTGGCCGAACGACGCGCGTTGCAATGACAGCGGAATCCATCAACCTCGCATTGGCCGCGCTCGCGGCGTTACTGCTGCTGGGGCTGCTGGTGGCGCTGTGGTCGGCGGCGGCGCGCGTGCGTCGCGCCCACGACGACGGTGCACGTTCGCGCGATGCCGAACTTGCCAGCCTGCGCGCCGAGCGGGGTGCAGACGTTGCGCGGCTTGCGGACGCGCGCCACGAGTTGCTTGCCGCGCGCGAGGCCGAGCGCGGTGCAGCACTGGCGGCAGCCGAGGCCGCAGCCGAGCGCGCACGTCTGCAGACCCAGCTCGCATCGCTCGCACCGCTGCAGGCGCAGTTCGAAGCGCTGGGCCGCGACCGCGAGACGCTGCGCATGCAGCTGGCGGGCGCACAGTCGAGCATCGCCGAACAGCGCGCCCAACTTGAGGCAGCGCAGCAGATCGCGGCCGAGCGCCAGCGTGCGCTCGACCAGGTTGGCGCACAGATGAAGCTCGAGTTCGAGGCGTTGTCGAGCCGCATTCTCGACGAGAAATCGCGCAAGTTCAGCGAAGCCAACCAGCTGCAGATCGGCGGCCTGCTGACCCCGCTGCGCGAACAGCTCGACGCATTCAAGCGCTCGGTGCTGGAGACCTACGACAAGGAATCGCGCGAGCGACTGGGGCTCAAGCACGAACTCGACCAGCTGCGCCTGCTCAACGTGCGACTCGGCGACGAGGCCACCGCGCTGACCCGCGCGCTCAAGGGCGAGCAGCGCGTGCAAGGCCAGTGGGGCGAGATGCTGCTCGAGCGGCTGCTGGAAGCATCCGGGCTCGAACCCGGGCGCGGCTTCGAGACCCAGGTCAGCATGCAGGGCGAAGACGGACGCCAGCGTCCGGACGCCATCGTGCACCTGCCCGAAGAGCGCGATCTGGTGATCGACGCCAAGGTGTCGCTGGTGGCGTGGGAGCGCTGGTGCGCGGCAGCCGACGAGGACTCGCGAGCGGCTGGCATGCGCGCGCACGTGACCTCGATGCGCGCCCATGTGGCGGGGCTGTCGGACCGCGCCTACACCGAGCTGCCGGGCATTCGCACCGTGGACTTCGTACTGATGTTCGTGCCGGTGGAGGCCGCGTTCGTCGAGGCGATGCGCGCGGACGACACGCTGTATCAGTACGCGCTGGAACGCAATGTGGTCATAGTCTCCACCTCGACCCTGCTGGCCACCCTGCGCACGGTCGCCGGCGTGTGGCGTAACGAGGACCGCAATCGCAACGCGCTGGAGATCGCCCAGCGCGCGGGTCGGTTGTACGACAAGTTTCACGGCTTCATGGGCGATCTGGACAAGGTCGATCGCAACCTGCGCATCGCGCGCGAGTCGTTCGACGAGGCGCGTTCTAAACTGTCCAGCGGCAAAGGCAACGTCGTCAGCCAGATCGAGACCCTGCAGAAACTCGGCGCCAAGGCGCAGAAGCGCCTTGATCGGGGCCTGCGCGATGTGGCGAAGCTGGAGGACGGCGACGACGACCAGCCGCCAGCTCTCGTGCCGCCTGACGACGACCAGGCCGGAGCCTAGCTCGCAAGCGTTTCCCACCCACCGCGCCGGGAAGCTGTACCCACCGGCGGCAAGAGAAGCCGCGCAACCCTGGGTGGCTCCATCGCCAGTCGCGCAAGAAAAAGGCCGCAGTCGTCGCCGACTGCGGCCTTGTTTCGAGTGCTTTGACGGCGGCTCAGGCGAGGTGGCTGCGGCGCTTGCTGTAGCCGAAGTAAACCAGCAGGCCAATCGCCGCCCAGCCGAGGAACATCAGCTCGGTGTAGCCGGACAGGTTGAAGAACAGGAATACGCAGCCGGCCATCGCCAGCGGGCAGACCAGCCACACCATCGGCGTGGTGAATGCACGTTTGCGGCCCGGATCGCGCTTGCGCAGCACCAGCACCGACGCGGCAACCACGAAGAACGCGAACAGGGTGCCGGAGTTCGAGATATCGGCCAATTTGCCGACCGGAAACAGCGCGGCGAACAGCGACACGAAGATGCCGGTGCAGATGGTGACCACGTACGGCGTATGGAATCGCGGGTGGACCTTGCTGAACACCTCCGGCAGCAGGCCGTCGCGACTCATGACGAAGAAGATGCGGGTCTGGCCGTAGATCATCATCAGGATCACCGAGGGCAGTGCAAGGCCGGCCGCGATTGCGATCCAGTTGCCCAGCTGCGGATGTCCCAGCTCGCGCAGCACGTAAGCCAGCGGCTCCTTGGAAAGGGCCAGTTCGCCGCCCGGTTGCGCGCCGACCGAGCCGATCGCGGCGGCCGCGACCAGCATGTAGAAGATGGTGCAGATGGCCAACGAGCCGATGATGCCGATCGGCATGTTGCGTTGCGGATTCTTGGTTTCTTCCGCTGCGGTCGATACCGCGTCGAAGCCCACGTAGGCGAAGAAAATGGTGGCCGCCGCGGTGAATACGCCGCCGTAGCCGGTGGGCATGAACGGCTCGAAGTTGGTGGCCTGCGAGGCCGGCAGCGCGATCGCGATGAACACGATCAGTGCGATGACCTTGATCGTGACCAGTACCGCGTTGAAGCTGGCGCTCTTCGAGGTGCCCAGCACCAGCAGGGCGGTAATGACCAGCGAGATGATCAACGCGGGCAGGTTGATGATGCCGGCGCCGGTTTCCTCGAACGGCCCACTGGCGAGCTCGGGCGGCACCGTGAACAGGCCCGAATTGTTGATCAGGCCCACCATGTATCCCGACCAGCCCACCGCGACCGCGCTGGCTGCGACCGCGTACTCGAGGATCAAGGCCCAACCGACGATCCAGGCGATCAGTTCGCCGAGCACCGCATAGGAGTAGGTGTAGGCCGATCCCGAGACCGGAACCATCGACGCCAGTTCCGCGTACGCCAGCGCCGCCAGTGCGCAAACGGCTGCGGCGATCACAAAGGACACCATCATTGCCGGTCCGGCCACGTCGGCCGCGATCGAGGTCAGCACGAAGATGCCGGTACCGATGATGGCGCCGATGCCAAGCAGGGTCAGCTGCAGGGCGCCAAGCGAGCGCTTGAGGGGTTTTCTCTCTGCGTTCGCCAGGATCTGCTCGAGCGGCTTTACGCGCCAAAAAATCATGCGGTTCTCCCCGATTGGTACAGCGTAGTTTGCCGCGTTACGGGCCCGGTCGCGCGGCTGCCGCAGTGCGGAATCTGGTTGTGGATGGATGATTCCGGCCGCCAGCTGCACGGGACCGCGCAACCCCCTGCCCACGAATCAACCGGTACCTTACGCAGACGCTGCGGTTGGGGCAAGCTTTACGCGGCCAGCGCGGGCATCCCATCATCAAACGCCATGACATCCATCGATCCGGCACAGCGGGCTGCACTCCTGGCACTGCTTGAACGCTACGCAGGCGCGGTGCCGGTGGACGCGGCATCCGTGCGGGCGTTCTGCAGCTTCCTGCATGCCCATCCGCACTGCTGCGAGCGCTCGCTGGCGGTCGGCCACTTCACGGGCGCGGCGTGGCTGGTCGATCGGCAGGGTGGACGGGTCCTGCTCACCCACCACCGCAAGCTCGGCCGCTGGCTGCAGCTGGGCGGGCATGCGGACGGCGATCCGGATCTTGCCCGCGTGGCGCTGCGCGAGGCGCAGGAAGAATCCGGCTTGCCGGGTCTCACGGTCGAGCCCGAAGTGTTC
>JBBRFN010000086.1:0-12207 GCA_038224265.1 Lysobacterales bacterium
CGCATCGAGCAGGCGCGCGTGGTCCTGCGCGGCCATGTCGCCGCTGCGCAGCAGCGCGCGCAGCCGTTCGAGTTCGGCGCGCGCGGCCGCATAGTCGCCGAGCTTGCGCAACACGCGCGCATGCAGTTCGCGCGCGGCGAGCGAGCGCGCATCGCGTTCACCATAGGCGAGCACATTGGCGTCGGCCGCGGCCTTGGCGAGCGCACGGTTCGACTGCGTGGCGCCGAGCATGTCGTCGATGCGCGCGAACATCGCCAGCAGGTCGGCGCGCACGCCCGGATCGTTCGGATACACCCTGTCGACGCGTTCGCGGCCACGGTTGAGCAACTCGGGGAGCGTCGGCGCCGCGTTCATCGCGCTGCCGTGCGTGAGCGGCTCGAACAGCGCTTCAACGAAGGCCTGCACTTCGCCGGCGCGGCGTGCCTGCGTACGTGCGACGTGCGCCTGCCACAGGGCGGTGCCGAGCGCAGCGAAGATCGCGAGCAGCAACGCGAACGTCACCGCAACACCGCCGCGATGACGCTGCACGAATTTGCGTGCGCGGTACCAGCGCGATGGCGGGTGCGCGCCGACCGGTCGTGCATCGAGGTGACGTTCGATGTCGTCGGCCAGTTCGGCCGCGGTGGGGTAGCGCCGTTCCGGCTCGATCGCCAGTGCCTTCGCCAGGATGTTGTCGAGATCGCCCTTGAGCGCAGCACGCAACGCGATGCGCGGCGCCGGCAGCTGCCACAGATCGGTCGTCAGCTCTGCGACGCGGGAGGAAGGCCGCGGCACCGGATCGACCGCGCTCGGTCGTTCGCCGAGCAGCAGTTCGTGCAGCAGCACGCCGAGTGCATACACATCCGTGGCGGTGGAAATGCGGCCGCCGGCGTACTGCTCGGGTGCAGCGTAGCCGGGCGTCAGCGGCACCAGACCGGTGCGGGTCGCCTGTTCGTCGCCTTCATCGAGCAGTTTCGCGATGCCGAAGTCCAGTAACTTCACCACGCCGTCGCGGGTGACGAGGATGTTCGTGGGCTTGATGTCGCGATGCACGATGAACTGCCGATGCGCGGCTTCCACCGCGCGGCACACGATGACGAACAATCGCAACCGCGCACGTACGTCGAGCCGCTGTTCCGCGACATGCGCGCTGATCGGGACACCATCGACGAACTCGATCGCCAGATACGGAATGCCGCTGGCGGTGATGCCGCCGTCGATGAGATGCGCGATGTTGGGATGCGACAGACTGGCCAGCGCCTG
Organism: Lysobacterales bacterium; assembly: GCA_038224265.1. Classification (GTDB taxonomy): domain Bacteria; phylum Pseudomonadota; class Gammaproteobacteria; order Xanthomonadales; family Ahniellaceae; genus UBA4656. Next base: position 1,243 of record JBBRFN010000086.1, read on the forward strand.
GCGCTCGCGCCGGAACAGGCGCTGCTCGACTTCCGAGTACAAACCGCGGCGCAGCAGTTTGACCGCAACTTCCTGGCGGAAGTCGGCGCCTTCGCGCTCGCCCAGAAAAACCGTCGCCATGCCGCCCTGACCGAGCAATGAGGTGAGGCGAAACGCGCCGATACGTTCCCCGATCAACCCTCCCGGTTCAACGGGCTCGGTCTGGTCCCCGATGCTGGCAGCGCGCGCCAGCGCCGGCAGGTCGAAGGCCCCGTGTTGCCTGGCGGCCGCGCGCAACAGGCGCAGCAGGTCGGCGCGCAGCGTGTCGTCGACCGAAAGCGTGTGCACCCACGCCTCGCGCTCAGCCTCGGGACGCGCCATCGCCTGCTCGAACAGGCCGCGCAGCGTGACGCCGTCATCCGGCGGGCAGCCCGCCGAGGCGTCGGGGGAATCGGTGGGCGGTTGATGGCTCATCGCTAATCAGAACGCAGGAAGCGCCAGAACTGCGCCATGCGTCCAATCACTCGAGCTGGGCATGCAGGAAGGCCCGCGCGAACTCCCAGTCGCGATCCACCGTGCGCCGTGCCACGCCCAGCGCCTGCGCCGTCTGCTCCAGCGACAGCCCTGCGAAATAGCGCAGCTCCACCACGCGCGCGGCGCGCGCATCAACCTGATCGAGACGATTCAACGCCGCCTCCATCGCTAACGCCTCCTCGGCACTGTCGATCGACACCCGTGCCTCATCGACATTCAACGTCACCCCCACCCACGCTCCACCGGCCCGCCGACTCAACCGCGCCCGCGCCCGATCGCTCAACAGATGCCGCACGGCACGCGCCGCGTAAGCGAGGAACTGCGTCGGCTCCGCGAACTGTAAAGAGGGGTTGTTGCCGATGCGCATGTACAACTCGTGCACGAGCGCCGTTGTGTCCAGCGTGTGACGCTTGTCAGCACGAAGCCGGCGCCGCGCCATGATCTTGAGGCGCGAATAGACCTCGGTGAACATGGCGTCGACGTTGCTTCCCGCGTCGATGGCGACCGGCGCGCTGGCGTCGGCGGGCGGGGGAGCAGGCGTCGATCCGGGCATCTGCGATCATCGGTTCCGAGCGTGCCGGGAGCGTACACCAGTATGCATCGCGCGGATAAACGTCCAAGTCAACCCGACGGCAAAAGAGTCCGGGCGCCCAGGTCATTGCATCGTGATTTGTCCTCTCGCTACTGCCGCGAGAGCGACATCGCGGCGATCCCTGTCGCCACCGCTGTTCGCCGAACCGCGCAGGCGGCGCTGCGGCCCAACCACGAGTTACAGCCGACAGCTGCGGGTATCTCACACATCTGCAACCGGGCTGGATGCGATGCATGCGCTAATCGCACGTTGGGCGCGCCGCTTCGGTTGAGCGTGCGGGCGCTATCGCGCTGTCGCTGGCGCGCCGCGGGTCGATCGGACGCAAGCCGGCTCGGTTGCCCCGGCGGTTCGGGTCACTCCGGGTCGGGCACTAGGTGTCCCGCGCGCTCGCGGCGGACCTTGATGTAGCGCTCGTTGTGCGGGTTGACCGGTGCCGCGAGCGTGCGCAGTCCCGCGACCTCGATGCCGGCGGCCTGCAATGCATCCAGCTTGCGCGGATTGTTGGTGTGCAGCCGGATGCGGTTGATGCCGAGCTGGCCCAGCATCGCCGCGGCCACCTCATAGCGCCGCTCATCGGCCGCGAAGCCGAGGTGCAGATTGGCGTCGATGGTGTCCAGCCCCTGCTCCTGCAGCGCGTAGGCACGCAGTTTGTTCGCCAGCCCAATGCCGCGACCTTCCTGTTCGACGTAGAGCAGCACGCCGGAGCCGAGTTCGGAGAAGCGGCGGATCGCGCCGCGCAGCTGGTCGCCCAGTCGCAGCGCAGGCTGCCGAACAGGTCTCCGGTCAGGCAGGCCGAATGCACGCGCACGTCGACGACCCCGTCCGGGTCGACGTTGCCGACCATCACCGCCACCTGCTCGCTGCCGTCGCGCCGATCGCGGAACACCCCGACGCGGCAGCGGGCCGCGTCGGCGAGCGGCACGGCGGCGTCGCTCAAGCACTCGAGCACCACCGCGCCGGTGCCGCCGTAGGCGGCGAGCTCGGCGAGGGTCACGCCGAGCAGCTGCAGGTCGGCGTCGCCTTCGTCGCGCAGGCTCAGCACGGTGGGCAGCAGGCGCGCATGCTTGGCCAGTTCGAGCGCGGCGCGCTCCGCCGAATCGGCGGGCGCGAGCCGGGCATGCTCCACGGCGACAGCGGTCTCCGGCGCGCGTGCCGGATCGAGCGGCGCGGCGCCGGCGAGCGCGCGCAGGTCGTCGAGGCGCGCACCAGCCGCGAGCGGCACGCTGGCATCGCCCGCGACGGCGGTCCATCCGAGCGCGGCAGCGCGCGCCGCAGTGGTGGCGAGGCGCAGGTCGCGCGCGTGCAGGTCCTGCAGGGCGGCGAACGCGGCCGGCGACAGTGTTTCCGCGACCAGCACCAAGCGTCCGGCGTCTGGCGCGACGATGCGCACCGCCCGCCCGCTGCGCAGCTCGCTGAGCGCGCGATCGATGGCGAGGGTGGCCGGGTCGCCGGACCACGGGAAGGGCGCGCGCGTCATGCATCGGATCCAGGTTTGGGGGTCGGTTAGGATAGCTGGATGGGGAATGAAGAATCCGATGAGCTATACGGCGCACTGCGGGCGGGGTCCGGTACGCCCATCACGGTCGGCCACCTCGGCCAGAGTCTCGACGGCTTCATCGCCACCTGCTCGGGTGACTCGCGCTACGTCAACGGCCGCGGCAACCTGCTGCACCTGCACCGGATGCGCGCGCTGTGCGATGCGATCGTGGTCGGTGCGGGCACCATCGCGGCCGACGATCCGCAGCTCACCACCCGGCTGGTGCCGGGACCAAACCCGGTGCGCGTGGTGCTCGATCCGGAGCGTCGCCTTGGCAGCAGTTACCGCGTATTCGCCGATGGCGCCGCGCCCACCGTGCTTGCCTGCCGCGCGCACCTGGCGGACCGGCCGCAGGGACAGGCCGAGGTGCTCGGCGTGGCGGACGCGGCGGACGGCGGTTTCGACCTCGCAGCACTGCTCGCCGCCCTGCATGCGCGCGGCTGGCGCCGGGTGTTCGTCGAGGGCGGTGGGCGCACGGTGTCGGCATTCCTCGCTGCGGGGCTGCTCGATCGGCTGCAGCTCGCGGTGGCGCCATTCCTCATCGGTGAGGGCCGGCCTGCGATCCGCCTGCCGCCGCCGACGCGGCTCGGCGATTGCCGGCGACCGGCGCACCGCGTGTACCGAATGGGCTGCGACATCCTGTTCGACTGCGATCTCGCGGCGCCACCGCCGCCCGCGCAGGTCGAGCCCGACGAACCACCCCTGGTGCGCGTGCTATAGCGGCACGCCCAGCAGGTCCTCGTGCCCAACCGTGAGCGCGAGCTGGCCGGCGTCGCACTGCGCGAGGTGGCGGCCAAGCCAGGCCGCGAAGGCCTCGTCGGATGCCGGCGCGGCCTCCACCGCTGCCTGCGTCCAGCCGCGCAGCAGCTCGGCCTGCAGCGCTGCCTCGCGCGCGCCGAGCCGCCAGTCGGACCGCGCGCGCTCGACGCGAAAGCCGTGTGCCGCCAGCGCGCGTGCCGCGTACGCTGCGGCCTGTGGTCCAAGCGCTGGACCGAAACCCTTGTCGCGGCGCTGGTGCGCATCGAAGGCAGCCTGCACGAGCGCGTCATCGGCATCACTCGGCACGCAGACGCGGCGCCCGTCGTAGTCGAGTGCGAACAGCGCGACCGAATGATTTTGTGCGATGGCCGCAGCCAGCCGGTCGAGCCAGGCCGCCGATACCAGGTCGAGCAGCGCCGAAGCCGTCACCAGCGCTGCACCGGCGCAGCAGGCCGCGAGGTCCGCCACTGCGAGATCCGTTTGCACGTACGTCACTTCGACCAGCGCGCCATCGCGATCGCGCAGCCCCTCGCAGCGCCCGCGCGCCTCGGCCAGCAGTACCAAGTCGGCGTCGACCAGCCGCCAGTGCTGCGGTCCCGGCAGGCGCGGCGCAAGGTGGCGCAGGTTGGCCCCGGTGCCGCAGGCGAGGTCCACGCATGCGAGCTTGCCGCCGCGTGCGGCGAGCGCGCGTGCCAGCGCATCCTCCAGCGCCGCCGACCGCGCGGCCGCGTCGGCCGGCTCGCGCAGCGCGAGCCACGCTGCGTCGAAGCCGCTCACGGCAGCGCCTCGAGGACGCACGCCAGCTCGTCGCATGCCCGGTCCCAGCGCGGCAACCGCTCCCGCGCGCGCGCCGCACCTGCGGCGTACTGCAAGCGCAGGTCCGGCTCGTCGAACCAGCGCACGAGCGCCGCGCGCAGCGGAGCGACATCTCCCGGCGGCACCAGCAGCCCGGCGTCGTCGCCGACCAGCGCGGCCGCGGCGCCCACCCGCGTCGCCACCACTGGCAGTCCGCGCGCGAGCGCCTCTGCGAGCGCCATGCCATAGCCCTCGTACAGCGAGGGCCAGACGAACAGGTCCGCGCCGTCATAGGCGGCCGCGAGGTCATCGGGGCCGGTCTCGCCGCGCAGCGTGATCCGATCCGCCAGCCCGCTTGTCGCGATCTGCGCGCGTAGCGCCGCGGCCGTCGCGGGATCGCGCAATTCGCTGCCGACGCAGTCGAGCCGCCACGCGCGGTCGCTCAGTCCGGCGAGCGCTTCGAACAGCAGCGCGTGGCCCTTGCGCGGCGTGAGCGTGGCGACCACCAGCAGCAGTGGGTCGGCGCTGCCGGAGCCGCGCGCCTGCGGTGCTGGGTCCGTGCCGGGCTCGATCACCACGCAGCGGGCTGCTTCAACGCCGTAGCGCGCGAGCGCCGCGGCGGTCGGCGCGCTGGTCACGACCACGCGGCGCGCGGCGCCCAGCGCGGCACGCTCGGAATCGGCGAGGCGCTCGGCCGCGGCCGGCGCGAGGCCGGTTTCTTCGGCCAGCGGGTGATGCACCAGCGCGACCAGCCGCAATCGTGCGGCCTGTGCGCCGGCGACCTCGGGCAGCGCGCCGAAGGCGAGCCCGTCGACCAGCACTCGCGCGCCGTCCGGCAGTGCTGCGAACCGGCGCGCCGCGTCGGCGCGCTCGCTCGCCGACGGCGCCGGCCAGGTGCCGGGCAGTGCGTGCACATGCACGGTCCAGCCCAGCGCGCGCAGCCCGGCGACCACGCGGCGGTCGTACTCGTAACCGCCGGTGCGCGTCTCCGGATCGCCCGGCAGCACGAACTCGAGGTGCGGCATGCGCGCGACCTCAGGCCTGCGGCAGCGGTGCCTCGAAGGCGGCCCAGGCCACGTGCGATTCGTGCAGCACCACGCGCAGCGCGGTGACCCCGTGGGCCGCCGGCCCGAGCTTGCCCACAGCGATTGCGGCAACGAGGCGTTCCCACAGCACGCGTGCGAGGAACTCGGTGGTGGTGTTGGTGCCGGCGAACTCCGGCAGCTCGTCGAGGTTGCGGAAGGCGAGCGGTTCGAGCGTCTCGCGCAGTGCCACAGTGGCAAGCCCGATGTCGACCACCAGCCCGTCGGCGTCGAGCGCGGGCCGGCGGAATTCGGCGTCCACGACGTAAGTCGCGCCGTGCAATCGCTGCGCGGGACCAAACACCTCGCCGCGGAAGCTGTGGGCAATCATCACGTGGTCGCGGACGCAGACGCTGTACATCGGGGAATTCTCCGGGGCAAGAAGGAAATCAGTCGTAGCGGATGCGGTGGCAGAGTGCGTCGCCGGTGACCAGGGCAGGCATGACGGAAGGCAGGTCGGCAAACGCGCTCTCGCCGCTGATCAGTACGTCGAGCCGGTCGTCCGCGAGCAGCGACAGCGCAAGCGCCATTCGCCGCCGGTAGGTCCAGCGCGGCTGCTCGGCAGGCGGCAGGCTGCCGACCTGCGAGGAGCGCAGCGTGAGCCGTCGCGCATGGAAGGCGCCGCCCAGCGGCAGCCGCACCTCGCGGTCGCCGTAGCAGCTCAGCTCCACCACCGTCGCCTCGGTGCCGGCAAGCGCCAGTGCGGTGACCAGCCCGTCGGGCGCGCCGCTGGCATGGATGACCCGATCAGCATCCGGCGTGGCATGCGAAGCCAGCGCGAACGGCACGCCGAGCGCGCGGGCTACTACCTCGCGCGAAGGTGAGATGTCGATCAGCTCGACCTCGCAGCCGGGGATGCCCGCGGCGAGCCACGCCACCAGACAGCCGACCGTGCCGGCGCCGACCACCGCGATCCGCTCGCCGATGCGCGGCAGGGCGTCCCACAGGCCGTTGATCGCGGTTTCGAGGTTGGCCGCCAGCACCGCGCGCGCCGCAGGAACGTCGGGCGGCAGCGCATGCAGCGCGGCGGCGGGAACCACGTAGCGGGTCTGGTGCGGGAACAGGCAGAACACCGTGCGGCCGATCAACGCGGCCGGGCCCTGCTCGACCACGCCGACGCTCGCGTAGCCGTACTTCACCGGCGCCGGGAAGTCGCCCGCCTGAAACGGCGCCCGCATGCGCGTGTATTCGGACGGCGGGACGCGGCCGGCGAACACCAGTGATTCGGTCCCGCGGCTCACGCCGCTGTAAAGTGCGCGGACGACCACCTCGCCGTCACCGGGCGGCGGCAATAATTCCTGTCTGAGTTCGCCGCGGCCGGGCGCCGTCACCCAGAACGCCAGGGCTTCATTCATGTCCGCTCTTCCCGCCGCGATCGCAAGCGATCGATGATGCCCAAAAGCGCCGCGCCTGGCGAGGCTGAAGCACTGCGCGCCAGCGCCCTGCGACATTTCGCCGTGGCGCTGGTCGCCATCGCCTCCGGTGCCGCCGCGCTGGCGGCGGCGCTGGGGCTCGACGGCAGCTACCTCGCGACGAGTCTTCTGGTCGCCACGGTGGGCGCCGCGGTCGCGCTGAGACACTTGCCGGGCCGCCATCCGCACGCGCGCTTCGGGCCGGCCAATGCCGTCACCTTGGCGCGCGCCATGCCGGTCGTGCTGGTCGCCGGCCTGGTGGTCGCACCAGCGTCCACCGCGGCGGCGGCGTTCGCGGTGCTCGCCGGTGCGCTGGCGACGATCCTCGACGGGCTCGACGGACGACTTGCGCGCAGCCATGGCGTGGAGAGCGCCTTCGGCGCGCGCTTCGACATGGAGGTCGATGCCTTGCTGGTGATCGCGCTCGCCGTGCTGGCCTGGCGCTGGGATCGCGCGGGCGCCTGGGTGCTGCTGTCGGGCCTGATGCGCTATGCCTTTGTCGCCGCGGGCGCGCTCGCGCCGTGGCTGCGTCGGCCGCTGCCGCCGCGCTGGCGCCGGCAGGCCGTCTGCGTGGTGCAGATCGTGGTGCGGTTGTTGGTGGTCGCACCGCTGCTGCCCGCCACCGCGAGCGCGCCGCTCGCGTTCGCGGGCGTGCTGGTGCTGGCCGCTTCGTTTGCCACCGACATCGCCTGGCTCGCGCGCCGCGCGCGCATCCCCCTCGAAGCGGAGTTGCCCCGATGCTGAGTTTGCGTGTCCTCGCCCTTTCGGGCCTCATGTTGCTGGCCGCCGTGACGCTGGCCCGCGCCGAATCCGCGCGCTATCTGCTTGATCCCGAGCACGTGTCGGTCGGCTTCCTCGTCGAGCACGTCGGCTACGCGAAGACGCTCGGACTGTTTCGGCAGGTGAGTGGCGAATACCACTTCGACGCGACGACCGGCTCGATCACGGACCTGCGCATCGAGATCGACGCCGCCAGCGTCAACACCGCCCACGACAAGCGCGACGGACACCTGCGCGGCCGCGACTTCCTCGACGTCGGTCGGTTTCCGAAGCTGGTGTACACGGCCGCTGCCGCCCAGCGCCGCGGCGAGCGCGGCTACGTCATCGAGGGCGAGCTCGAACTGCTCGGCCAGCGGCGACCGGTGACGCTCGAGGCGACCTGGAACAAACGCGCGCCGTATCCGCTGGCGCTCGCGCCGCTGCGGCGCGCACCGGTGATGGGTGTGTCTGCGCGCGGATCCTTCCGGCGCAGCGATTTCGGGATGATGTACGCCGTCGAGAATGGCTGGGTCGGCGACGAGATCGAGCTGATCATCGAACTCGAGGCGCGCGAGCAGTGATGCGGTGGTGAGCGCGCACATCGCCTGGGTACGCTGGGCGGGCCTGCTCGCCGCGCTGTGCCTGCTCAACATCGCGCTGACCCTGCACAATGTCTGGCCTACGCCCGCGGTGCGCCTGGCGCAGCCGGTGCCGGAGCTGTCGATCGAACTGATGCTGGTGCTGCTCGCCGTGCTCGCCTGGGCGGTCCGGCGCGGCGCGCTGCCGGCGGCGTTGCCGGCGGTGCTCGCGGCCCTGTGGCTGCTGCTCGCAGTGGCGCGCTACCTCGAGATCACCGCGCCTGCGCTCTATGGCCGACCGGTGAACCTGTACTGGGACCTGCGCCACGTGGGCAACGTCGCGCAGATGCTGGCCAAGGCCGCCAGTCCGGCAGTGGCGCTCGCCCTGCTGCTGGCGCTCGTTGCCGCGTGCGGCATCGTCTTTCTTGCATTGCGACTTGCCTGGCGGCGCGTGTCTGCGGCGGCCATCCACGCGACGGAACGCCGAGTGCTGGCGGGTCTTGCGAGCCTGGTCGCCGTGGTCTGGCTGGCCGGGATGGCGGGCCACGCGCCGGCTCCGGGCTGGTTGCGGTTCTCGGTGCCGGTCACCGCCACCATCGCCGATCAGTTGGTGCTCGTGACGCGCGCGTTTGCCGACGCGCGGCAGGCACCGGTTGACGGCAACAGGGCGACCGCGAAATCGCCGCCCTCGTTCGCGGCCCTCGACGGCGACGACCTGCTGCTGGTCTTCCTCGAGTCCTATGGCAGCATCACCCTCGACGAGCCCGCGCTCGCCGAGCGACTCGCCGGCGAGCGTGCCAGCCTCGCGCAGGCGGTCGCCGCCAGCGGGCGCCTCGCCGTGTCGGCGACCGTCGTCGCGCCCACCTTCGGCGGCAATTCCTGGCTGTCGCACCTGTCGCTGCTCAGCGGTCGCGACGTGGCGGAGCAGGGCGCCTATGCGCGCGCCATGCAGGGCTCCGGCAGCACCCTTGTCGGCGACTTCACCCGCGCGGGCTACGAGACCCTCGCCTTGATGCCGGGCCTGCGGCAGGCGTGGCCCGAGGGCGCGTTCTATCGCTTCGACCGCATCCTCGGCGCCGACGCGCTCGATTACCGGGGGCCGGCGTTCGGCTGGTGGCGGATCCCGGACCAATTCGTCCTTGCACGGCTCGATAATGAACCGCGCGCTGGCCGACCGCGCTTCGTGTTCTTCACCACCATCAGCAGCCACGCGCCGTTTCGCCCCACGCCGCCCTACCAGCCCGACTGGACGCGCTTGATCGGACCGACGCCGTTCGGCGCCGAGGCGGAGCGCGCGATCGCGATCGAGCCCAACTGGACGAACCTCGCGCCCGCCTATGCCGACAGCATCGCCTATGCGCTGCAGTGGCTCGCTGGCTACCTCGAGCGGCAAGCCGGTGCGGACCTTACGGTAGTCGTGCTCGGCGACCACCAGCCACCGGCGGCGGTGAGCGGCACGGGCCGCGACTGGACGGTGCCTGTACACGTGATCAGCCGCCGTGGTGCGGTGCTCGATGCACTGCTTGGCGCGGGTTTCGTCGCCGGACTCGAGCCGCATTCGGCGCCGATCGGCACGACCGGCGGCCTGCGCGCGCTGCTGTCGCGCGCGTTTTCGGACTCAGGGTTCGCGGTCGCCGAGCAAGGGCTCGATGCGTCGCGCGTAGACATCGCCCGAGGCGCCGGCGAGGCGGCGGTCGGCGAGCAGGCGCCGTAGGTCGGTGGCATCCAGCCAGCCGTCGAGCAGGAGGTGGCTCTCGCCCGGGGACACCGCGTAGCGGTAGCGGCCCAGCGATTCGAGGCGTGCGATGCAGGCGTCGGCTCCGTCAGGGCTCGCGGCCACATACTCGAAGGACAGCGCCGCGAGCGGCCGACCGAGGCCGGCGAGCGCCTCGGCCTCGTGGCCCTCGACGTCGACCTTGACGAAATCGGGCTCGCCGAAGCACGCGATGAGCTCGTCCAGCGTGGTGACTGCGACCACGCCGGCGGGTCGCCAGTCGAGGCCGGCGAAGCCGGGATCGCGCGACACATCGGCAATCCACCCGGTCGACAGCGTGGTTACCGTGAGATTGCCGGGTGCCTCGTACAGGGTGGCGCTGCCGGACTCGCGGCCAACCGCGGCCGCCACCAGCGCCACATCCGCATCGCGTGCGAACAGCGCGCGCAGCACGGCGAGGCAGTCGACCTGCGGTTCAACCGCGACGACACGCGCGCCGAGCCGCCGCCAGCAGCGCGTGCGGCTGCCGACATGGGCGCCGATGTCGAAGCACAATCCGCCCTCGGGCACGAACGGGCGATAAAGCCGGGCAAGTCGCGGCCCGCGCCACGGCTGGCCGTGGTAGAGCGCGAGCGAGCGTGCGAGGCGCCAGCCGCGACGGACGGCTTGGGTGACGGCGGTCATGCCGCGACTCTACCCGAGGCCAATCAGGCCGGGCCCAGGGTCGGCGCATCGCGCGCAGCGCAGCGTGCGCCGCTGCAGGGCACGGCCCTGCAACGGCGAGCGGTGCGCAACACGTGCGCATGGCGGTCCGCGGCGCGACGCCGCGCGGCGACCACGCGGACAGGGTCCGCCGCTACGTACCGCCACGAACACATGCACCGCCGCTGGCAGCGGGATCGCGCCGGCTATGCGGGAACCGGTTACGGCGATACGGGCGATACGGGGACACGGGCGATACGGGGGCGTCGAAACGTGTCCGGGTTTCGTTTCGCCTTCGTCGGAATGACGCCTGTCCTCGTTCTCGGGTCGACGGAGGAATCGAACAACCTGCGCGCGTGGGCGATGCCGTTCGGGTGGAAGATTAGGGTGCACAGACTGAGGTGCGCAGACTCGGACAGGCACGAAGTGCGCGTGGTTTCAGGGAACGGCGTCTGATGCCGATTGCCAGCACTCCCTGCCAAATCACGGGTGTCCCGATCTCGCCTCCCGGGGAGGAGGCGC
>JBBRFN010000087.1:0-12094 GCA_038224265.1 Lysobacterales bacterium
CGGCATCGGCACGCTCAAGGTCGGCTACAACCGCGTGCATGGCTACTACATCGAACTCGGGCGCAGCCATGCAGACAAGGTGCCGCCGGAATACACGCGCAGGCAGACCATCAAGGGCGCGGAGCGCTACATCACCGAAGATCTCAAGCTGTTCGAAGACAAGGTGCTGTCGGCGCGCGAGCGCTCGCTGATGCGCGAGCGCGTGCTGTACGAGGCGCTGCTGGACTCGCTGAACGCAGGCTTGGTCGCGTTGCGCGAGTGCGCCGCGGCGCTGGCCGAGATCGACGCGCTGGCGTGCCTTGCCGAGCGCGCAGCGACTCTGCGCTGGTCGCCCGCGCAGCTGGTCGACGAGCCGGTGATCGTGATCCGTCGCGGCCGCCATCCGGTGGTCGAATCGCTGCGCGATCAACCCTTCGAGCCGAACGACTTGCGACTGGATCCCGGCCGTCGCATGCTGGTGATCACCGGCCCCAACATGGGCGGCAAGAGCACCTACATGCGGCAGGCCGCGCTGATCGTGCTGCTGGCGCATGTCGGCAGCTGGGTGCCGGCCGACGAGGCGGTGATCGGGCCGATCGACCGCATATTCACCCGCATCGGCGCGGGCGACGACCTCGCGCGCGGCGCCTCGACCTTCATGGTCGAGATGGCCGAGACCGCCAACATCCTGCACAACGCAACCCCGCGCAGCCTGGTGCTGATGGACGAGGTCGGGCGCGGCACCAGCACCTACGATGGACTGGCGCTGGCGAAGGCGGCCGCGATCCACCTGGCCACCAACAACAAATCATGGACCCTGTTCGCCACCCACTACTTCGAGCTGACCGCACTGGCTGCACAAGTCGACGGCGTGGCCAACGTGCATCTGGATGCGGTCGAGCACGGCGATTCGCTGGTGTTCCTGCATGCGGTCAAGGACGGACCGGCCGATCGCAGCTTCGGCCTGCAGGTTGCCGCATTGGCCGGCGTGCCGCGCAGCGTGATCGCGCAGGCACGCGGATTCCTCGATGAGCTGCAGCGCAATACGCCACCCGCACTCGGTGCGGCCGCGGCACGCCACGAGGCGCAATCGCCGACGCCGCAGCTGGGTCTGTTCGACACTGAACCACCCGCAGTCAGCGAACTGCGCGGCATCGATCCCGACAGCCTGAGCCCCCGCGATGCGCTGACATTGCTGTATCGACTCAAGGCGCTGGTCTGACGCAATTGGCGTTTGCCTGCTGCTCGTCATCCCCCCGCAGGCGGGGATCCAGTGACTTTCGCTGTTTCGCTGCTGCGAGAGGCGCTGGATTCCCGCCTGCGCGGGAATGACGATCCGGGATGCATCGGCCACGACTGGAATGCATTGGCCACGACTGGGATGCATTGGCCGCGACTGGAGTGCATCGGCCACGACTGGGATGGATCGGCCGCGACTGGGATGAAGCGGCCGCGACTGGGATGGATCGGCCAGGAATTGCTGCTGCGGTGTTGGAGCACGCGCCTGTTGCGCCAGCGCAAATCGCACCCAGCTGCGGTTCGTCATCCCCGCGCAGGCGGGGATCCAGTGACTTTTGCTGTTTCGCTGCTGCGAGAGGCGCTGGATTCCCGCCTGCGCGGGAATGACAATCCGGGATGCATCGGCCACGACTGCGATGCATTGGCCACGACTGCGATGTAGCGACCACGACAGCGATGCGTCGGGCAGGACTTGCTGCTGGTCTGCTGAAGTGCGTGCCGTTCGGAGCGGCGCGTGTCGCACCCCACCGAGAGTCGTCCGCGTCCGACTATCGCTGACGGCCCCAGCGACGCGGGCTCAGCGCGTCTCGGACGCCAGCTGCTCGATCAGGCGCGCGAAGGCCGCATGGGCCGCGCGCCCGTCGAACAGGATCGGTGCCGCGGCGCGCAGCCGTCGCCCCAGATCGGCCCGCTCGTCGGCACCGCCCAGCAACTGGACTGCACGCGCGACATACGCGGCGGAATCGTCCGCCACCAATCCGTCGACGCCGAGCAGATCGAGCATCCCGGCCGTTTGCCGCCCGCGTGCCATCGGCGCGCGCCAGGTCAACACCGGCGCGCCCAGCGCGAGTGCATCGAGGCTGGTGCTGCCGCCGGAAAACCACGGTGTGTCGAGCAGCAGATCGGCGCCCTGCAGGGCACCAAGGAAATCCGCGTACGCGCGCGCACCGAGCAGCACCACGCGCTCGTTGGCGTCGACACCATAGCTGGCTGCGGTTGCGCCGAGCCGCGCCAGATAGCGGCGACTCAGCGGCCCCTCGCGATCGAACAGGTACAGGCGCGCGCTGCTGGACGCGAGGATCTGCGCCAGCACGTGATCGAAGGCCGGCGTGCATTTCGAAAGGCTCTGCGCGCACAGCAGGCTGGGTCTCGATGCCCGCAACGTATCGAACCACGCGCCCTGAGCCGGCGTGTCCCAACGGCGCGGTGCCGCACCAATGCCGGGCAGCCGATGCAGGCGTTCGCGATAGTGCGAATCGGCCTCGGCGGGCTCGAAGGCCTGCGCGCCGGCGAAGGTGTCCACGGTGGCCAGTCCGCTGGTGACCGGATGGCCATAGAGCAGCAGTTGGCGCGGTGCCAGCCGCAGCGCGGCCAACATCTGCTGGCGCGGGTCCATGCCGATGTCGGGGAACACCAGTACATCGAGCCGGGTGGCGCGGATTTGCGCGGCGAGTATCGGCAGCGCCGCGTCGGTCTGTGCAAAGTGTTCGACCTGCGCGGCCAGCGCGCTGCTGTCGCCATCATGCAGCGCCCCGGTGTGCCAGACGTGTCGCTCGAAGCGGCGCGGGTCGAGTGCGGTCACCAGATCGCCGAAGTAGCGCGACACCGTGTGGCGCGACCAGTACGCGCTGACGAATCCGACCCGGATCCGCCCGCCGTGGGCGAGCGCCTGCCACTCTGGCGCTGCAGCCAGCGCCGGCAGCGCGCGCATCGCAGTCTCGCCCAGAAGATCGCCGAAGCGCGACTGCAGTGCCGTCGTATCATGCGGCAGGTTGTGCAGATTGAAAGCGACCACACTGGCGGCAGCCTCGAATGCCTCGCTCGCCGCAGACGTGCCTGACGGCGCGAGCGTGGCCGCGAGTCGGTCGATGCCGGCTGCAAAGCTCGCAAGTGCCGCGGCCACCTCGTCGTCGCTGGCCGCGAGCGCCGGCAGCGCGAGCGCCTCGCTCCAGCGTAAGCGCGCCGAGTCCCAGCGCGTTGCGCGCGCCTGCGCGAATGCATCCAGCGCGCCGCGCCAGTCGCCCGCTGCATTGCGCGCTAGTCCGAGTTCAAAGCATGCGCCACCGCGCGCAGGATCGATTGCGAGCGCTTGCGACAGCGCCGCCTGTGCAGCGTCGATATCGTCGCCGAGTCGGGCCGCCACGCCGTCGAGCTCGAGCGCATCCGCGGAGCCGGGCTGCGCTGCCAATGCCTGCGCAGCCAGGCTGCGCGCGCGCTGCCAGTCGCCGCGATCGATCATCAACAGACCGAGGTTGATCGCGGTATCGGCATCCGGCGCCACCTCGTGCGCGCGCTCGAGCAGCGCTGCGGCTTGCACCAGGCGCTGCTGCGCACGCAGCAGATTGCCCAGGTTGGTCAACGTCGGCGCGTGCTCGGGCTGCCACTGCAACGCCTGCTGCCAGGCGCGCCGTGCAGCCTCTTCATCGCCGGCCTGCTCGTGCAGCAGTCCGAGGTTGTACGCCGCCTCGACATACTCGGGCCGCACGGCCAGCGCCTGCGCGAAGGCATCGGTCGCACCCGCCACATCGCCCTTGGCCTTCAACGCCAACGCCAGATTGTTCCACGCCTGCGCAAACCGCGGGCGTACCGCGAGCGCCTGTCGATAGTGTTTGATCGCCTTCGGCAGCAGACCGGTCTGGAACGCGATCACGCCGAGCAGATGCCAGGCATCGGCGTGCTGCGGGTCGAGCTTTACCGCGCGCAGGTAGTGGCTCTGCGCAAGGCCGACGCGACCTTCGCGGTGCATCGACAGGCCGGTTTCAAACTGCTGTGCGGCGGCGGCGGACGACATCGACGGTCTGAGATCTGATGCAATCAGGCGCGCGAGGATAGCGCCTCAGGTCTCATCCTGCAGGCGCAGGATCAGCCGTCGTGCACGTTTATCCGGCCGCGCGGCTGGGGCGCTGTAGCCGGCGCCCTGCAGCCGACGCTGCTCGCGAATCGCCTCGCGCGCGAGGCGGCTGGCTTCGGTTTCCGCGTACAGAGCCTGTGCAACAGCTGCCGGACCGCGCTGCGACGACAGCGCTGCCACGGTCAACTCGTAGCGCTCGCACGCGCGATCGAGCACGATGCAGTCGCCGACGCGCACGCTGCGCGATGGCTTGCATGGCGTGTCGTCGATCGCGACCCGGCCGGCAGCGATCGCTGCCTTGGCCAGCGAGCGGGTCTTGTACATGCGCGCCGCCCACAGCCAGATATCCATGCGTACGGTACCGCTGTCGGCGATCTTGCCCATGGCCTGCTCAGTCGGTGCTGCGGCGACGGCTGACCCACCAGCCGAACAGCGCGGCGGTGGCGAACATGATCAGGCTGTAGATTGCGGCCGGTATCGACATCGTCGAGCTGCCCAGCACGTTGAGCGCGATGTAGATCGCCAGCGTGCCATTGTGGATGCCGATTTCCATCGCGATCGCGATCGCCTGCCGCCGCGGCAGTCGCAGCGCGAGCGGCACCAGATAGCCCGACCCCATGCTGACCAGATTGAAGCTCAGGCAGGCCAGGCCCACCGCTGCGAAGTACGCCGGCAGACGGTCCAGTTCGCGCCCGAACGCAGCACCGATCACCAGCACCAGAACCAGCACCGAGAACAGCTTGACCGGCTTGGCCAGTCGCTCGGCCCATGCCGGTAGCCAGCCGCGCAGCAGCATGCCGAGCAATACCGGCAGCAGGATGATCACGCCGACCTCGACGACCTTGCGGGTTGGCGGCGGTACGTACTGTTCGGCCGCCATGAAGTGGGCCAGCGACAGGTTGACGATCAGCGGCAGGGTGAGCAGGCACAGCACGCTGTTGGTCGCCGTCAGGGTGATGTTGAGCGCCACGTCGCCGCGCGCCAGATGGCTGTAGATATTGGCCGTGGCGCCGCCGGGCGATGCAGCCAGCAGCATCAGTCCGACCGCAAGCTCTGGTGCGAGGCCAAATCCGATCGCGATCGCGAACGCTGCCGCTGGCAGCAGCAGCGTCTGCACCCCGAGCCCGATCAACACCGCGCGCGGCATGCGCAGCACGCGCAGGAAATCGTCGACCCCGAGGCTCAAGCCCAGTCCGAGCATGATGATGCCGAGTGCGATCGGCAGCAGCAGGTTGGTGATGATGCTGGCTTCCATCGGCAGCGCGGCTCAAATCGACGCGGATGAGGAGGACTGGTTCTCGAGGTATTGCTGCCCCGACGCCATCACCTGCACGAAGGCATCCTCATCGCCGGCGCGAATGGTTGCCAGCACCTTGCGCAGCGCGTTTTCCAGTGCAGCCAGCGCCTCACCGCCATGCGCGTTGAGATGCTGGATCTCGTAGTACAGGTGCGGGTTCTCGCCCGCCACCCCGCGCGCGATCGCCAACTGCTTGTCGAAGGTCGTGCTGGACGCCTGCGCCAGCCGTTGCGCCATTTCGTGCGATTCCGCGAGCGCGGTAAAGAAGGTGATATTGAGCGCGTGCGAAAGCCCGAGCACGAAGCCCATCAGGCGATCGTGCTCGTCGAGGCTCATCTCGACCGCAGTGGCCATGGTCTGCGCGAACAGACCGCGCGCAATCGCCGTGGCCTCGGGATCGCCGAGGTCGACGAAGATCACGTGCCGCCCGGCCAGCACGTTGGCCGAGGGCCCGAACATCGGGTGGATCGATGTCGCGCGCACGCCGGCGGCCTTCAGCGCCGCGAATCCGTCGGCCAGCGGCGACTTCAGGGAGCCGACATCGAACACGATGCCGGGTGGTCTGCGCGCGGCCAGTTCGCGCAAGATGCCGGCGCTGGCACGCAGCGGGGCGGCGACCACGATCAGGTCGTGATCCAGTTCCAGCGTGCGCCAGTCGACCACGCTGGGAAACGCATCCGGGCAGCCCGAAGGATCTGCCACCGTGATCGAATAACCCTGCGCGTCGAGAAAACGCGCGAACCATTGGCCCATGCGGCCGCCGCCACCGATGACCAGCGCGGACTGGCCACTGCCGCCGGCCTCGGCGCGCACGCGCTCTTGTTCCTGCGCGGCCAACGAGGCCTCGATCAGCTGGCGCAGCAGTTCCTGGCCCAGTGCGGGCTCCAGCCCCGCCGCGCGCGCGTTGGCCGCCGCCCGCTCGAGCACCTCGCGCTCGCGCGCGAAGTCGCGCACCTGGCGCCCCTGCGCGCGCTTGAAGCGCCCGATCTCGGCCACGATGCGCTGGCGTTGCGCTGCCAGTGCGATGAACTGCGCGTCGACGGTGTCGAGCTGATCGCGAAGTGCTTTGAGGTCCATGGTGTATTGAGCGCAGATTCGATAGCCGAGGTTAGCAAGTGCGCGCCGACTGTGGCAGCGTTGCACTGGCCGTCGGCCCCAGCCGTGCGCGCGACCAGCCCTACACTCACGACACGCCAGAGAACTGCCGATGGATTTTGCCCTGATATTGCAAGCCAAGCCCGACCCTTCCGGCACCAGCGCACCGGCATGGACGCGCGCGCAGCGCGATGAGTTCGTCCGCGCGCTGCGGGCCAGCGATCCCGAACTCGGCGATCCGATCGCCGGCGAGGACGATGCGCTGGCGCTGGTAGCCCGCAAAGGCCTCGGCCTGGACTGGCAGATCGAGCCGACCCGCATCGTGGTCGTGCCGCAGGTGGCGGGGGTCAAGCCCGCGCGGGCCGAACAGGCGTTCGCGACCCTGATGCGGTCTGCCGCGCAGCTGGTTGCAGCGCACGACCTGAGCGTGCGCTCGACCGCACTCGAGCGCGAGGTCGACCTGGATGCCGACCACGAAGCGCTGGCACGCGCCTGGATCGCGCACTGCACGGCTGCCGCCCATGAGCACCTGCAGGCAACGCGTCAGGGCAGCAACTTCAACCTGGTCGCAGTCGCGGTGCTGCTGGCGATGCTGCTGGGCGCCACGCAGTTGCCCGAGTCCTGGCATCCGCTGCTGGCCGTCGCGCTGTCGATCCCGCTCGCGTTCCTGGTGCTGCTGTGGTTCCGGCGTCGGCGCGAGCGCGGCTGATCGTCCGCGCGTCGGTCGCGCACGGTGCCGCAGGCGCGACTCAAGCTGCCAGCATGGCGTTGACGCGGCGCACGAAAGCGGCCGGATCCTCGAGCTGGCCGCCCTCTGCGAGCAAGGCCTGATCGAGCAGGATCAAGGCGAGTTCGCGTGCGCGCCCATCGTCGGTTTCCGCCTGCAGACGCCGCAGCAAGGCGTGCGCCGGGTTGATCTCGAGGACCGGCAGGGATGCGCCGACGTCGTGGCCGGCCTGGCGCAGCAGGCGCTGCATGTGTACCGCCATATCGTGTGCGCCAAGCACCAGGCACGAGGGCGATTCGGTCAGTCGCTGGCTGGCGCGGACATCCGACACCTTGCCCTCGAGCAGGCCGCGCATGCGTACCAGCAGCGGCTCGGAATCCCTGGCGGCCTGCTCGCGCGCTTCGTGGTCGGGTGCCGGCCCCAGCTTGTCCAGATCGATCTCGCCCTTGCCGACGTGGCGCAGGGTTTTGCCCGCGTAGTTGGAAAGATAGCCGCTCATCCATTCGTCGACCCGATCGGACAGCAGCAGCACCTCGACCCCGCGCGCGACCAGCGCTTCGATCTGCGGGCTGCCGCGCGCGGCCGTGTAACTGTCGGCGGTGACGAAGTAGATCGACTCCTGCCCCGCCACCATGCGGCCGATGTAGTCGTCGAGCGAGACGTTCTGGGTGGCACCTTCGCCACGGGTGCTGGCGAAACGCAGCAGCTTGGCGATGCGCTCGCGGTTGCCGTGGTCCTCGGCGATGCCTTCCTTGAGCACGTTTCCGAACTCGCTCCAGAAGGCGGCATATTTCTGCGCCTCGTCGGCGGCCAGCTTGTCGAGCAGATCCAGCGTGCGCTTGGCGCAGGCCGCCCGGATCTGCGTGACCAGGCGATTCTCCTGCAGGATCTCGCGCGAGACGTTCAGTGGCAGGTCGTCGGAGTCGACCACGCCGCGCACGAAGCGCAGATAGGCCGGCAGCAGTTGCTCGGAGGCGTCCATGATGAATACGCGGCGGATGTACAGCTTCAGTCCGCGCCGCTCCTCGCGCCCGGAGAAAGCCGCGTCGAACGGCGATTTCGACGGGATGTAAAGCAGCAGCGTGTAGCTCTGCGAGCCTTCGACCCGGTTGTGGGTCCAGGCCACGGCGTCCTGGAAATCGTGGGCGAGATGCTTGTAGAAGCCCTGGTAGTCGGCATCGGAGAGCTCCGACTTCGGCCGCGTCCACAGGGCGGACGCGTGGTTGACCGTCTCCCAGCCCTCGGCGGCCTGGCCATCGTCGCCGGCGTCCTTGCGCATGCGGATCGGAAACCCGATGTGGTCGGAGTACTTGCCGATCAGCGAACGCAGGCGCCAGCCGTCGAGGAACTCGATTTCGTCGGACTTCAAGTGCAGCTCCACCTCGGTGCCACGCCCAGGCAGCGTCGCCTCGCCGATGGTGTACTCGCCGCTGCCACTGGACTCCCAGCGTACGCCCTCGCCTTGCGCGCTGCCGGCGCGACGGGTCGACAGCACGACCTTGTCGGCCACCACGAACGCCGAATAGAAACCGACGCCGAACTGGCCGATCAGGCGGCTATCGGCGCGCGCATCGCCCGACAGCGATTCGATGAATCGTTTGGTGCCCGAGCGCGCGATGGTGCCGATGTTCTCGATCACCTCGTCGCGGCTCATGCCGATGCCGCTGTCGCGCACGGTGAGTGTGCGCGCTTCGCGATCGAACTCGACCTCGATGCGCAGGTCTGGATCGTCACCGAGCAACTCCGGCTTGCCGATCGCCTCGAAGCGCAGCTTGTCGCAGGCATCTGCCGCATTCGACGCCAGCTCGCGCAGGAAGATCTCCTTGTGCGAATACAGCGAATGGGTCACCAGATGCAGCACCTGGTCGACTTCGGCGGCGAAACGGCGGGTTTCGGTCTGGCTCATGGCAGGGTGCTCGGCTGTTCGAATCAAGTGCGGGGAGAATCGCGCTGGTTGCGGCTTGCGGCCGTCCGACCCGATTTTCAAGGCCTGTAACGACAACGGCCGCCCCTGCGGGCGGCCGTTGGGTACCGATTGCGAGGGCTGGGACCTATGCCTTCTCGGTGATCGACTGGCTCAGATCTTCGCGGATACGCGCGCTCTTGCCCTCGCGCTCGCGCAGGTAGTACAGCTTGGCGCGCGCGACCTTGCCACGGCGCTTGACGGTAACCGAATCGATCGCCGGGCTGTGGGTCTGGAACACGCGCTCTACGCCGGTGCCATGCGAGATCTTGCGCACCGTGAACGAGGAATTCAGGCCGCGGCTCTTGATCGCGATGACCACGCCTTCATAGGCCTGCACGCGCTCGCGGTTGCCTTCCTTGACCTTGACGTTGACCACGACGGTGTCGCCGGGGCCGAAGCCGGGCAACTTGCGAACCATTTGCTCTTGTTCGAACTGCTGGAGAATATTCATCAGTGCACCTGTGGCTGGATGTTGTAGTCGGTTCGCAGAGGCAACTCCGGGCACCGGGATCGTGGAGCATGATCGCCGAGCCTGCCGGTTGCGATGCGCAACGCTTTCTTTGCCGGCGCGATCCAGCGGTTGCCCGCCGGCCCCGCCGGGCCAGCCGCCCCTTGCGGGACGGGTCGATCAAATCCCCGCCAGATACTCGCGGCGGAACTCTTCCAGCAGTGCGCGGCTGTTGCGGTCCAGGTCGAGTCGCGCCAGCAGATCCGGGCGCCGCAACCAGGTCCGTCCCAGCTTTTGCTTCAGGCGCCAGCGCGCGATCGCCGCATGGTCGCCTGAAAGCAGCACTGCCGGTACTGCAGCTGCGCCCTCGACTTCAGGTCGCGAGTAGTGCGGGCAGTCGAGAAGACCGTCCGAAAAACTGTCTTGTGCTGCCGACTGCGCATTGCCCAGCGCGCCTTCGCGCAGGCGTCCGAGCGCATCGATCAGCACCGCAGCGGCCAACTCACCGCCCGACAGGACATAGTCGCCGATCGACACCTCTTCGTCGACTTCCTGCTCGATCAGGCGCTCGTCGACTCCCTCGTAGCGACCGCACAACAACAGCAAGCGCGGTTCCTGCGCCAGCGCCTCGACCCGCGCCTGGGTCAGCGGCACACCCTGCGGGGTGACGTAGATCACCCGCGCCGGCGCTGTGTCTGCTGCCTTGGCCGCGTGGATCGCCCTGCGCAGGGGTTCGACCAACATCACCATGCCCGGCCCGCCACCGAATGGTCGGCCATCGATGGTGCGGTAGTTGTCGGTCGCAAAATCGCGCGGGTTCCAGGTGGCTACCGCCAACAGTCCCCGCTCCTGCGCCCGTCCCACTACCCCAACCCGCGCCGCCGACGCCACGTAGTCCGGAAACACCGTGATGACGTCGATCCGCATCGCGATCAGAACGCCGGGTCCCAGTCCACCTCGATGCGCTTGCCATCGAGGTCGACCCGCACCACTTGTTGACCCGGCACGAAGGGGATCAAACGCTCCCGCTCGCCCTTGACCACCAGCACGTCGTTGGCCCCGGTCGCAAACAGATGCGTTACCTGGCCCAGCGATACGCCTTCGACCGTGAATACCTCCAGGCCCTCGAGATCGGCCCAGTAGTACTCACCATCGCGCGCCTTCGGCAACACCTCGCGCGGCACCCACACTTCAGCACCTACCAGCCCGGCGGCGGCATCGCGGTCGGACACCTCAGGCAATCTGGCGACGATGCCTTTGCCCTGCGAGCGGCCCTGCGGACGCTCCACCGTGGTCTGCCCGCCGGACGCCGCGCGCAGCGTCCATGGCCGGTAGCGAAAGATGTTGTCGCGTGGCTCGGTGAAGGAATGCAGCTTCACCCAGCCCTCGATCCCGAACACGCCGACAATCCTGCCGAGCAGAACCTGCCGGTCGTCCACGGTCATGCCATCACGCTGCGGCTTTCTGCTTCCCGGCCTGCTTGATCAGCTGGCGCACTTTCTCGGTCGGCTGGGCGCCTTTCTGGATCCACGCAGCGGCCTTCTCGGTGTCCAGCTCGAGCCGGACATCCTTGCCGCTGGCGACCGGGTTGTAATAACCCAGCCGCTCGATGTTGCGACCATCGCGCGCGCAGCGCTCGTCGGCCACGACGATGTGATAGAACGGACGGCCTTTGGCGCCGCCGCGGGACAGACGAATCTTCACCATGATGCTGGTCTCGATGCTCGGCAAGGATCGACCTGTTGGTCGATCCGGGAAAAAGATTCGCATATTGTAGCCGCCGCCGGGAAAAAATCCAGCGCGGCGCGAACTTGCGCCAGAAATGGGCCCGGCGCGACGGGGTCAGACGGCTGCCTCGGGGCTCAGCGCGGGAACATCCCGCCACCGGGCTTGAGCATTCCGCCCATCTGGCGCATCAGGCCCTTCATGCCGCCCGAGCCCAGCTTGGACATCATCTTTTCCATCTGCATGAACTGCTTCATCAGGCGGTTGACGTCCTGCGGCTGGGTGCCCGAGCCACGCGCGATGCGCGCCCGGCGCGAGCCGTTGAGCAGGTCCGGGTGGCGGCGCTCCTTCTTCGTCATCGAGCCGATGATGGCCATCATCCGCCGCACCTCGCGGTCGTTGACCTTGTCCTTGAGGTTCTGCGGCACCAGCGACATGCCCGGCAGCTTGTCCAGCAGCCCGGCCATGCCGCCCATGTTGATCATCTGCTCGAGTTGGTCGCGCATGTCGTTGAGGTCGAAGCGCTTGCCCTTGAGGACCTTCTCGGCAAGCTTCTGCTGTTTATCGACGTCGGCCTTGCGCTGCATGTCCTCGACCAGCGACAGCACGTCGCCCATGCCGAGGATGCGCTGCGCGGCACGGTCGGGATGGAACGGTTCCAGCGCATCGGTCTTCTCGCCGGCACCGACGAACTTGATCGGCCGCCCGGTGATGTAGCGCACCGACAGCGCGGCACCACCGCGTGCATCGCCGTCGGTCTTGGTGAG
>JBBRFN010000088.1:0-11832 GCA_038224265.1 Lysobacterales bacterium
GGCATGGGTGCGTTTGCCCAGGAGCCCATCGCACCGCTGTCCTACGCCGGCAAGACCGTGCTGGTCACCGGCTCCACCGATGGTCTGGGACGCGAGCTCGCGCGTGCGCTGGCCGCCGATGGCGCGCACGTGATCGTGCACGGTCGCAATGCCGAGCGCGGCATGTCGCTGGTCGATGAGATCAGCGCGACCGGTGTCGGATCGGCACGCTTCATCGCGGCCGATTTTGCCTCGCTCGAGGCGGTCAAGACCTTCGCGAACACGATCGCGCGCGAGGTGCCCAAGCTCGACCTGCTGGTCAACAACGCAGGCATCGCCTTCACCGGCGAACAACCACGCCGCTCGAGCGCCGATGGCCACGAGCTGCAGTTCGCGGTCAACTACCTCGCCGGCTGGGTGCTGATCCACACGCTGCGTCCGGCGCTCAAGGCCGCCGCACCCTCGCGCGTGGTCAACATCGCTTCGCTGAGCGCCGACCCGATCGATTTCGACGACGTGATGCTCGAGCGACCCGACGCACATGCGCGCGGCTACGGCCAGAGCAAGCTCGCCCAGGTGATGATGACGATGGAACTCGCACCCTCGTTCGCGAGCGATGGCATCACGATGATCTCACTGCATCCGGCGACGCTGATGGACACCACGATGGTCAAGAACCTCGGCATCCCCGTGCGCACCACGGTGGCCGAGGGCCGCGACACCGTGATGGGATTGATCACCGCGCCGACGCTGCGAGCCGGCGCCTTCTACGTCGACGGCAAGGTCGCCACGCCGCACGAGCAAGCCGCCGATGCCGCAGTGCGTGCGCGACTGGTGGCACTCAGCGCCGAGCTGACCGGCGTGGGCGCGAAGTAGCCGACGTAGGGAACGCCATCGCACACCCACGCACGATGGCGCCGGCAGACTCCGTCCCGATCGCTGCCTTGCGCCGCTGGGCCCGCTTCTCATCGGATCGCCAGTATCGCTACCTGCTCGGCCGCGAGATCGGCAAGACGCAGGGCGATCTGCTCGCCGGCTGGCAGTCGCCGGCAGGTAACGGGCCGCTGCTGTTCGTGATGCTCAATCCCAGCATGGCCGATGGTCGCCGCGACGATCCCACTATCCGCCGCTGCATCGGCTTCGCCACGAAGTGGGGATTCACCCGCCTCGAAGTGGTGAACCTGTACAGCCGGGTGTGCACCGATCCCGAGGCGCTGTTCGACGTGCCCGACCCGGTCGGTGAAGGCAACGATGCATGGATAAAGCGCTGCGCGCGGCGTGCCTCGCTGGTGGTGTGCGGCTGGGGTGCGGCGGGCGGGCGGCGCGGGATCGAGCGCGCGGCGGAAGTGGTCGGCATGCTGCACGCGGCTGGCGTGCGATTGCATCATCTGGGCCTCACGGCCAGCGGATTGCCACGCCACCCGCTGTATCTGCCGGCGGACGCGGCTCCGACACCGTGGTTGGAGCTGGTGCCGTGACGATCGCGCGGATGTCGCGTTTCGGCGCTGCCGCCGATCGCGTTGACTTCATCGCCCGGCGCCGGGCACCATCGAGCATCGCTGGGACTACCGGGCCGGCACGCCATGAACCGCGCCTTTGATCCGCCCATGGTCGGTGAATCGTTCGCGCCTGCGGAGGCGTTCACGGCTGCCTACGACCGCCTCAAGGCGATGGCGCATCGCGAACTGCATCGCGCGCCGCCCGGCACCGTCAGCACTACCGAACTGGTACATGAACTGTATCTGCGGCTCGGCGATGAATTGGACTTCGGTGCGCCCGACCAATTCTTCGCCTATGCGGCGCGCGCGATCCGCCACATCCTTGTCGATCGCGCGCGGCATCGACTCAGCTTCAAGGCCGGCGGCGACCAGCGCGCCGTATCGCTGACCGATCCGGCAGTGAATGTGCTGGCCGCCGAGCCGGAACTTGCCCTGTTGCTCGATCGCGCCCTCGACGAGCTGGCCGCGGCCAATCCGCGCGCGGCACAGGTCGTCGAGCTGCACTACTTTGCCGGGCTCGGCCTGGAGCAGGTCGCGCAACTGCTCGGCGTGGTCCGCCGCACCGTCGACCGCGATTGGCGACAGGCGCGCGCCTACCTGCTGTCGCGCGTCGAGTAGGCGCACCAGCCGCCGTGTCGCGATCGTCGATCGAAACACGTTTCCCGGCAGCATGAGTCCGCAGCGGCCGCCCATCGATACCGACACCCTCGCCCTCGCGTGCGCGCTGTTCGACCGCTGCGTCGACCTCGATCCGGCCCGACGCGAAGCGCTGCTCACGGAGGAAGCGCCGGATCCGGCAGTGGCGCACATACTGCAGGCGATGCTGTCGGCGGATCTGCGGACAGAGGATCCGTTCGGCACGCCGGCCACTGTATGGGCCGCGCAACTCGAAACCGGACCCGACACCGTCGATGGCCTGATCGGCCAGTCGATCGGTGGCTTCCGCATCATCTCGCGCCTAGGCCAGGGCGGCTCGTCGGTGGTGTTTGCGGCCGAACGCGATGTGGCGGGCGCCACCCAGCAGGTGGCGTTGAAGTTGCTGCGCACCGGACTGTTCTCGGCCGATGTGCAGCGCCGGTTCCGCCGCGAGCAGGCAATCCTTGCCGGGCTCAGCCATCCCCACATCGCGCGCCTGATCGATGCCGGCGTCAGCAGTGCAGGTATCCCCTACATCGCGATGGAGCGCATCGACGGCAGGCCGCTGGTGGCGGACGCGCGAGCGCGCGATCTTGGGCTGCCGGATCGACTACGACTGTTGGTAGCGGTGGCGCTTGCGGTCGATGCAGCGCATCGCGCTCTGGTCGTGCATCGCGACCTCAAGCCCGACAACATCCTGGTCGACCGCGAGGGGCAGGTCAAAGTGCTCGATTTCGGCATCGCCAAGTTGATCGACACTGAAGAGGCGACCCAGACCCAGCAGATCGCGCTGACCCCCGGCTACGCCGCACCCGAACAGTATCGGCCCGGTGCACTCACCACTGCAGTCGACGTGTATGCGCTGGGCGTGATCGGCGCGGAGCTGGTGATCGACGCGCGCCTCGGCCCCGATGCACGCATCCCGCGCGGCCCCGAGGCCGATGCGCAGCACTCGCGCTGGCAGGCGTTGGATGCCGATCTCGCCACGGTGCTGCGCACCGCACTCGCCGAAGACCCCTCGCGACGCTACGCGTCGGCGCGCCACTTCGCCGACGACATCGAGCGCTATCTGGCGCGCGAGCCGATCGCGGCGCACCCGCCATCCCGAAGCTATCGGGCGCGCAAGTTCATTGCACGTCATCGAATCGGCGTTGCGGCGGGGGTGGCGATGATCGCCACGCTGCTCGGCGCCTTCGTTCTGGTGTTGTCGCAACGCGATCTCGCGCGGCAGCAAGCCGCGCGCGCCGACAGCTTGCGTGATTTCATGTTCACCGCATTTGCCGAAGCCGAGCCTGGCCCCGAACGCGAGGGGCCCGCAACGGTGGTGGATGCGGTGCAGCGTGCCATCGCGACCAGCGATTCCGATCTTGATGCGGACCCGGGCGCACGACTCGAACTGCGCATGCGCCTGGCGCAGGTGCTGCAGCGGCAGGGCGACCTCGAAGGCGCGCGAGCACTGTTCGAGGAGGTCCGCGATGCGGCCAGCGAGCGCTGGGGCAAAACCCATCCGACCGCGACCGAGGCCGCCATCCACCTCGTACAGAACAGCATGGCGCGCGGCGAATATCCGCTGGCGCGCGCGCAGCTCGATGCGCTGCCTTCCGCGGGCGATGACCTGCCGCAGCAGGTGGACCGACTATCGATGTCGGCGGTGCTCGCGGTGCGCGTGCGCGATCTCGACCGCGGATTGCGTGATGGCGCGGCGGCGATGCTGCTGGCGCGCCAGGTTGGCGACCCCGAGTTGATACGCGCGACCCTCAACGACTGGGGAATCGTGCTGCTGGAAGCCAACCGGCTCGATGCAATGATCCAAGCCTATGAAGAACTGCTCGCGCGCAACCGCGCGCGCTTTGGCGAGCGTCACCAGCGCGTGGCCAACGTGCAGGCCACGCTGTCGCGCGCCTATCGTCGCAAGGGGGATCTGGATCGCGCCGAACAGGCCGCGCGCGCCGCCGTGGAGATCGACCGCGCGATCTATCCCGGCGACGATCGCCATGCATCGCCGAACCTCAACGCATTGATGCAGGTGCTGCGCGAGCGCGGTGATCTGGATGCGGCACTGGTGGTCGCACGCGAGGCGCTGCGGATCAGCCTCGCCACGCTCGGCGACGGGCATCCCGATACCACGGTCGCGCGCTACGGGGTCGGCAACCTGCTGATGATGCGCGAGGACTACGCTGAAGCAGCGGCGCTGCTCGGCCAGTGCGTGACCGACAACGTGCGCGATTTCGGGCCCAAGCACTGGCGCACCACTGCCGCGCGCGCGCAATACGGCTACACCCTGGGCATGTTGGGATCGACACAAGCCGGCGTCGCGGCGCTCGACCAGTCCATCGCCGAACTGCGTGCACTGGCCACTGGCGACCCCGACCGCCTGTGCGGCGCGATCGAGCACCGCGTGCGACTCGCGCAGCATCTGGGCGATGTCGCGGGCGCCCGCTCGTGGCTGGATCAATTGCAGTCTGCCGATCCCAATGCGCCACCGAAGCGCGCCTGCTGGCTGGGCAACGTTGAATTGCGGCGCGCGGCCGTCGCGCTCGATGCCGCGTCATGGGCCGAGGCTCGCGGGTCGCTTGAGCGTGGCGCGGCCCTGCTCAGCACAGCCGGAGCGGCGGTGCCGCTGCTCGTGGCAGAACACGCGGTGCTCGATGCGCTGGTCAGGCATGGCACTGCCGACCCGTCCGCTGGGCCCGCAGCGGCGCGCGCCGAGGCGCTGCTCGGCAACCCGGGCTTGCT
Source organism: Lysobacterales bacterium (assembly GCA_038224265.1). Taxonomy (GTDB): domain Bacteria; phylum Pseudomonadota; class Gammaproteobacteria; order Xanthomonadales; family Ahniellaceae; genus UBA4656. The sequence continues at coordinate 4,851 of JBBRFN010000088.1, forward strand.
GCCGCCCTCGCTCCGCCGTCGGGTCGCTGCAATGCGCGAGTTCGCACCGCTGGCGAGCGTGCAGCTGCGACACACGCGCTGAACGCTGTAACGATACCGCACGGCATCGTGCCCCCCGCCCTTCACGCGCCGGCTTTAGGGGCGTCAGCAGTTCCCCTGTTCGGGACAGTCACGCTGTTGGAGCAAGCGCAGGTTGCAGATGCCGCATGCTCGGTTTGCCCATCGATGCGAAACCCCGCACCGATCAATGCTGCCCTCGGTCAACGCGCTGGTGGGTCGGTAGGTTTCCGTCGATTCCCCGCCGTACACGGGTCTTGTCGGTCGGATGTCGCAAACAGCCACCCCGGCTCGTTCCTTGGAAGCAGCCGGATTGGCCCGGCATGTCGAGGGAGCTTCCATGCCGCAGAATCCATGTGCTGCAACCGGCAGCCATCGTCGAACCCGTGTTGCATTGCTGCTGCTCGCTGCCAGCTTTGGCGCACACGGTGCAACATTTCTCGTGGGCACCGGCGCCGGCTGCAACTTCACCACCATACAGGGCGGCATCAATGCAGCAGCCAGCAATCCAGGGCCTGACGTCGTACGGATCTCCAATGCAACGACCTGGGGTCCGGGCGGTATCACGATCGGACAGCAGGACGTGACCCTCGACGGTCGATTCGCCACATGCACCGACAGCGCAGCCAACGGCAATTTCGCGCAGCTTGTCGGAATCGACGTCAATCCCGATGCACGCCCGTCGATGATCACCATCACCGGCAGCGGCGTGCGACGATTGCAGGGATTGCAGATCCGCAACAACGTACGCGGCGTCAACTCGTTCGGTGGCGCAATCGAATTCTCGGGAACTGGCGAGCTCATCCTGAGCGACATGGAACTGCGCGACAATCGCGCGGCGTCCGGTGGCGCCATCGGCAGCAGCAGCGGCCTGCTGACCCTGTCTGATGGCGTCCTGATCGAGAACAATATCGCCGACTTCAACGGCGGCGGAGTGCATCTTTCTGGCAGCGCCACGTTGTACGCCGTCGATGCCGACGTTTCGATCGCCGGCAATGAAGCCTATGCTTCGGGCGGAGGCATCTTCGTTCAGCAAAATGCAAGTGCCTATCTTGCATCAACGGGGCTGGATGGACGCGCCGTCTTGCAAACGAACCTGGCAGGCATTTCCTTCAGTACCGGTGCTGGAAAAGGCGGCGCGATTGCCATTCGCGGCAGTTCATCGGGCGCAGGCGCTCGCGTCGTGGTTTTCTCGACGAACCCCAATTTCCCGACACGTATCGAAGGAAATCGTGCAAATGCAGAGGGTGGCGCGATCTACCTTGAACCGTTCTTCAACGGTGCAACTCTTTGCGTAATGGACGCGCACCTCGTCGGCAATCGCGCCAGTGGCGGGGCTGCACTCTATGCCGATTCCGATGGCGACGCCAACAGCAACATGATCTACAACGTGCCGACACGGGCCGAGTGCGCCGTTCCTGCCAATGCGCCAGCGCAACCGGTTCGATGCGCGCGAAATGCGACCGGCTGCAACGTCATCGAAGCTCACATTACGCAGACGGCCGCGGGTATGCCGTCACCGGGCTCTGTCGTATTCGTCCGAGAAAACATCGAGCTGTATATGCGAGACGTGAAGATCATCAACAATACCGCCGGGAATCTGATTGGCGCTGTGGGTGCTGGGCGGGTCGAGATCAATACCGCCCTGCTTGCCGACAACAACCTCACTGCTGCCGCATTGCGACTGGGCTTCGCGGCTGGCAATCAAGGTTTCATCATGCGCAACGTGACGATCGCCGGAAACTCGATTGCATCGGCCAATCCGAGCGTACTTCTCGATAACGCCCCGGCTACCGTGGCGTTCAGCAACAATCTGATTTTTCAGCCGGCGCGAACGCCACTTGCAGCGGCTTTTCCGATCGTCAACAGCGCCACCCACAATTGGGAGTACAACGCGACCAATGCGCCACAGGTGCTGCCTAACCCGTCCCAATCGGTATTGGGCGATGCGCGCTTCGAGAACACCCAGTTCAACGACTATCGTCTGAGAATCGGTTCACCCGCTGTCAATGCGTTCGCTGCCGGGTCGGTGCTCGACGCCCCACTGGACCTGGACGCTCGGCAACGTCAGGTCGCCTTGGGCATCTTCGCGCCGGACAGCAGCACTGTCGATGTCGGCGCATACGAGCGACAGCAGAACGATCCGTGGTTGGTCAATGGGACGTTTTCCAGTTTTGCGCAACTGCGCTATTGGGAAGCCAGCGCCAACGGCGAGGCGATTCCCGGCGTGGTCTGGGACGCTCAGGATGCCAATGGCAATTCGATCTCGGGGTCGGCGCTCGTCAATCTGCCGGGCTCGCTCGCGCCGCGCCTGACCGTGCTGCGACGCTGCTTCAACGTGCCTGCGCCGGGCAGGTACACCATCGCGGCGAAGGCGCAGCGCGGTACGGGTCTAAATTCCGACAATGCCCTGCTTGCTTGGCGTTTTCGCGTCAGCGATGCCAACTGCAGCACCGCCGGCGCGCAGGAAAGCGGCGAAGTCGCATTTGCCGGCGGCACCGGCTTTCGACCGCTCGCCGTACCGCTGCAGCTGGATGTTCCGGTCACAACGGTCAACTCAACGATCGAGATTCGGCTGGACGCAGTCAGTGGCTTGAACCTCAACGGCCTGACCGACGTGCGCTTTGACGATGTCGGCATTACCGGCGCGCCGCTGCTCGCTGACGGCGTTTTTGCGGATGGCTTCGAGTGACCATGCCCACACACCTCAAAAGTCTGGTCTCGGCGGGACTGCTGCTCGCCCTGCTGCCCGTTGTAGTCTCGGCTCAGAATCTCGTGAGCAATGGCGAGTTCTCCACCGCGCTCGACGGTTGGCGGGCGACCGGCGATGGCACGGCATCGCCCTCGCCCGACGATATCGACGGTGACCCCGCGTCGGGCTCGGCCCGGCTGCGCAACGCCTTGCCGGACGCCGGCACGCGCACCTTTCCACTCGAGCAGTGCGTGGCGCTGACCGCGCCCGGCACCTATCTGATCGGCGGCAGCGCGCGCGTCGACCCGGCCCAGGTCGGCGGGCGCGCCCAGATCACCGTGGTGGCCTACGGCAACCCGGACTGCACCGGCAGCATCCGCGGCGCCGGAGGATTGTTTGTGTCCCGGGCATCAGTCTGGACCGCGGTCACGTTTACCTACTCGGTCGATATCGCACAATCGTTCCTGCTCCGCCTCGGCGTCGACAAGCCGGGCGCCGGCGGCATGCTCGAAGTCCAGGTCGACGACGTGTTCGTGGAACTCACGCCGCTGCTGTTCCGCAACGATTTCGAGTAACGGCGTACCCGAGCGGCGGAGCGCCGCGCCGGGCTTGGGCCCTGTCCCGTCCTGCCCTGTCGCGTGGCATGCGTCGCGGGCGCCGTGCCGATCGAAATCGAGGGCGTTCGACCGCGAACAATGGTCACGCCTCACAAGCCATCCACCGGACCACGGCATACTCCAAACCCGTTCAACGTTCGACCGTGCGAGGGTTCTTGCGAAGCATCCGGCAACAGCGCTCGCTCTGCGGATGGCTGCTTGCGGGCATGGCGGCAAGCGGTGTTGCGCTCGCGCAGCCTGCCGCGCCGGGTCCGCAGGGCCAGGCCGCGCTGAGCTTCACGGTCTATACCGCGCGCGACGGACTCAGCGATGAAGTGTGGACCGCACTCGGTTTCGACCATGAAGGCTTCGTCTGGGGTGGCTCCGCCTCGCAGATTGCGCGATTCGACGGCTATCGCTGGACGTTGTGGCCGCAGGTTGCGGCGCGCAGTCTGGTACGCGATTTGCGCGCCGATCCGCAAGGACGCCTGTGGGCGTTGTTCGAGCGCGAGGGACTGGCCGTATGGGACGGGCGCGCGTGGACCCTGCGTGGGCATGCGGATTCCCCGATCCAGCAGCTTTCCGATTGGCAGTGGCCGGGGACCATTGCAACCCTTGCCGCGCCCACCCGCGAAGGGCTGCTGACGCTGGCCGATGACCGCTGGACCGCCGAGGCAGGCCCACCTGGCGTGCAGTCGCGCGACATCGAGGTGACGCACAGCCTGTTCGGCGGCGCGCGGCAGTGGTTGGCCAGCCCTCAGCTGTGGTTTCGCACGCTCGACACGGACGGCAGCACCGGGCAGTGGCAGCGCTTCACGGACGCACAACTGCCGCTGCTGGAGATCACCGACCTGCACCGCAGCGTGAATCGCGGCCGCGAAGAACTGTGGATCGTCAGCTATGGCAACGGTCTGATTCGCATCGACGACAGTGGCATTCGGGTCTGGCGCGAAGCCACGGGCGAGCTGCCGTCGGAGGCGATGTATCGCGCGCGCGCGACCACCGATGCGCAGGGCGAGCGGATCCTGTGGGTGGCCACGCGCGGCGGCGTGCTGCGCCTGCAGGGCGAGCGCACCACCGTCTACGACCGCCGCCATGGCCTGCCCTCGGATGCGGTGCGCTCGCTGGAGATCCAGCGCGATGTCGACGGTATCGACCTGCTGTGGGTGGCCACCGAAGGCGGCATCGCGCGGGCAGCGCTCGGCGAGAATCCATGGCAAACCGCCTCATTGCTCGGCTCGCGCTACAACGGCGTGTTCTCGGTACTGCACGAAGATCTCGACGACGGCGGCGAGCGCTTGTGGGTCGCCACCGCCAAGGATGGACTCGGCGTGCGCGAGGATGGCCGCTGGCGCGTGCTCACGCATACCGAGGGCACCTTGCCGGTCGAGGGTTTTCGTCAGATCTGGCGCCTGCCGGGTGTCGATGGGCGCGCGTGGCGGCTGGCCAGCGCCAACGGCAGCCTGTGGCAGGTCGACGATGCACTGCAGTTTTCGCAACTGGCCACACCCTGGGACGGGCAGGACGATGGAGCGATGCACGCGATCTCGCGCCTCGTCGATGGCGTGCGCGAGTATTGGTTCCTGACCCGCAACAGCGGCATCTTCCAGCTGCGCGGTAGTCGCTGGACGCGGCATGCGGTCGACGACGGCATCGATACGGGCATCGGATTCCGGCTCGCCGAGCAGATCGACCGCAGCGGGCACTCGTGGCTGTGGGCGGCCACCGAGCGTGGCCTGTTGCGTTTCGATGGCAAGACATGGTCTGCGGTGCCGATCGAAGGTCTGGCCGATGCCGGGCTGCGTACCGCCACCCCGATCGACGAGGGCGGGCGCACGGTGCTGTGGCTCGGCGCCACGCGCAACGGCACGTTGCGCCTGGATGTCGAAGATCCCACCGCACCGCGTCTGCTCGCGCGCGAGCAGGTTCCCGCGCCACCGGATTCGACGGTGTACACGATCCTGCCCGACCGCAATGGGCGCATCTATGTGTGCACCAACAATGGCGTACAGCAACTGACGCCGCAGTCCGGCGGCGGCTGGCGCGAACAGGTATTCCGGCGCCGTGATGGCATGGTGCACGACGAGTGCAATACCAATGCGCAGATGGTCGACGCGCACGATCGATACTGGGTCGGCACGCTCGCGGGCTTGAGCGTATTCGACCCACGGGTACAGACTCCGCAGCGCGATACCCGCCCGCGCGACGTGCGCTTCACCGCGCTGCAGCTCGATGAAATCGACCAACCGCTGGATCCCGGGGCGGGCGTGATGGTGCCACCGGCGACGCGCCAGCTGCGCATCGACTACACCCTGCTGGTCGGTCAGCGCGAGACCGAGACCGTGTATCGCAGCCAGCTGCTCGGACTCGACGCCGCGCCCGGCCCGTGGTCGGACGAGCATAGCCGTAGCTACAGTCGACTGCCGCCGGGAAGCTATGAACTGCAGGTGGAAGCGCGCGACTACGCGGGCACGCTCAGCCGCAGCGCAGCACTATCGATCAAGGTGCAGCCGCAGTGGCACGAGCGACACAGCGTGCGCATCGCCGGCGCTTTGCTGCTGATGCTCAGCGGTATCGCCCTGGCGTGGATCTACAACCGCAGCTTGCGCCGCCGGCAGCTCGAACTCGAGCGCATCGTGGCGCAGCGCACGGGCGAGCTGTCGACCGCCAATCAGCGCCTCGTCGGCTTGTCGTACATCGATGCGTTGACCGGCGTGGCCAATCGACGCCGCTTCGACGAGGCGCTCGACGCCGCCGTACGGCGCGCGCGCGACAAGCAGCTTGCAGTTGGCGTGATCGTGATCGACGTCGATCGCTTCAAGAACTACAACGACCGCTTCGGGCATCCGGTCGGCGACATCGCGCTGAAAGCCATCGCCACTGCCCTGCAAACCATGGCACGCCCGCAAGACGTGCTGGCCCGCTATGGCGGCGAAGAATTCGTATGTTTGGTCGTCGATGCAACACCCGACGGCGTGCAGCATATCGCCGAAGAAATGCGCAACACAGTCGGCGCGCTGGCCCCAGCGGCACTCGGCAATGACAGCGTCACGCTGACCTTGAGCGCCGGGCTGGTATGCCGCATCCCCACCGTGGACGATCGCGCCGAAGACCTGATGCACGAAGCCGATGCGGCGCTGTATCGGGCCAAGCAGGATGGGCGCAACTGTGTACGGGTGGGGCGGGCGGCGGCGCGCGACTGAGGTCGTCGTTACTCACCCGACCGCTCGCCGCCGCGCCTCAGGCGTGGTCGACCACCACCGCAGTGCCCGACGCCGACACCATCAGCATGCCGCCGCCATTGCCGACCTGCACGGTCTCGTAGTCGAGATCGATACCGATCACCGCGTTGCCGCCGAGGCGCTTGGCGTCTTCCATCATCTCGCGCATCGCGGTGTCCTTGGCGTCACGCAGCACCTTTTCGTACGAGCCCGAGCGCCCACCCACGATGTCGCGGATCCCGGCGAAGAAGTCGCGGAAGATGTTGGCGCCGAGAATCGCCTCGCCGGTAACCACGCCGAGATAGCGACTGACCTTGTGGCCATCGAGGGTCGAGGTGGTGGTCATGAGCATCGTTGCTTCCTCCGGGCGAGGGATTCGCCGACGACAAGCATGCGGCGCCGCGCGCGCGATGCAA
>JBBRFN010000089.1:0-11679 GCA_038224265.1 Lysobacterales bacterium
CGGGAAGCCCAGGCACAGCAGCGCGATGAACGGCATGCGCGGCTGCCCGGTCAGTCCCTTCAAGATGGTGACCTTTGCGTTCAGTGCGCCGTCGCGCGGCGCGATTCCCGAGAGCAGCGAGAACGACACCAGTGGCACCCGCCAACCGCGCCAGCGTACCCGTCCCAACAGCCACGGCGGCGCACCCGCGACCGGCTCTGGCACGGCGGCGGTGATGATCTCCGACACATTGGTATTCGGCAACAACAGGCGACCACCAGCGACGGTGATCATCAGGCCACGGATTTCGTGCGGTGAGTCGGTCATGGGATGGTTTCCTCGGTTCAGTCGCGCAGCGCGCGGCGCGCCAGTTCGGCAGACAGTTCCAGCGCCAGTTCCGCCGGTGCGGCGACGAACGACACCACGCCGGCATCCTGCGCGCCATCGACCATTGAGCTGATCACACAGGTTGCGGGATCCTGCACCCAGATCGTGCCGCCGCGCTCGCGCATGTAGCTCGCGCCCTCGACCGCATCGTGCGCCATGCCGCTGAAGATGATCGCGCCTGCTGCCTTGCCGAACCGATCCGCGATATCGCGCAGAACGCGGTCGATCGAGGGGCTGTAGGGCGATACGTCGACTGCGGCATCCAGGTGCACGGTGCCGTCGGCGTCGACCCGCAATCGCTCGGACAGCGGCACCACCACGACCTCGCCATGCCGCACGATGTCGCCATCGCCGACGGTACGCACCGGCATCGGCGTAGCCCGCGCGAGTTGCTGCACCATCAAGTCGAGGAAATCCGCACCCATGTGCTGGGCGAGCAGGAACAGTGCCGGGGTTGCCGGCGGCAATGCGGCGAGGAACTCGCGCACAGCTTCCGGCCCGCCGATCGAGGCACCAAGCACCCAGACGTTGTGGATCCCGGATGCCACCGGCTGCCCGAGCGGCAGCGCATTGGCCGCCGCGCCCATTGCCTCGAGCTCCGCGGCGAGTTCGGGATCGACCTCGGGCTCGCGCAGACCGCGCTGTTCGAACTCGATCGCACCATCGGAGCCGTCGTCCGCTTGAGCTTCTACGACAGGTTTGGCGGCGGGCACCGGCGGTGGGCTCGTGGCGCGGCGATCCTTGTCGTCGATCTCGAACTTCGCACGGCCGGTGATCGGCGTGTGCTCCTCGTCGCCGAGCGGCTCGAGCGACAGCCCGGAGAAGTCGAAATCCGTCAGCGATCTGTGCGGCGCACCGCTGGTTGTCGCGGGATTCGGCGCAGCTGGCGCGGGCTGCTCGTCGTCGTCGTCGGCCAGCGACAGCGACAAGCCCGATGTCGTCGGAACCGGCGGCGGCGCAGGACGGTTGGCGCCCGGTTTCTGCAGCAGTTCATCGCTGGCGGCAGGCTCCGACTGCAGATCGAGCAGCAAATCGTCGAGTCCAGCCGGCGCGGACTCGCGTTGCGAGGGCGTGTCGTCGTCGAGCGGCTCGAAGCTGAGCGCACCCAACGCCTCGTCGAATTCGTCGGTGAGGGTCATGCCGGTGTCGAGAACTTCGTCGCTTGCATCAGCGCTCGGATCAGCCGTCTGCGGTAGAGCGACCGGATCGGTTTCGGGCAGCAGCCCGAAATCGCGCAAACTGGCGGCGAAGTCCGGGTCGAGATTCAGCGCCTGGATCAGTGCAGCACCGCGCGTTGGCGACGCTGCCGCCGCGGTCGGCGCCGAGTCGAGCGACAGCCCATCGAGGCCGTCGAAATCCGGGTCGATGGACGCATCGGCGACGAGCTCGCCTGGCTCCGAGAGGCTGATCGATTCGAAGTCGTCGTCGTCGGGCGCATTCGAGCCCGGAAGCATTTCGCCGCTGGTTTCAGTCGAACTTTCCGCTGTGTCGCTGCTGGTGTCGAGCGCATCCTGCAGCCGCAGTTCCACTGTCGGTGCGTCGTGGCGTGACCGCGCTGCCGCCTCGTCGACGAGCGCGCGCTGCAGGTCTACCACTGGCAGCAGCACGGTCGGCGCATCGTGGCGCGCAGACGGGCGCGCGAACGGATCGACCAACTCGGCAGCTACCGGCTCATCGGCGGTGACCAGAGCGGCGCGCGTGCGCTGCAGGGATTCGCCGGTGTCGGCCGTCAACGCCGCATCCAGTTCTGCGCCATGCAGCTCGAAGCCAAGCTCCGGATCGTTGGGAGTATCGGATTGCAGCGGAGCGGTCTTGACCCGCACCGGAACCGCGCTGGCGCCGGCTGGCCGTGGCGGGTTGAGTTCGCCCTTGCCGAGGATCTTCGCGGCCAGATGACGCGCCCAGCGCGCCTGGTCCGAGCCCTGCAGCCGGCTCGAGACTTCGGCATCGTTGAACACCACGTGCAGCGCGTCGTCGGTCAGCAGATTGTCGAACTGGTCGAAGGCATCGGCGGATTCCTCGTCGAGGTTGATCACCACGATCCTCGCACCCGATGCATCCAGCGCTGCGCGATCGAACTTCGCTGCAGGAGAATCGTAGACCACGTGGGCGCCAAGCTCGGTCAGCGCGAGTTTCAGGTGCTCGGAATGGCCCGGCGCCTGATACAGCAGGGCGATCGAAACCTCGCGCGGCTGCGGCTCAGTCGAGTGCACGGGACAGTCTCAAGGTTTCCTCGACGTTGCGCAGCAGGTCTGCCTCCTGATAGGGCTTGCCGAGATAGCGGTCGACGCCGATTTCGAAAGCGCGCTGGCGATGCTTCTCGCCAGTACGCGAGGTGATCATGATGATCGGCACGCTGCGCAGGCGTGGATCGTTGCGCATGTAGGTCGCCAGTTCGTAACCGTCCATGCGCGGCATCTCGATGTCGAGCAACATCAGGTCCGGAACGCGATCCTGCAGCTTCTCCACCGCGTCGAGACCGTCCTTCGCGGTGAGCACCTCCATGTCGTTGCGTTCGAGCACGCGGCTGGTCACCTTGCGCATGGTAATCGAGTCGTCGACCACCATCACCAGCGGCTGTCGGCGCACTTCCGGCGCTGCCACCACCGGTGCCGGCGGCGCCACCAGGCCCGGCATCGAATCTGCGATCGCGTCTTCGACCGCGCTGGCCTCGCGCAGCGCGGCGCTGCGGCGCACCAGCGGTGCCACGTCGAGGATCATCACCACCGAGCCATCGCCCAAGATGGAAGCGCCGAAGATACCGCGCACCGAGTTCACCCGCGGGCCGACCGATTTGACCACGATTTCGCGACTGCCGAGCACGCCATCGACGCGGATCGCGGCGCGCTGGTCGCCGGTGCGCGCGAGCAGCAGCGGCAACTGCGCTTCGTCCACCGCGCGGGCGCCGGGCGCTCCGAGCAGGTTGTTCAGCTCGTGGATGACGTATTCCACGCCGGCGTAGGCGAACACCGGACGTGCCTGCGCGATGCGGCGGTCGAAATCCTCGCGGCCGATGCGCGCCACGCCCTGCACCGAGGACATCGGCACGGCGAATACCTGATCGCCAAGGCGCACCAGGATCGCCTGCGTGACGGCGAGCGTGAACGGCAAGCGGATCGCAAACTCGGTGCCGGTGCCGCGCTGGCTGTCGATCGACATCGAGCCGCCGAGCTGGCGGATCTCGCTGGCGACCACGTCCATGCCGACGCCGCGACCGGCCAGCTGGGTCAGTTTCTCGGCGGTGGAGAATCCGGTCTCGGCCACGAACGCGAACAGATCGCGATCGGACAGCTGCGCGTCTGGTCGCATCAGGCCGCGTTCGATCGCCTTGCGGCGGATCGCGTCGCGATCCATCCCGCGACCGTCGTCGGACACGCGGATCACCACTTCCGTGGCTTCGCGACTGACCGCGATGCGCACCGTACCTTCCTCGGGCTTGCCGGCGGCAGCGCGATCGGCCGGCGCTTCGATGCCGTGTGCGATCGCGTTGCGCAGCATGTGCTCGAACGGCGCTTTCATGCGCTCAAGCAGGTTGCGGTCCATTTCACCCTGGGCGCCCTCGATGCGCAGGGTGGCGCGCTTGCGTTCGGTGTCTGCGGTCTGGCGCAGCAGGCGGCGCAGGAACGGCACTACCGAGTCGAACGGCACCATGCGCGTGCGCATCAGGCCTTCCTGCAGCTCGGAGCTGACCCGCGACTGCTGCAGCAACAGCGTTTCCGCACCGCGGGTGAGGTCGTCCAGCGCGTTCTGCAGCGACATCAGGTCGGATACCGACTCGGCCAACGCACGCGACAGCTGCTGCTGGGTCGAGAAGCGATCGAGCTCCAGCGGATCGAAATCCTGGCCGCTTTCTTCCGCCTCGCGCTGGTAGCGCGACAGGATCTGCGCTTCGGTTTCGATTTCGAGCTTGCGCAACTGGTCGCGCAGACTTTGGGTGGTCTGGTCGAGCTCGACGAGGTTGAAGCGGAACGAACCAACCTGCTGTTCGAGACGCGAACGGTAGATCGAAACTTCGCCAGCGAAATTGACCAGCGAATCGAGCAGGTCGGAGCGCACCCGGATCATTTCCTGCGGCGCGCGCGCGGCGGCTTCTTCTTCCGCTAGCGGCTCGGGCAACGCCCGCGCGGGAGCCGACTGGCGCGGCTTGATTGCCGCTGCCGGCTCGACTGCAACTGGCGCTGCCTCGACCGCCGGCGGCGCTGCAATCGACACGATCTCGGCAGGTTTGGCTGCGATCGGTGCGGGCACCGGCGTGGGCGCCGGGGCCGGTTCCGGCAGCGGTTCACCAGCGACCAGCGCCTCGAAGCGCTCGATGGTCTGCTGCGGAATTCCCACCGCCTGGCGGCGCGCAACCCGCGCCACCATCCGGTGCAGGCGATCGAAACCGCGCTCGAGCAGTTCGACGGCCGGTCGACCCATCGTCAGACGGTCGGCGACCGCAGCTTCCAGCAGCGACTCCATCACGTGGCTGAGATCGCCGATGCCGCCGAGACCGACGGCGCGCGCATTGCCCTTGATCGTATGCAGCTGGCGCTGCAGACCCACCACCGCTTCGTTCTCGCCCGGCGCTTCGCGCAGGCGTGCTACCAGGGTGTCGGCCTTGTCGAGCAGGTCGTTGCCTTCCTCGACGAAGATTTCGATCAGGTCTTCGTCCATGTCGGGCAGCAGCAACGGCCCATCCGGATCCGCATCTTCGGTCGCGCTGTCCAAGCGCGGTGCCGCTGCGTCGGCGTCCGGCTGCGCTGCGGCAGGCTCGGCGATTGCAGGCGCTGCAGCGGCCACCAAGGTCGTCTCGACACCTTCCGGCGCCGACAGCGATTCGCCAGCGGTGGATTCGATTGCGGTAGTTTCGGCCGCGGCAACATCATGCGACCTGGGTTCGATCGATGCCGGGGCAGCATCGTCCAGCGCATGCTCCAGTTCGGACAGCTCGTCAGCGCTCAGACCGAGGACCGGCTCGTCGTCGGCGACTTCCTGCGGCGGCGACGATGCATCGAGCGCGGCTTCCTCGGCCAGCGCGGTCGCGAGCAGGGCCTCGAGTTCGGCGCTGTCTTCATCGAGCGTCGTCTCGGCGGACTCCGCGGCGGCCGCAGGCTCGGGCTGTGCAGCGCCGGGCAACAATTCAATCGAATCGAAACCCTGCTCCTGCAGCGTTTCCATGCTCGCGTCTTCCAGCAACCAGGAATCCGCTTCGTTGCGATTGATTTCGGCCGCAGGCGCCGGCTCGGATGCCGGCGCTGGTTCATCGGCGGACTCGATCCCATCGCGGACCTGCTCTTCCTCGGTCAGGTTGAACAGGCTCAGTGCGCTCTGCGGTTCGGGCAGCCCGTCGCGCAGTGCGGACAGGCGTGCGATCAGAGCGGTGCCGTCGGGCAATGGCGCACCCGGCCGGTCCAGCAAGCCGACCACGGCGCCGATCAGGCGCGAGGCGTCTTCGATCGCGACCAGGCCGCCGACATCCGGTGCGGCACCCGCACCGCGCAGGCGCTTGATGTAGCCCTCCAGCGGGCCGACCAGCTCGCTGACCACCGGCACGTCGGCCATCGAAATCGCACCATGCAGCGTATGCACCGCGCGCAGCAGCGATTCCGGCGCCGGGATCGGCGCGATGCGCGCGCTGGCAAGATAGCCGTCGATGCTTTCGAGATGGCCCTCGACCTCGCTGCGCAGGATCTCCAGCAGCATCGAATCGAGCAGCGGCATCACCGGCTGCGGCGGCAGCAGTTCGGCCATCGACACCGGCACGATCGGCGATGGTGGCTCGTCCGCCGCCACCTGCGCGGTCGCAAGCTGCTCGGCTGCAGCCAGACCCAGGGCCGGCTCGCTCATGTCGACCACCTCGGTCAGCTCGACCGGGTCGACCACCAGTGCCGGCCTGGGCTTTGCCACCTGCACCATGCGCGTTCGCTTGACCTTGACCGTTTGCACCGCGCGAGCGGGCACGCGTGCATCCTCGCCAGCACCGATCCGGTCGGCAACCGCCATGATCGCGGCCAGGTCCACGCTGGACGCAGTCTCGCCGCGCAGTCCGGCCAGCATCTGCGGCAGGGCGCCCACCGCGTGATCTAGCAGGTCGTGCACCGCCAGCGACGGCTGGATGCTGCGATCGAGCACCCGGTTGAGCATGTTCTCGACGCGCCAGCTGAATTCGCCGAGCGCAGCGGCACCGACCAGTCGGCCGCTGCCCTTCAGCGTATGGAACGAGCGACGAATCGGCTTGAGCAATTCCAGATCGGCAATGTCGGCGCGCGACAGCGGCAGCTGGCGCCGAAGATTGTCGATCTCCTCCTCCACCTCCTCGACGAACACCTCGCGAATCTCGTCGTCGATGTCGTCGGACGCTGTGGCCTGGAATGCACCCGCGCCATCGCCGGCGACGGCGACCGGCTCCTCGACTTCTTCTTCAATCTCGACCCACTCGTATTCGGATTCGGCTTCGACCGCACTTGGCGCCGGCGAGGCCTGCGTCTGCGCAAACCGCAGGCCGCCAACGTCTGGTGCGGCCGGCACGGTGGGCGTCGCTGCGGTCTGGCCGACGATCAGGTCGGACAGGCCGTGGCCGGGGTAGATTTCGACCCCGCCATCGAGCGCTTCGGCGACGGGCGCCGACGGCGCCGGCGTGGACTGCGCGGCAGAATCCGCAGCGGAGTCCTCGCCGCGCTCCAGGCGCGCGAGGAAATCGTCGAGGCTGTCGCTGGGCAGTTCGATGGTCGGCAGCTGCGAGCGATCGGCTGATTCGTCGGGCTCGGGGCCGCGCAACGAGGCAGCGCCTGACAAGGTCGGCGTATCGAAGCTGAGGGTATCGAAGCTGAGGGTGTCGAAGGATTTCGCAGCAGAGGCCGGCACCACCGGTGCTGTCGCAACCGGTGGCGCCTGCTCCAGCACCGCACCGCCGAGTTCATCGAGCTCGGAGGCTGGCTCGACCGGCGCCTCTTCGGGCAGCGGCCAGTAGCCGAGCGCTTCGAGACTGCGCCGGGTCACATCGAGAATTCGCTCGCGGCCGACGCGCTGGTCGCGCGCGGATTCGAGGTAGTACTCCACCGAGGCGAGGCTGTCGGCGAGCCGGTCCATCTGTTCCTGGGTCGGCACGCGCTTGAGGCGCAGCAGCTCGACTTCGACAAAGCGACCCAGCGCGTTGAGCAGTTCGGCCGGCTCGTCGAGGGCCAGCATGCGCATGGCGCCAGCGATTTCTTCGAGCAGCTGCGGAATGCGCTGCATCTTCTCGTGATCCCACGGCGCCTCGACAAAGGCGACCACATCCTGCTTGGCCTGCTGCAGGTTGGCCTGTGCCTCCTTCATCACCGCATCGAGGATGCGACGCACCTCGGCTTGCGGCAGCTCGATGTCGATCGATGCGCTGGCCGGCGCGGCAGCGCCGGAGTCGGCGCTGGCGCCGAGGGTTTGAATGTTGTCATCCAGCGAGGCTTCGACGTACAGCAATGCGCCGGCGATATCGAGCAAGGTGCCCTCGTCGGCCGCGCGGCTGCCGGCCGCCACATCGTTGAGCAGCTGGCGCTGTTCCTGTACCACCCGTCGCGGCACACCCAGGCCCAGCATCCCGAGGGTATCGGCGACGCGGTCGAGCACATCGGTCTGCGCGCCAAGCTCGGCGGCACTGGCATCGGGGTTGCGCAGGTGCAGGTCCAGCGCATCCTTGACCCGCATCAGATCGTCCTTGATCGCCGCCGACACGGTGTCGAGCAGTGCGCGGTTGCGTCCGCCCAGTGCGCCCTTGGCGTGACTGAGCTCCTGCTCTGTGGGCAGCAGGTTTTCCAGTCGATAGGTGCGCTTGATGTCGCGCGTGCGCTCGCTGTCGGCGCGAGAATACGCCACGTAATACAGCAGGTTCTTGACCAACTCGCGCGGCGGGTCCGCGCGGAAACTCGATTCGCCGACATCGGCCAGGCGCTTGATCTCGCGATCGATGCGGCCGAACAGCAGCTTGAGCGCCGCACTGGTATCGATACCACCGGCACGCACCGCCTCGACCACGCCACCTGCGATCCACCACAGGCGACGCGCCTCGTCCTGGTCGGTCACCCCGCGCAGGCGATCGAGCGTGGTCTGCATGCCGCCGAGCGCCTGATCGGGATTGATGTTGCGGAACCAGTGCAGCAGCCCGGTCTGGTAGCCGCTACGCAGGCGCCCGGCTTGCGCCTTGAGTTCAAGATCCGGCATCGCGCGATCAGGGCCGTTGGCGCTGCGCGGCAGTGCTGCGCCCAGATCGGGCGAGAACAGCACGCTTTCCGACAGCAGTTTTTCGCCACGGCAGGCGCGCAGATCGTTGAGCAGCGGCAGCAGGACGATCGGAATGTCCTTGTGGCCTCCCTGCAGACGCTCCAGATAGTCGGGCAACTGCACGATGCCGCGCATCAGCACCGCATAGGCTTCGTCTTGCTGGCGCACCGCGCCATCGAGCAGCGCGTTGGCCACCCGCTCCATCTCTTCGACCACCATCGCCGCACCGTACAGCTCGACCATGCGCAAGGTGCCCTGCACCTGATGCAGGTAGGTCGCGCAAAAGCGCATCAGGCTGGAGTCGGCGGTGTCCTCGACGTAAGCCTCAAGCGCCTGACGGGCCTGCTTGAGCGTCTCGTCGAGCTCCTGCTTGACCCAGTTCAGGGTGGTGAAGTCGAGATCGTCTTGAAGTCGCATGGTCTACTCGTGAGTGCCTGCGCGAACGCAGGTCACGCGGTGCGCCGGAAGGCCAGCGTCTGCGGACCTCCCAAGCGGGTGAGTTGCGGGTGGTTGAAACCGAGCACTTCGCCGGCGCCCAGCACCAGCAGGCCGCCGGGTTTGAGCAGGTCGGCGAGGGCCTGCAACAGGCTGGCCCGGCGTTCGCGCGCGAAGTAGATCAGCACGTTCTGGCAGTAGATCAGATCCAGTCGCTTGAGCGGCGCCCGCGCGACATCGATCAGGTTGAACTGCACAAAGCCGATCCGCTTGCGCAGGGTCTCATTGATCGCAAACGAATCGGCCTCGTCGAGATTGCGCGGAGCGCGGATGCCACCGTCGGCATCGAACAGCTCGCCGCTCGGCACGCAATACTGTTCGCGCAGGGGCAGCGGAATCTCGTCGAGTTTCGACACCGGGTAGATCGCACCACGACCCACCGCCAGCGCGGCAGCGGAAATGTCGGTAGCGGTAATCCCGAAGTAGGTCTTGCCCGCTTCGCCGGCCAGCGCCTGGTCGAGCACCATCGCCAGGGTAAAGGCCTCCTCGCCGGTCGAACAGCCAACGCTCCAGGCATGGATCGCGCCGCTGCCCTGCGCGGAAATGTAGGGCCCCAGCCAATCGCGCGCGATCAGGTCCAGAGAGGGCTGGTGACGAAAGAAGTGCGTCTGATGGACGGTCAGCCGGTCGACCAGAGTGGCCCATTCGATCGCACCGCGGGCACCATCCAGCAGTTCGTCGAAGTACGCCTTGTAATTGCCCTTGCCGGCCTCGCGCATCCGCGTGCGCACCGCTGCGACAAGAAAAGTCTTGCGGCCGGGCGGAACCACCACGCCGGTACGCCGCTCAAGCAGGTCCACCCAGCGCGAGAACTCCGCGTCGTCCATGGCGGGCGAGACGGCCGGTGCGGGCCAACTGGCGACGGCGCTGGGCATGGGAGGGTCGGCCTGCAGCTGCCTTGATTCAGCCCGGCAGCTTGAAGTCGGCGACCGAGCGGCGCAGGTCGGCGGCGAGCTGGGCGAGGTTTCCGATCGATTCCGCGGTCTGGCTGGCACCGACCGAGGTCTGCGTCGTGATCTCCTGAATGACGTTCATGGTTGCCGAGATGTTGGTCGCAGCAGCCGACTGCTGGCGGGCGGCCTCGGAGATGTTCTGAATCAGGTCGGCAAGGTCGTTCGAGACCTTTTCGATCTCACCCAGTGCGAGGCCTGCGTCCTCGGCCAGACGTGCACCCGCGACCACCTCGGCGGTGGTCTGTTCCATGGAGCTTACCGCCTCGTTGGTGTCGGACTGAATCGTCTGCACCAGGGTTTCGATTCGCTTGGTCGCGCCCGAGGCGCGTTCGGCGAGTCGCTGCACTTCGTCGGCGACCACCGCGAAGCCGCGGCCGGCTTCACCGGCGGATGCGGCCTGGATGGCGGCGTTGAGCGCGAGGATGTTGGTCTGCTCGGCGATGTCGTTGATCAGCTCGACGATCGATCCGATTTCCTGCGAGGACTCGCCGAGGCGCTTGATGCGCTTGGAGGTCTCCTGGATCTGGTCGCGGATCGAGTCCATGCCCTGGATCGTCTGGCGCACGACGGCCGCGCCCTTGGAGGCGATCGCCACCGAGCGCTGCGCGACGTCGGCCGATTCGGCGGAGTTCTTCGACACCTCGTCGATCGACACCGCGATCTCGTTGATGGCGGCGGATGCCGAGGTGATCTGCTGCGCCTGATGCTCGGCGGCTTCCGCGAGGTGCATCGCGGTGGCCTGCGTTTCCTGGGCGGCGGCGGCCACCTGCACGGCGGTCTCGTTGATGGTGGTCACCAGTGAGCGCAATGCCTCGACCGCGAAGTTGATCGAGTCCGCGATGGCACCGGTGATGTCCTCGGTAACCGTCGCCTTTACGGTCAAATCGCCTTCGGCCAGCGATCCCATCTCGTCGAGCAGGCGCAGAATGGCTTCCTGGTTGCGCTGGTTGAGGTCGGTGGTGGCCTGCATCTGGCGCCGCTGGGCGGCCTGGTATGCGGCAAGGGCGAGGAACAGGAATATCGCGGCAGCCGCGCCGAACACGATGCTGAGCAGGTTGCCGCCGAACAGGCGTTGCGCCGGCAGCTGACCGAAGGCAGCCGCGACGTTCTTGGATTGCTCCAGCAGCCCCTGCGAATCGAGCACCACGTTGTTGGCCGCCTCGGTGACCTCGAACAGTTCGGTCGATGCGCCCTGGATCTTGTCGACGTTGGCACCGACCTCGCCGAAGATCGACACCACCTCGTTGAGCACGTCGCGCGCCTGCGGGTCGGTCAGCGCGCGGATGTTCATGTCGGCATTGCCGTTGAGCAGGCCATCGAGCACGCGGCCGTACATCTGCGCGTCGCGACCGAACTGGTCGGCCGCGGTCACTGCCAGATCGCCACCGCGCAGGATGTCGGATACGCGGCGCAACATGCGGTCGGCGAGCAGCATCTGGCGGGTCGCCATGTAAATCTGGCCGGCCGGCGCGTCGCGTTCGGTCAACGCGCGCACGATCTCTTCCATGCGCTGGGTCAACTGCGGAATGCGGCCGTTGAAGTCCTCGGCGGTCTGGGTCATGTCGATGACCAGGTCCTGACGGCCGAGGATGGTGTCCACCGCGGTACGGATCGGCGCCCATGAATC
>JBBRFN010000090.1:0-11633 GCA_038224265.1 Lysobacterales bacterium
CAGGTACACCGTCTGGTCGCTCACGCCGTGTTTCTTGGCCACGTCCGCTACGGGCACCTTGTCGGCCTCGCGGAGAATCTTGACCATCTGGTCTTCGGTGAATCGGGACTTGCGCATAGGCTCCTCGCTTGGTTGGGAGCCATCCTCTCAAGTTTCGATTGGCCCGAAAAACACCCGGCAGGTTAACTGGATTACCGCTTTCGCGGGAATGACGAATTGCGGGAGATTCCGAGCAGGGCGCTGGATTCCCGCCTTCGCGGGAATGACGAGCCGGGGGGTTCTGAGCAGGGCGCTGGATTCCCGCCTTCGCGGGAATGACGAGCTGGGGGTTCGGAGCAGGGCGCTGGATTCCCGCTTTCGCGGGAATGACGACCTGGGGATCCAGTTCAGGCTCGTCATCCCCGCGAAGGCGGGGATCCAGCGCCTTTCGCTATTTCGGTGGCGCGAAAGGCCGACCAGTACCCGCGGCTTTCAGGTATTGATGGCAGGGCCACTTCGGCTTTGATCGGGGTCGCTGCCCGCCAGATGTCGCGCCTGCCGTGCAGGAGTCGAACGCGCTGCTTTGCGCGCACGCGGCACGGGCAGCACGCTGTCTGGCGGTTCGAAATCGAAGCGGCTGCGGCCGCCGGCGGCGCGATAGTCGGCCAGTAGTGCCGCATCGACCGCTGCGGCGTCGGTGTTGGTCCTTGCGTGCAGGTGTTCACGCAGCAGCAGCACGAGCCGTTCGTGCGCCAGCGCATGCGTTTGCGCGGTGCGCCCATACAGCCAGTCGGAAAAATCCAGAAAGCGCGCGAATGGAGAGCTGGCGAGCAGCAGCGCCAGCGTGCGCGGATGGCGCCCGGAGTTGGCCACGATGTCCCAGTAGCGCGAGAAGCGCGACAGCCGCTGCATGCTGGCGAAGTCGATCGCATCGGTGGCCAGGATGTTGTAAGGCGGGTCGGGATTGAAGCGCAGGCCGAAAGCTTCGGTGTGGCGGGCGATCGGCGCGCCGCGCAGGCGCTTCAAGATGCCGAACTGGATCTCGTGCGGCGCCAGCGCCACCAGTCGATCGAAGCCGGCCGCGAAACTGTGCATGTCCTCACCCGGCAGGCCGGCGATCAGGTCCACGTGCAGATGTGCATGGCTGTGCGCACGCAGCCACTGCAGGTTGGCCTCTGCCGCGGCGTTGTCCTGGCGACGCGAGACGCGCGCCTGCACGGCCGGATTGAAGGTCTGGATCCCGATCTCGAACTGCAGGCTGCCGGGCGGAAACCGCGCGATAAGGGTTTTCAGCCGCTGCGGCAGGTGATCGGGAATCAGCTCGAAATGCACGAACACCGGATCGTCCGGTGCGCTGTTCAGGCGCTCGAGGAAAAAGCCGAGGATGGCCAGCGAGGTCTCGACCTTGAGGTTGAAGGTGCGGTCGACGAACTTGAACTGGCGCGCGCCGCGCGCGTACAGATCGGCCAGTGCGGCGAGGAAGGCATCCAGCGGGAACGGCCATGCGCTGCGATCCAGCGCCGACAGGCAGAACTCGCATTTGAACGGACAGCCGCGCGATGCTTCCACGTACAGGTGCCGGTGCTGCAGATCCGCGTCGCTGTACTCGGCATACGGCATCGCCAGTGCCGCCAGCGGCGGCTGTTCGCCGACGATCACACGTGCCGTCGGGCGCTCGCCGCGCAACAGGGCTTGTGCGAGCTTGGCGAAGCTCAGATCGCCCCAGCCGGTGATCACATGGTCGGCCAGTTGCACGATGCGCTGTGCATCGTGCTCGTAGCTGACCTCCGGGCCGCCGAGCACGATCAGGATCTGTGGTGCGACCGCGCGCAGCTGCGCGACCAATCGTGTGGTCTCGTCGACGTTCCAGATGTACACGCCAAGCCCGATGATGCGCGGCGCGCCAGCCAGCAGCTTCTCCACGATCTCCTCGGTCTTCTGGCCGATCACGAACTCGCGGATCTCCGAGTCCTCGCGCAGTGAGCCCAGGTTGGCGCGCAGGCAGCGCAGGCCCATCGAGGCGTGGGCGAAGCGGGCATTGAGGGTGGCAAGCACGATGCTGGGCATCCGCGCATGGTAAGCGGTCCTGCGCCGGCTGGCTTCCAGCGGTAGCATGGTGGCGCGCTGTTACCGGACCGAGGTTGCCATGCCGTGCCATCGTGATGCGCAAAAACCCTTGTACGATGGTTCAGACCAGGATCCGCAGGCGTGGCGCGCGCGACGCTGAAGCCGATGTGGACCCTCGCGCTGGCGATGCTTGGGTTGGTCGCGGTCGCTATCGCTATCGCAGTTGAGCGCGGCGAGACGCCGGTGCGCGCCGCGCAACCGCCCGATCCGCATCGCGCCACCCTCGGGGTGCATGTGCTGGTCGGACAGGAAGAGGGGCGCGCGGCATCGGTGGCGCGCACACCGCCGCTGGTCACCGAAGTGCAGGGCAGCACCTTGCTCGCCTTTGTCGCCGGCCATGCGAGCAATCATCTCGGGCCGCTCGACAGTTTCGACAATCGTTGGCTGCCGTTCGGTGCGCCGGTGGTCTATGCCGGCTACGAGGGTCGCTTCGATGTGCGGGCATACATGGCAGCCGATGCACGCGGTGGCGCCGATCACCGGATCTGGGTCACCAAGCCGGGCAACCCCGACGGTGAGCTGACCTTGCCGGTGGTGGAAATCCGCAATGCTGGCCGCCTCGTCGATGCCGCCCAACGCTATGCGCCAGCGGCTACGCTGCTCGACAGCCCCGAGGTCAGCACCGATGGTCCGGCACTGCTGGTCGCATTCTGGTGGGGCGATGGTCGCGGTCTGCAGCATGAAGCATTGCCCGACAGCGGCTTTACGATCATCGAGCGGTTGACCGCGCTGCCACCCAACAGCGCGGTGCAGTGCGTGATCGCGGTGCGCGCGGTGGATCGCGCCGGCAGCTGGCGCGTGCGCTGGAAAACCACGCCGGAGCAGGGCGCGCCGTTGTGGCTGTTCGCGTTTGCGGCGGGCTGAACGCGGCGCGCCGCGCTGCTGCATGTACACACCTATGTGCGTTGGAGAACAGTCGCCCGCCGCCGCCGGGCGCACACTGCGTCCGGCGTAGTCGCGCGCCAGGCCCACCCCCCTTGGCATGCGCTGCAAGTGCACGCCGTTGGCGTAATCACGCCCGTCTACTTCGGCTTGGCGCGCGGCATGCTGAACTATGGACTGTCACTGCCCAGAGCGAGTCTTTCCATGCGCCGGTTTCTACCTGCAATCCTGCCTGCAATCGTCCTGATCCTGCTGCCGACCATGAGCCACGCCATCGAAGAGCCGAAGTTCGAGATCGTACGCAGCGTCGATGCGGTCGAGATCCGCCAGTACGCGGCCTATGTGGTGGCCGAAGTCGAAGTCGCGGGAACCGCCGACAAGGCCAGCAACGACGGTTTCCGGATCCTGGCCGGCTACATCTTCGGCAAGAACCGCAGCCAGTCCAAGCTTGCGATGACAGCGCCGGTGACCCAGGAGGCGGTCTCCGTGAAGCTGCCGATGACAGCACCGGTCACCCGCACCGAGGCCCCCGGCGGCTTTCGCGTGCAGTTCGTGCTGCCGCGGGATGTAAACCTTGCGACCGCGCCGGTGCCGCTGGATTCGCGCATCAGCCTGCGCGAGGTGCCGCCGACCCGCGTGGCGGCGCTGCGTTTCTCGGGTTTGTGGACAGAATCGAACTACCGCAAGCATCTGGATCAGCTGCAGGCCACCCTGCGCCGCGCTGGCCTCGCGTGGGTCGGTGAGCCGGTCTACTCGCGCTACAACGCGCCATGGACGCCGTGGTTCATGCGCCGCAACGAGATCTGGCTGCGACTCGGGCCCGACGCTGGATGACCCCTTCGCCGGCCCGCGGGACCATTGAGCGGGTCGGCGCGCGGATACGCGCCTGGTGGACCGATATCGTCCGCGCGGCGGCGAGCCCGAGCGCCGAGTTGCCGTTGCGCGCGGAACTGTTCAGTGCCGACCAGATGGAGCAGTACGGCCGCATCCTGGCCAATCTGCATGTGCCGGGTGCGCGCCGCAATCGCGACAGTCTGCTCGAACGCCTCGATCAGAACGAGGCCCTGCTGCAGGAAACCTGCGCGCTGCTGACCGTGGCGATCGCCGACGAGCGCTCGATCACGCCGGCCGGCGAGTGGCTGCTCGACAATCTGTATCTGATCGAAGAACAGATCGGTACCGCGCGGCGCCATCTTCCGGTGGGCTACAGCCGCGAACTGCCGCGTCTGGGCCGCGGGCAGTCGGCCGGCCTGCCGCGGGTCTACGACATTGCGCTCGAAGTGGTCGCGCACGGCGATGGCAGCGTCGATCCCGACAGCCTTGCTCGCTTCCTTGCGGCCTATCAGGAAGTCACGGTGCTGGCGCTCGGAGAACTGTGGGCGATCCCGATCATGCTGCGTCTGGCATTGATCGAGAACCTGCGACGGGTGGCCTCGCGCATTGCGCAGGATCGAAACGACCGCAATCTTGCCGATGCCTGGGCCGATCGCATGATCGAGGCCGCGGAGCACGATCCGAAAAGCCTGATCCTGCAGGTCGCCGACATGGCGCGCTCGGACCCGCCGACCAGCAGTTCGTTCGTCGCCGAACTCGCCCGCCGCCTGCAGGGACAGAGTCCGGCGCTGGCCCTGCCGCTGACCTGGATCGAGCAGCGCCTTTCGGAAGCCGGGCTCACCATCGAACAGCAGGTGCAGACCGAGAACCAGCACCAGACCGCCGACCAGGTGTCGATCGCCAACAGCATCGGCAGCCTGCGTTCGCTGGCGTTCATGGAATGGCGCAGCTTCGTCGAGGCGATGAGCCATGCCGAACGGGTCCTGCGCGAGGACCCCGCGCACGCCTACCTGCAGATGGACTTCGCCAGCCGCGACGATTATCGGCATGCGCTGGAACGCATGGCGCGGCGCGGCAAGCATTCCGAGGTTGCGCTGGCGCGCATCGCGATCTCGCTCGCGCAGGCAGCGGTCGGCGGCGCCGACGAACGCCACGCGCACGTCGGCCACTATCTGGTCGGCAGCGGCGTGGTGGAACTGGAAGCCGCAGCGCATCTGCGGGTGCCGCTGCGCGAGGGCATCCGCCGCTTCGCCGCACGCGCGCCGCTGCTCGGCTATGTCGGCGCAATCGTGTTGGTGACTGGCAGCATCAGCGCTGGCGTGCTGACGGCAGCGCTGGCGGACACACCCGGTCCATGGGTGCTGCTGGCGCTGGGATTCTGTGCTGTGCTGGCGGCAAGCCAGTTCTCGCACACACTGATCAACGGACTGTCGACCCTGGTAGCGCAACCCCGCGCTCTGCCGCGGATGGATTTCGCCAAGGGCATTCCGGCCGAGAAACGCAGCCTGGTGGTGGTACCGACCCTGCTGACCAGCGTCGACGGCGTGGAGCGCCTGCTCGAAGCGCTGGAAGTGCGTTTCCTCGGCAACCGCGATCGGCATCTGCACTTCGGCCTGCTGACCGATCTGCGCGATGCAGACAGCGAGGCGATGGCTGGCGATGCGCTGCTGGTGGAGACCGCCGCGCGCGGCATCCAGCGCCTCAACGCGACCTATTCCGACGCTGCGGACGGCAGCACTTTCTTCCTGTTCCATCGCCCGCGACGCTGGAATCCGGTGGAGCGCATGTGGATGGGCTACGAGCGCAAGCGTGGCAAGCTCGGCGAGCTCAACGCACTGCTGCGCGGACGGGGTAGTGATCGCTTCGAGCGGATCGTCGGCTCGCATGAGGTGCTGCTCGATGTGCGCTTCGTGATCACGCTCGATACCGACACCAGCCTGCCGCGCGATGCTGCGCGGGCGATGATCGGCACCATGGCGCATCCGCTCAACCGCGCGCGCTACGACGAGTCCAGGCGGCGGGTGACCGAAGGCTACGGCATCCTGCAGCCACGTATCGCCGCCGGATTGATCGGTGCGAACCGCTCGCGCTATGCGCGCATGCACAGCGGCGAGGCGGGGATCGATCCATACACGCGTGCGGTCTCGGACGTCTACCAGGACCTGTTCGACGAGGGCTCGTTCATCGGCAAGGGCATCTACGATGTCGACGCCTTCGAGCGTGCGCTCGATGGCCGCCTGCCGGACAACCGCATCCTCAGCCACGACCTCGTGGAGGGCTGCTTCGCGCGCTCGGGTTTGCTCAGCGACACCCAGCTCTACGAGGACTATCCGAGCACCTACGCGGCCGATGTCTCGCGTCGGCACCGCTGGATTCGCGGCGACTGGCAGATCGCCAGCTGGCTGCTGCCGCGCGCTCCCGGCGTGCTCACCCGAGGTCAGGTCAATTCGCTGTCGGGACTGTCGCGCTGGAAGATCGTCGACAACCTGCGCCGGAGTATGGTTTCCAGCGCCCTGCTCGGCGTGCTGCTGCTGGGCTGGTTCGCACTGACGCATGCTGCTGCCTGGACCGCGCTGGTGCTGGCGATTCTGGCCTTGCCCGCAGGCGTGGCCCTGCTGCTGGGCGCATTGCGGCGACCCGACGATATGTTGCTGATGCCGCATCTTGCCAGCGTGCTGCACGGCGCGTTGCGCGGTCTCGGCCATGCGCTGTTCGAGCTGGCCTGCCTGCCCTTCGATGCATGGTTCAGCCTCGATGCGATCGTGCGCACCTGCTATCGCGTGCTGGTGTCGAAAACGCACCTGCTGGAGTGGACGGCATCGAGCGAACTGGAGCGTGTACGCGGCAGCAGCGTGCACGAATCGCTGCGCGCGATGTGGGTTGCACCGACCACTGGCGCTGTGGTGATGCTGATGCTCGTGCAATGGCGACCCGCGGCACTGCCGGTCGCGCTGCCGATTCTGCTGCTATGGCTGTTCGCGCCCGCGATCGCGAGCTGGCTCGGGCAACCGCTGATCGCGCGCGAACCGAGTCTCGATGCCACGCAACGCAGCTTCCTGCGCAAGGTCGCGCGCCGCACCTGGCACTACTTCGAGAGCCACGTTGGTGCGCAAGACCACTGGCTGCCGCCGGACAACTTCCAGGAGCAACCGGCGCCGATGCTGGCCCATCGCACCTCGCCGACCAATATGGGCCTGGCCCTGCTGGCCGATCTGTCGGCCTACGACTTCGGCTATCTCGCGCTCGGCGAGCTGATCGTACGCAGTGCTGCAACGCTCGATACCATGCAGCGGCTCGAGCGCTATCGCGGGCATTTCCTCAACTGGTACGACACCCGAACGCTGCAGCCGCTGCTGCCGCGCTATGTATCTGCGGTCGACTCGGGCAATCTTGCCGGCGCGCTGCTGACCGTGCGCGCAGGACTGCTCGAGATCGCCGCACAGCCGGTGCTGCCGGCGCGCTGGCTCGACGGCCTGCTCGATGCGATGGCGGTCGTACGCGAGACCCGCAACGGCGATGCTTCCGATGCGGCAGCGCACTGTGCCGCCCTGCTGCAGGTAGCACCCGGCGATCGACCCGCAACAGTGGCTTCCGCGCGGGCATTCCTGCTGCGCTTCCGTGATTGCGCGGCGCGCCTGGTGGATGCCCGCGACGATGCCGATGCCTTCGCGCCGGCAGCACAGGATTGGGCGCGCACGCTCAATGCGCAGTGTGCTGCGCTGTTGGCCGATCTCGATGCGCTGCTGCCGTGGGCCGCCTGCGAGGTACCAGCCGGACTGCAATTGCCGTCTGCATTGCGCGGGGTGCCCAGCTTGCAGGAAGTCGCGCAGATGGAATCCGCGTTGCTGCCGCAACTGGCGCAGCAGGCGATCGACAGTCAGGATCCCGAGCACACCGCGTGGCTGCAGTCGGTGCTGCCGATGGTTGCGCTGGCCAGCCGGCATGCCGCGACGCAGGTCGATGCGCTGGCGCAGCTGGCGACCCAGGCCTGCCAACTTGCGGTAGCCGACTATGCATTCCTGTACGACGAAACCCGCCATCTGTTGACGATCGGATTCAACACCGATGAGAACCGGCGCGATACCGGCTACTACGACCTGCTGGCGTCCGAGGCGCGCTTGACCGTGTTCGTTGGCATTGCCCAGGGCGCGCTGCCGCAGGAGGCATGGTTCGCATTGGGTCGCTCGCTGACCCACAGTGGCGGCGAGCCGGTGCTGCTGTCGTGGAGCGGCTCGATGTTCGAGTACCTGATGCCGATGCTGGTAATGCCCAGCTATTCCAATACGCTGCTCGATCACAGCTGCCGCGCGGCGGTGCAGCGGCAGATCGCCTACGGCGCGCAGCTCGACTTGCCGTGGGGCATTTCGGAGTCGGGCTACAACGCGGTCGACGCGTCGTTCAACTACCAGTACCGCGCCTTCGGCGTGCCGGGCCTGGGCCTCAAGCGCGGGCTGGCGGCCGACCAGGTGATCGCACCTTACGCCAGCGCGCTGGCGCTGATGGTCGCGCCGATCGAGGCCTGCGAAAACCTGCAGGCTCTAGCCGCACGCGGCATGCTCGGCAACTGCGGATTCTACGAGGCGATCGACTTCACGCAAAGCCGGCAGCGGCCGGGGCAGTCGGAGTCGGTGCTGTATTCGTTCATGGCGCACCACCAGGGCATGAGCCTGCTGGCGTTGGCACAGCGCCTGCTCGATGCACCGATGCAGCGCCGATTCGCCGCCGATCCGCTGTTTCAGGCCACCCTGCTGTTGCTGCAGGAACGCGTGCCCCGCGCGCCCGCGCAGTACGCCTCCGATCCCGCGCAAGTCGATCCGCGCTCGGTCACCGAAGTCGCCGAGATGCCGGTGCGCGTATTCAACCGCCCCGATACCGCAAGTCCGGCCGTGCAGCTGCTCTCCAACGGGCGCTATCACGTGATGCTGAGCAATGCCGGCGGCGGCTACAGTCGCTGGCGCGATCTGGCGGTGACGCGCTGGCGGGAGGATTCGACCTGCGATGCGTGGGGCATGTTCTGCTACCTGCGCGATCCAGCCAGCGGTGCCGTGTGGTCGAACGCGTTCCAGCCGACCGCGCGCGTCGCCGAGCGCTACGAGGCGATCTTCACCGAGCCGCGGGTCGAGTTCCGGCGTCGCGACGAAGCCTTCGAGACGCACACCGAGATCGTGGTCTCGCCCGAGGACGATATCGAGCTGCGGCGGGTGCGGATCACCAACCGCGCGCGCGTCGCGCGAACCATCGAGATCACCAGCTACGCCGAGGTGGTGATGGCGCCGCCGATGGCCGACGCCCTGCACCCGGCGTTCAGCAACCTGTTCGTGCAGACCGAAATCGTTGCCGCGCGGCAGGCGATCCTGTGCCACCGCCGCTCGCGCTCGCCGGACGAAGTGGCGCCGTGGATGCTGCACCTGATGGCCGTGCACGGCGCAAGCTCCGAGGCGGTTTCCTACGAAACCGATCGCGCGCGCTTCATCGGACGCGGCAACAGCAGCCGCGATCCGGATGCCCTGCGCGACGATCGTCCGCTGTCGGGCAGCGCGGGTGCGGTGCTCGATCCGATCGTGGCGATCCGGCATCGGATCACCATTGAAGCGCAGCACACCGCGATCGTCGACATCGTCACCGGCGTGGCCGAGTCGCGCGATACCGCGCTGGCGCTCATCGCCAAGTACCGCGATCGACGGATGGCCGACCGCGTGATCGAGATGGCCTGGACCCACAGTCAAGTCGTGCTGCGACAGATCAACATCACCGAAGCCGACGCCCAGGTCTACGGCCGTCTGGCCGGCGCGATCGTGCACAGCGATGCCGCGCTGCGCGCCGATCCAGGCATGATCGCAAGCAATCGCCGTGGCCAGCCGGGACTGTGGGGCTATGCCATCTCCGGCGACCTGCCGATCGTCCTGCTGCAGATCCGCAGTGTCGCCAACATCGAGCTGGTGCGCCAACTGGTGCAGGCGCACGCCTATTGCCGCATGAAGGGGCTGGCGGTGGACCTGGTGATCTGGAACGAGGATCGCGGTGGTTACCGGCAGGTGCTGCACGACCAGATCATCGGCCTGATCGCCGCCGGTGGGGAAGGCAACGTGATCGATCGGCCGGGTGGCATCTTCGTGCGCAGCACCGAGCAGATCTCCAACGAGGATCGCATCCTGCTGCTGGCGGTCGCGCGGGTGATCATCACCGATGAGCTGGGCGGGCTTGCCGAACAGGTGCGTCGCCGGCCGCCGATCGAGCCGGCGATTCCGCGCCTGCTGCCGACCCGCGCGCGTGCTCCCGTGCCACCGCAGGCAGCAGCCGCAGGCGAGCGCGCGTTGCGCCAGTTCAACGGCATCGGCGGCTTTTCCGACGATGGGCGCGAATACCTCATCGCCACCGATGCCGACAAACGTACTCCGGCGCCGTGGAGCAATGTGCTGGCCAATCCGAACTTCGGTTGCGTGCTGTCGGAAAGCGGCAGCGGCTACACCTGGTTCGACAACGCGCATCAGTTCCGCCTCACGCCGTGGCATAACGACCCGGTCTGCGACGGGGCCGGCGAGGCGATCTATGTGCGCGACGACGAGACCGGCCACTACTTTTCGCCCAGCCCGCAGCCGCGTCGCGGCGAGGGCGAATACCTGTGCCGCCATGGTTTCGGCTACAGCATTTTCGAGCATCTGGAAGACGGCATCGGCAGCGAGCTGGTAGTGCACGTGGCGCTCGATGCCGCGGTGAAATTCTCCGTGCTGACGTTGCGCAACCTGTCGGGCCGCAGCCGCCGATTGAGCGCTACCGGCTACGTCGAGTGGGTGCTCGGCGACCTGCGCTCCAAGTGCGCGATGCACGTGGTCACCGAGCTCGATCCGCGCAGCGGCGCAATCCTCGCCCGCAACGCTTTCAATCCGGAATTCGCCAACATCGTGGCGTTCTTCGACGTCGACGATGCCACCCGCACGATCAGCGGCGATCGCGCCGAGTTCATCGGCCGCAACGGTAGCCTGGCGATGCCGGCGGCGCTGGCGCGGGCGCGCCTGTCCGGCAAGGTCGGCGCGGCAATGGACCCGTGCGCGGCGATCCAGGTGCCCTTCGAGTTGGCCGAGGGCCAGAGTCGGCAGATCATCTTTCGCCTCGGCGTGGGGCGCAGTGCGGATGATGCCAGTGCGCAGGTGCTGCGCTTGCGTCGTGCGGGCACTGCAGGCAACTCGCTCGAAACGGTACGCGCGCACTGGCAGCGCACGCTGGGCGCGGTGCGCGTGCAGACCCCGGACCCCGCACTCGACGTGCTGGCCAACGGCTGGCTGCTGTACCAGACCATCGCCTGCCGCATGTGGGGCCGCAGCGGCGCCTACCAGTCCGGCGGCGCCTTCGGTTTCCGCGACCAGCTGCAAGACAGTATGGCCCTGCTGCACGCGCAGCCGAATCTGCTGCGTGAGCAGCTGCTGCTGTGCGCGTCGCGACAATTCCGCGAGGGCGACGTACAGCACTGGTGGCATCCGCCGGCCGGGCGCGGCGTGCGCACGACGTGTTCGGACGACTATCTGTGGTTGCCGCTGGCGACATGCCGCTACGTGATGGGCACTGGCGATTTTTCGCTGCTCGATGAGAGCGTGCAGTTCCTCGATGGCCGTGCACTGGGCGAGGGCGAGGAGTCGTACTACGACCTGCCGCTGCGTGCGATCGAGGGTGCCAGCGTCTACCAGCACTGCGTGCGCGCGATCGAACACGGTCTGCGCCTGGGCGTGCACGGCCTGCCGTTGATCGGCGGCGGCGACTGGAACGACGGCATGAACCGGGTCGGCGTGCACGGTCGCGGCGAGAGCGTGTGGCTG
>JBBRFN010000091.1:0-11521 GCA_038224265.1 Lysobacterales bacterium
CGGTCCATTCCGCCGCGCGCCCTCGGCGCGGGGCCTCCATCGGCAGTGAATCAGCATGCGTACCCATTTCTGCGGCCTCGTCGACCAGGGCCTGATCGGCCAGAGCGTCACCCTGTGCGGCTGGGCCGATACGCGCCGCGACCATGGCGGCGTGGTCTTCATCGACCTGCGCGATCACGAAGGCATCGTGCAGGTGGTCGCCGAACCGGAGAATGCCGACGCCTTCGCGCAGGCCGACAAGGTGCGCTACGAGTACTGTCTGCGCATCACCGGTCGGGTGCGCGCGCGCCCGGGCGCGCAGGTCAACGATCGGTTGAAGACCGGTGCGGTCGAAGTTGTCGCGGAATTGGTCGAGATCCTCAACGCCGCCGCCCCGCTGCCGTTCATGCTGCATGAAACGCCAGGTGAAGAGCACCGCCTGAAGTATCGCTATCTGGACATCCGGCGGCCTGCGATGCAGAAGGCGCTGCGCACGCGCACGCGACTGGTATCGGCATTGCGCCACTATCTCGATGCGCGCGCCTTCCAGGACATCGAAACGCCGATCCTGACCAAGGCCACGCCGGAAGGAGCGCGCGACTATCTGGTGCCCTCGCGCGCGCTCCCGGGCGAGTTCTACGCGCTGCCGCAGTCGCCACAGCTGTTCAAGCAGCTGCTGATGATGGCCGGCATGGATCGCTACTACCAGATCGCGCGCTGTTTCCGCGACGAAGACCTGCGCTCGGATCGCCAGCCGGAGTTCACCCAGCTCGACATGGAGTTTGCCTTCATCGGCGAGCGCGAGGTGCAGGACTTCGTGGAGACGATGATTCGCCACGTGTTCAAGGAAGTGGTCGATGTGGATCTCGGCGCTGCGTTTCCGCGCCTGACCTATGCCGAGGCGATGCGTCGCTACGGTTCCGACAAGCCGGATCTGCGCATCGCGCTCGAGCTCATCGATGTCGCCGAGCAGGTCCGGCACGTGGAGTTCAAGGTATTCAGCGGGCCGGCCGCCGATCCCGGCGGTCGCGTGGCCTGTTTGCGCCTGCCCAAGGGCGCAGAGCTGACCCGCAAGCAGCTCGATGACCTGGGAGTCTATGTCGCGCGGTATGGGGCCAAGGGCCTGGCCTGGATTCGCATCGACGATCTGGCCAAGGGCCGCGAGGGTCTGACCTCGCCGATCATCAAGTTCCTCGATGACAAAGCCATCGAAGGCATCTTCACCGCGGTCGGTGCGCAGACCGGCGACGTGCTGTTCTTTGGCGCCGGTCCGTGGAAGCCGGTGTCGGAGTTCATGGGCGCGCTGCGCCTGAAAGTCGCCCGCGACATGGGTCTGGTCGAGAACGCGTGGCGTCCGCTCTGGGTGGTCGACTTTCCGATGTTCGAATACGACGCGGCAGACAAGCGTTACGTCGCCCTGCATCATCCGTTCACGGCGCCGAAGGTCGACGATGCGGCGGCGCTGGCGGCCGATCCTGCCAACGCGGTCAGCCGCGGCTACGACATGGTGCTCAACGGCAACGAGATCGGCGGTGGTTCCATCCGTATCCACCGGCCGGAGCTGCAGAGTACGGTGTTCGACCTGCTCGGCATCTCGCGCGAAGAAGCGCAGCTGAAGTTCGGCTTCCTGCTGGAGGCGCTCAAGTACGGCGCGCCGCCGCACGGCGGCATTGCTTTCGGCATCGACCGCATTGCCGCGCTGATGGTCGGCACCGAGTCGATCCGCGACGTGATCGCCTTCCCCAAGACCGCCAGCGCGACCTGTCTGCTCACCGACGCGCCCAGCGAGGTGCCGGAGGCGCAGTTGCAGGAGCTGCATGTGCGGGTGGTCAAGCCGAAAAAGGACTGAGCTTTGCGGGCGGCGCGAATGGCAGCAAGCCCCGCCACGGTGATCCTGCTGCACGGCATCTGGATGCGTGCGCCAGCACTGCTGATTCTCGAGCGCCGCCTGCGTGCGGCCGGATTCGACACCGCGCGGTTCGAGTACGCCTCGGTGTTCGGTACGCCACAGCAGGCGATTGCGCGCCTGCATCGACGCATGCGCGCTATCGGGCCGGGGCCGGTGCATCTGCTCGGCCACAGTCTCGGCGGATTGCTGGCGGTCGCCACCTGTCGCGAGTGCAATGACCTGCCGCCTGGTCGAATCCTGTGCCTGGGCTCGCCACTGGCCGGAAGCGCGACCGCCGGTCGCATCGCGCGGCTGCCATCGGGTCGCTGGATGCTCGGTGGCTGGCGCGAGGCGTTGTTGCACGGCGCAGGCCTGGTACCGGTCGCACGCGAGGTCGGCGTGATCGCGGGCACGCGGGCACAAGGACTCGGTGTCCTGTTGCGCGCCCTGCCGCGCCCGCACGACGGTACCGTAGCGCTCGCCGAGACGCGCATGCCGTGGCTCACAGACCACCTCACGATCGCCGCTTCGCATACGGGGATGCTCTACAACCGGCGGGTTGCCGAGGCAGCGGTGGCGTTCTTGCGTGAGGGGCGCTTTGCTGCGCTGGCGCCCGCGGATTGATTGCATCGCACGGCGCTGGTGTCAGCGCCGGCGGCACGCAGCTGCAGATGGTCGCTTGCGCGCGCGCCGCCGCGCTGCGGTTTCAGCCGGCTCCGGAAGCGCGCAACAGGCGCTGCTGCAATTCGTCCAGCGAGATCTGCAGTCGCGTTGCGGCGATCGCGTAGTCGCCGCCGCAGGCCTTGATCGCGTTGCGGATCGCGCGCTGTTCGACTTGCCACAACGGCTCGACGAGCGTGCCGGCGGCAGAGTCGGAGGCATCGCGCATTGCCGCGGGAAGATCGGCCACGCTCACCATGCCGCCGTTGAACCACGCCGCGACATGGCGGGTAGCCTCGCGCAGTTCGGCGACGTTGCCTGGCCACGGATGGCGTCTGAGGGCCGCGACCGCTGCGTTGTCGAAGCCGTCGAACTGCTTGATGACGGCGGCCGCGTCGATCGCGAGGAAATGCCGCGCCAGCAGCAGCACATCGTCCTCGCGCCAGCGCAGCGGCGGCATCCGCAACGGTGCGACATGGATGCGATGCACGAGGTCTGCGCGCAGCCTGCGGTCCTTGTTGGGCGATGCTGCGTTCTGCGCGCTGCTGGCGATCAGGCGCCAGTCGCCTCGCGCATGCTCGAGCGCATCCAGCAGCGTGGCCTGCGCCGCCGCGGGCAACGCGTCGATCGCGTGCAGGGCGAGGGTGCCGCAGCGCTCATCGGCCACGGCGGCTTGCAGCTGCACGGATGCATCTTCGCTGGCGCAATCGATCGAGACCAGCATGCGCGCGCGGCGCGCACTCTCCCGATGCACCGCGCGCGCGGCCAGTCGCATGCCGGTCCCCGCCTCGCCGAGCAGCAGCAGCGGCGCATCGCTGGCGGCGGCCGCCCGCAGCGCCTTGATCGTTTCCTGCATGGTGTGCGATGCACCCAGCAGACCGTGCAGGCCGCTGCTGCCGAGCTCGCCGGCCAGCCGATCCATGCGCCGCTCCAGCAGCACGCGATCTACCGCATTGCGCGCCGACTGCACCAGACGCTCGCGGGTGACCGGCTTTTCGAGAAAATCCAGCGCGCCGGCGCGGGTCGCTTCCACCGCCAGCCCGATCGATCCGATCGCGGTGATCACCACGATGGCGCTGCGCGGCGAGTGCGCGCGCATCGTATGAAACAATTCCAGTCCCTGCGCGTCGGGCAGCTGCATGTCGAGCAGGATCAGGTCCGGGCGCTGGCGTTCGATCGCCTGCAATGCTTCCTGCGCGCTGCCGACCGCGGTGAGGGTCCATGGCTGGTCGCGCAGATACGCCAGCAGCATCGCGCGCAGCGAATCGCTGTCGTCGACGATGAGCACCTGTGGCTGCACGTCGAGTGGCACGGGGCTGGTCGGGTCAGACATCTTCGCCATCGGCAATGACAGGCGCTGCGCGGGCCAGCAGCAGGCGTTCGATCGACTGTTGCGCGGCGCGCGCCAGCTCCGGCAGGTTCTGCACCATCAGTGCTGCGGCTGCCGCACGATCATCGCGCGCATAGGCTTCGATCGCTGCGGCCACGTCGGCCACAGCGCCTGCGCCATACGAGCGTGCGGCGGACTTCAGGGCGTGCGATTCGCGCTCCAGCGCGGCGCGATCGCCGGTGGCCGCAGCCGCCGAGAGGCGCTCGCAGCGCGCTTGCAGCTCGCGCGCGAAACGCCCGAGCAGGTCGGCGAACAGGGCAGGGCCTACGTCCTGCTCGAGCTGTTCAAGCAGGCTGCTCGACATCGCATCGCCGCTGCCGGATGCCATCTGGCGGCCGACCGGCTTGATGCCGGTCCAGCGCTCGATGGCGATCGCCAGTTCATCGATCGGCAAGGGCTTGATCAGCAGGTCGTTCATGCCGGCCGCGAGCGCGCGCTGGCGGTCTTCCGGTTCGCCGCTGCCGGTGATCGCGAGGATCGGTACATCCATGCCATCGCCACCGGCCGCGCGGATGCCCTCGGCGACGTTGGTGCCGGACAGGTCCGGCAGCGCCAGGTCGAGCAACACCAGATCGTAGCGGCGCTGCATCGCCAGGCGCACCGCGTCGGATCCGGTCGCTACCCCGTCGGCGGCCACCCCGAGGCGCTGCAGCTGGGCCAGCAGCACGGCGCGATTGGAATCGCTGTCTTCGGCCAGCAGCACGCGCAGTGCGCGCGTATCCACACCCGCACCCTCGCCGCCCTCGGGTCGCGCCAGCGAGGGTATTGGTTCGCCCGCGAGGCAGCACAGCAGGGCGTCGCGATGCAGCGGCAGCGACATCCACTCGAGGTTGCGGCCACGCGGCACGGTTTTGCGCGCGGCCGGCGTGCCGACGGGAACCACGCCGACCACGCGCGCGCCACCCAGCGCGTTGAGCGATTCGAAGGCGTGCGGCGCGGCCTGGTGGATCAGGACCAGGTGCGGTTTCCAGCCGTCGCGCAGGGCAGCTCCGATGTCGCGGCCATCGTGCATTGCGCGCGCGTCCATACCCCAGCGCCGACGCTGTTCGAGAAAACTCGCCGTGCGCAGCGGATGCGGGTCGATCAGCAGCACGCGCTTGTGGCGCACCATGTTGATCCGCGGTTCCAGCGACAACACTTCGTCGCCGTCCAGCGGCAGGTCGCAGGTGAAGCCGAATACGCTGCCGGAGGGGCTGGCCGGCCGATAGTAGGCATCGCCGGCCATCGCGCGCGCTACCCGTCGGCACAGCGCAAGACTGATGCCGAGGCCCTGCTTGCGATCCCACGACAGATCGGTGCGCTGGGTCAGCGGCTCGAACAGATGCGGGCGCAGCGAGTCCGGCACGCCGCCGCCGGTGTCCTGGGCCTCGATCGCCAGGCGGTAGCGGCGACCGCTGCGCTCTTC
The DNA here is from genome assembly GCA_038224265.1 of Lysobacterales bacterium. Taxonomy (GTDB): domain Bacteria; phylum Pseudomonadota; class Gammaproteobacteria; order Xanthomonadales; family Ahniellaceae; genus UBA4656. The sequence goes on from JBBRFN010000091.1 coordinate 5,323, forward strand.
GACCCGTGCGCGCAGCACCTGCCCACCGCTGCGCGGATGGCGCAGCGCGTTGTCGAGCAACACGGTCACCGCGCGCAGCAGCCACTGCGGATCGCCGACCAGATTCAATGGCAATGCGGGGTCGATGACGGTCGCAGCGCACAGCCCTGCGCGATGCGCGCGACCGGAGATCGCGCCGATCGCGCCCTCGATCAGCGCGACCGGATTGAGCGGTGCGCTGTCCAGGCGCACGGTGCCGGATTCGAAGCGCGCCAGATCGGCGAGCGCATCGAGTCGAGTGAGCGCGGCCCGGCCCTGGTCCTGCGCCATGCGCGCGTCGGCCAGCTGCGAGTCCGACAGCGGGGTCTGGGTCAGGATCTCGACGCTGCCGAGGTTGGCCACCAGTGGCTGGCGCAGCTCGCGCGCGGCGGCCGCGACCAGACTGGTCGGCCACCAGCCCGGCTGCGGACCTGCCTCGTGGTGCGCACTCATCGGCGACAGGCACAGAACCACGCGCGCGCCCGCGAGGGCTGCCTCGATGCGCATCGCGCGCAGCTCGCCGCTGGCATCGACCACGTCGGCATCGATGGAACCGCGCCCGGCGCCCTGCGCGAGGATGCGCTGGACCATGATGCCGACCTCATCGCCGACCAGCCGGTCGAGCGGCGCTGGTGGTGCGCAGGCGCGTCCGAGCAGGCGCAGCGCCGCTCGATTGGCCGCAGCCACCCGATGCCGTTCATCGACAGCGATCAGGGCCGCAGGCGCGAATTCGAACAACGGGTCGGACACGGCGCTCTCGGTACAAGGCATGCAGCCCACGACGCCTGGACCTGCCGGACGTCTCCCGGGGTGCGAACCAGATGGCCGCGCCCTGCGCCGATGCTATTCTGTTGCGGTTCGGGATGCCAAACCCGGGTTGACCTGCGGCTGTGCGCTGGCGTCGACCGATCCGCCACTGCGTCCCTCCCTTGCGGCACCCGACCATCGCTTGAGCAGCCATCCATTGATCCGCATCCTGGGCATCGATCCCGGCTCGCAGCGCACCGGTGTCGGCATCATCGATGTCGATGCGGCAGGGCAGGCGCGCCACGTGCACCATGCGACCCTGCACCTGACCGAGAATGCGACCTTCGCCCTGCGCCTGAAGCAGATCTTCGAGCAGCTCGGCAGCCTGCTGGATGCCTACCAGCCGCAGGAAGTGGCCATCGAGCGGGTGTTCGCCGCACGCAACAACGCCGACTCCGTGCTCAAGCTCGGCCAGGCCCGCGGGGCGGCGATCTGCGCGGTGGTGGCGCGCGATCTGGCCGTGCACGAGTACGCAGCGAAGGAAATCAAACAGGCCGTGACCGGCTCCGGTGGCGCGGACAAGGTGCAGATCCAGCACATGATCGCGATCCTGCTCGCGCTCGGCGACAAGCCGCAGGCGGACGCTGCCGACGCACTTGCGATCGCCATCACACACGCCCATACGCGCGCCAGCACCGCGCGGCTGGGCATTCCCCGCAGCAGCTGGAGACGCCGATGATCGGACGCTTGCGCGGCATCGTGGCAGCCAAGTCGCCGCCGTGGCTGGTGATCGACGTCAACGGCGTCGGCTACGAGCTCGAAGCGCCGATGTCGACCTTCTACGAACTGCCCGAGACCGGCCGCGAGTGCAGCCTGTTCGTGCACTACGCGGTGCGTGAGGACACGGTCGCGCTGTATGGATTCTTCCGCGAGGCCGAGCGCGCGCTGTTTCGCACCGTGCTCAAGGTCAGCGGCATCGGTGCGAAGACCGCGCTCGCGATCCTGTCTGGCGCCGGCGTCGACGAGTTCGCGCGGCTGGTCACGGTCGGCGATGTGGCGGCGCTCACGCGGATCCCCGGGATCGGCAAGAAAACCGCCGAACGCATCGTGGTGGAGCTGCGCGATCGGGTCGATGGTCTGGCCAGCGGCGTGCCCGGCGGCGGCATCGGCGGCGCGCCGATCGCGCACGATCCGGTCAGCGAGGCGACCGGTGCGCTGCAGGCGCTGGGCTACAAGCCGCAGGAGGTCACCCGCCTGGTGGCCAAGGTGGCCGAGCCCGGCGACAGCGCCGAGGCGATCATCCGCAAGGCGCTGAAGGCGGCGTTGCGATGAGCCTCGCCACGTCGCGCGGCCCGTGGTCGCGGCGGTGAGCGACCCGGGCAGCAAGACCCCGACCAAGGCGCTGGTGATCGGCGCGATCGGGGTGGTCTTCGGCGACATCGGCACCAGCCCGCTGTACACCATGAAACTCGCCTTCGGCCCGGAGTACGGGCTGGATGCCACCGACGCCAATGTGCTGGGCGTGCTCTCGCTGGTGTTCTGGTCGCTGATGCTGGTGGTCACGATCAAATACGTGAGCATCATCATGCGCGCGGACAATCGCGGCGAGGGCGGAATCATGGCCCTGATGGCACTGGCCCAGCGCTGTCTGCCGATCGCCTCCCAGGCCGGCTACACGGTCGGTTTGCTGGGCATCTTCGGCGCCGCCCTGTTCTTCGGCGATGGCGTGATCACGCCGGCGATGACGGTGCTTTCGGCGATCGAGGGCATCGAGGTCGCCGCACCCGCAGTGCACGCCTACGTGGTGCCGGTCACGATTGCGGTCCTCGCCGTGCTGTTCTCCCTGCAGCGTGGCGGCACTGCGCGCATGGGCAGCCTGTTCGGGCCGGTGATGCTGCTGTGGTTCGCGGTACTGGCGATCCTCGGCGCGGCCAACGTGCTCGAGTCGCCGCGCGTACTGCACGCGCTCAATCCGGTGCATATCGTGCAGTTCGCGCAGCACAACGGCATGGTCGCGTTCTTCATCCTCGGCGCGGTGGTGCTCGCGGTCACCGGCGGCGAGGCGCTGTACGCCGACATGGGCCACTTCGGTCGCATTCCGATCCGCATCGGATGGACCGGATTCGTGATGCCCGCGCTGGTGCTCAACTACTTCGGACAGGGTGCACTGCTGCTGGACAACCCTGCTGCCGTGCAGAATCCGTTCTATCTGATGGCACCATCGTGGGCGCTGTTGCCGCTGATAGTGCTCGCCACCATGGCCGCGGTGATCGCCTCGCAGGCGGTGATCTCGGGCGCCTTTTCGGTCGCGCGCCAGGCCATGCAGCTGGGCTATCTGCCACGCCTGGAAGTGCTGCACACCTCGGCCGAGGCGATGGGCCAGGTCTTCGTGCCGTGGGTCAATCGCGCGCTGTTCGTGATCGTGGTCGCGCTGGTGCTGGCCTTCCAGCGCTCCGAAAACCTCGCTGTGGCCTATGGTGTCTCGGTGACCGGCACCATGCTCATCGACACCTTGCTGCTGATCGTGGTGGCGCGCGCACGCTGGCAGTTGAGTCCGCTGCTGCTGTGGCCGGCGGCCGCTGTGTTCCTGGCCATCGACCTGGCGTTCCTTTCCGCGAACCTGAGCAAGTTCGCCGACGGCGCGTGGTTCCCGATCGCACTCGGACTGCTGGTATTCATCGTGATGCGTACCTGGCGGCGCGGACGCGACCTGATCCGCGACAGCACGCGGCGCGACAAGCTGCCGATCGCGGCTTTCATCCGCAGCATCGAGAAAGACCCGCCGATCCGCGTGCCGGGTACGGCCATCTTCATGACCGCGAGCAACGACGTGGTGCCCGAGGCCCTGCTGCTGAACGTAAGGCACAACAAGGTGCTGCACGCACGCAACATCCTGCTCACCGTCGACACCCTTCCCGCGCCACGCGCGGATGCCGATGAACGCGTGGTGGTGACCGCGCTGGGCGCGGAGTTCTACCGCGTGGGCGTGCGCTTTGGCTTCATGGAAGAACCCAATGTGCCGCGCGTGCTTCCCGCAGTTCAGGAGAAAGGGCTGCTGCTCGACCGCGGCGCGTTCACCTACTTCGCCAGCCGCGAAACCGTGGTCGCGGCCGCCCACAAGGGCATGCCGCTGTGGCGCGACAAGCTGTTCGCCTTCATGCTGCGCAATGCGGTCACCGCGACCACGTTCTTCAAGATTCCGAGCAATCAGCTGGTGGAGCTCGGGACGCAGGTCGAGATCTAGGCGGCCTTCGCGCAAGTCCCGCACACCGCATTGTCGCGCCCCGCTATCCTTGCCGCCATGGAAGAACCCCGCATCATCGCGCCCGACGCCTCCCGCGAGGAGGACGCCCTCGACGCCAGCATCCGCCCGCGCCGACTGGCCGAATATCTGGGTCAGCAGGCCGTGCGCGAACAGATGAGCATCTACATCGAGGCCGCGCGCAAGCGCGGCGAGGCGCTCGACCATGTGCTGATCTTCGGCCCGCCGGGGCTGGGCAAGACCACGCTCTCGCACGTGATCGCGGCCGAACTCGGGGTGAGCCTGCGCACCACCTCGGGCCCGGTGATCGAACGCGCCGGCGATCTGGCCGCGCTGCTGACCAACCTGCAGCCGCGGGATGTGTTGTTCGTCGATGAGATCCATCGCCTCTCGCCGGTGGTCGAAGAGGTGCTTTACCCGGCGATGGAGGACTACCAGATCGACATCATGATCGGCGAGGGTCCGGCCGCGCGCTCGATCAAGCTCGACCTGCCGCCGTTCACCCTGATCGGCGCCACCACTCGCGCGGGCCTTCTGACCAGCCCGTTGCGCGACCGCTTCGGCATCGTGCAGCGGCTGGAGTTCTACAGCCGCGAGGAGCTCGGCGCGATCGTGCGCCGCTCGGCGAAGATCCTCGACATCGCGTGCGACGGCAACGGTGCGGACGAGATCGCGCGCCGCGCGCGCGGCACCCCGCGCATCGCCAACCGTCTGTTGCGCCGGGTGCGCGACTTCGCCCAGGTGCGCGGCGATGGCAGCATCACCCGCGATCTGGCCGATGCGGCGATGAAGATGCTCAAGGTCGATGCGGAGGGTTTCGACAGCCTCGACCGGCGCATGCTCAGCACCATCATCGAGAGCTTCGATGGCGGTCCGGTGGGTGTGGAGTCGCTGGCCGCGGCACTCTCGGAAGAGCGCGGCACCATCGAAGACGTGCTCGAACCGTTCCTGATCCAGCAGGGCTTCCTCACCCGCACCGCGCGCGGCAGGATGGCCACCGCCAAGGCCTATCGCCATTTCGGGCTGGCGCCACCGCGGCGCGCCGATGCGCCGGTAGCCGATCTGTTCGATGCGGGGACCGGCAGCAGTGGCTGAGCCCATCGGCGCGCCGTTCGACTGGACGCTGCGCGTGTACTACGAGGATACCGACGCGGGCGGCGTGGTTTACCATGCCGGGTATCTGCGTTTCCTCGAACGCGCGCGCAGCGAGTGGCTGCGCAGCCGCGGGGTTGCGCAGTCGCAGCTGGTGGCCAGCGCCGGAGTGCTGTTCGCGGTGACCGAAATCGGGCTTGAATTCCTGCACCCGGCGCGTCTGGACGATGAACTGCGGGTGTCCTGCCGGCTCGACGAGCTGGGCGGTGCCAGCATGCGGTTCAGCCAGGATGTAGTCCGGATTGCGGACAATCAGCCCATCGTGCGCGCGCGGGTGCGCGCAGCCTGTCTTGCGGCCGGGACTTTCCGGCCACAACCCATACCCAAGAATCTGCTAGCGGAGCTGCATCGATGAACCAGGAATTGGACTATCTGAAGCTGGTGCTGGAAGCCAGCTTGCCGGTGAAGCTGGTCATGCTCGCGCTGCTGCTGGCCTCGGTCGCGTCGTGGATGATCATCCTGCGCAAGAAGGCGATGATCGATCGCGCGCAGCGCGAGGCCAACGAGTTCGAGGAGCGCTTCTGGTCCGGCGCGGACCTGGCCACCCTGTTCAAGGACATGGGCGCGCGCGGTGGCCAGCTGACCGGCCTGGAGAGCGTATTCGAAGCGGGCTTTCGCGAGTTCGCGCGGCTGCGCAACCGGCGCCAGATGGACTCGCGGATCATGCTCGAAGGCGCGCAACGCGCGATGCGGGTCACCGTGGCGCGCGAGGTCGATCGGCTCGAACAGAGTCTCGAATTTCTCGCCACGGTCGGCTCGACCAGCCCCTATGTGGGCCTGTTCGGCACCGTGTGGGGCATCATGATCGCCTTCCACGGACTGGCCAGCGTGAAAGAGGCGACCATCGCGATGGTCGCGCCCGGCATCTCCGAGGCCCTCATCGCCACCGCGATGGGCCTGTTCGCGGCGATCCCCGCGGTGATCGCCTACAACCGCTACTCGACCAAGGTCGACCGCCTGAACTCGCGCTACGACACCTTTCAAGAAGAGTTCTCGCAAATCCTGCAGCGCCAGACGCAT
>JBBRFN010000092.1:0-11404 GCA_038224265.1 Lysobacterales bacterium
CTCCATCATCAGCGCCATCATCTTGCGCGCGTGCCCGGGATGCACGCGGTCGTCGCGGGTCGAGGTGGTGAACAGGGTGCGCGGATAGTCCTTGTCCTTGGACATGTTGTGGTACGCGGAATAGCGGCGCAGGAACTTCGCCTCCTCGGGGTCGTCCGGATTGCCGTACTCGCCGACCCATGAGGCGCCTGCGAGCAGCTTGTGGTAGCGCAGCATGTCCAGCAGCGGCACCTGCACCACGATCGCGCCGAACAGTTCCGGATAGGTCGTGAGCATGTTGCCCATCAGCAGGCCACCGTTGCTGCCGCCCTGGATGCCCAGATGTTTCGGACTGGTGACCTTGCGCGCGATCAGGTCTTGCGCGACGGCGGCGAAATCTTCGTAGGCCTTGTTGCGGTTGGCCTTGAGCGCAGCCTGGTGCCATTTCGGACCGAACTCGCCGCCGCCGCGGATGTTGGCGACCAAGTAGGTGCCGCCCTTCTCCAGCCAGGCCACGCCCACGCCGGCGCTGTAGCGGGGAAGCTCCGAGACTTCGAAGCCGCCGTAGCCGTACAGCAAGGTCGGGTTGCTGCCGTCGAGCTCGAGATCATTGCGGCTGACGATGAAGTAAGGCACTACGGTGCCGTCCTTCGACGTCGCCTCGCGTTGCGCGACGTTCAAGCCCTCGGTCTTGAAGAACGCGGGCAGGCTCTTGAGCTTCTCCGGCCCGTCCTTGCCGATCGCGCCGAAATACAGGCTGGTCGGCGTCAGATAATCGGTCACGGTCATGAAGAACTCGTCGGACTTGTCGGCATCGATCGCACTGGCGCTGACGGTGCCGAACTTCGGCATGCCGGGCAGTGCTTGGCGCGACCAGCCATCCTTGCCGTGGGTCAGCACGTAGACGCGATTGCGCACGTTGTCGAGCTCGTTGAGCAGGATGTGGTTGCGGGTCGGCGAAAAACCGGCCAGCGACTTGCGCGCGGTCGGCTCGAACAGCACGTCGAAGTCGCGCCCGCCGTCGAGGAAATCTTCGAACCGGGTCACGATCAGCGCGCCCGCGGGATAGGTCTTGCCGCCAATGGTCCAGTCGTCGCGCAGCTCGACCAGCAGCCATTCGCGGTGCAGGCTGGCGTTGGCGCTGTCGGGCTTGTCGATCTTGATCCGCTCGCCATCGCGCAGCAGATACAGCTCGTTGGTGAAAAAGGTCAGACCGCGATAGAGGACATCGCGTTCGAAGCCTTCGGTGTCGTCGTGCGCGGCGCTGATCCAGATGTCTTCGGGCTTGCCCTCGTAGACCACGGTCGCATCGGCCAGCGGCGTGCCGCGCTTCCACAACTTGGAAACTCGCGGGTAGCCCGACGCGGTCATGCTGCCGGGGCCGAAGTCGGTGCCCACGTACAGATAATCCTGATCGCGCCACGCGGCGCCGCCCTTGGCTTCCGGCAGCATGAAACCGTCGGCGATGAAGGCGCGCTTGGCGGTGTCGAACTCGCGGACCACATTGGCATCCGCACCACCGCGCGAGAGCGAGATCAGGCAGCGCGTGTACTCGGGCTTGAGGCAGTTGGCGCCGGCCCAGACCCAGTTTTCATCCTCCGCCTTGCCCAGCGCGTCGAGGTCGAGCACCACGTCCCAATCGGGCGCATCCTTGCGGTATTCCGCAAGGCTGGTGCGCCGCCACAGGCCGCGCGGGTTCTTCGCGTCGCGCCAGAAGTTGTAGTAGTACTCGCCGATCTTGCCGACGGTGGGGATGCGCTCGTTGGAGTCGAGGATCGCCAGGATGCGCTGGTTGAGCGCCTTGAACTCGGCGCTCTGCGCAAGCTCCTTGGTGCTCACCGCATTGCGCGCCTTGACCCAGTCGAGCGCCTTGTCGCCGGAGACATCTTCCAGCCACAGGTAAGGATCGCTGGCGCTGTCGGTGGCGGTCATTTCGGGCTTGGCGGTCTGTGCAAGGACAACTGCGGACGCCGTGGCGAGCGCCACGGCAAGGGCGATTCGGTTCATGCGGAGCTCCCGGGTCAATCGCCTACCCTAGCGGGTCGGGCGTCAAGCCGGCATAGGCAGAAAGTACCGGTCAGCGCGGCAGATAGGCGCGCAGGAACAGGTCGATGACGCTGACCATGTGCTCGCTGTTGTCGGCGTGGCTGCAATACCCTTGGCAGCCCCACAGCAAACGATTCATCGCCTCACCCTTGAGCATCACGAAAAAGTGCTCTGCCGCGCGCGGGATTTCGGGGATCTGCAGCTGGCCGGCAGCCACCGCGCCGCGCAGGAACGCACTGAAACCGTCGAGCAGTCGCTTGGGTCCTGCCTCGTAGAACATCGGCCCGAGCTGGCCCGACAGCCTGGCATCGGCAGCCATCATGCGGTGCACGGCCTCGGACTCGGGGCTGTGCATGAGCGCGCTGAATGCGGTCGCGATGAACAGCAGCTGTTCGCGGATGCCGCCCTCGCGGGAGGCGGCAAACACGCTGTTCGGCAGGTACTGCTCGGCGACGAAGACCACCGCCTCACGGAACAGATTCTCCTTGTCCGTGAAGTGGTTATAGACCGTCAGCTTGGATACTCCCGCCTCTGCGGCGACCGCATCCATGCTGGCTGCGTCGTAGCCGCGGGTCACGAACAGGCGCGCAGCGGAGGCCAGGATGGCAGCGCGCTTTTCCAGATCTTTGGGGCGGCCGGGCCCAGGACTTGCCAGCTTCACGAGATCGTTCATGGGTCAATAGTAATACTGGACGGTACAGTTTTGTTAGATTAGTATACCGGTGCGTTCATTAATCGGGGTCGCGCGACCCAGGGAGTCATTCATGCAGCGCATCGCCGCCCGCATCGCAGTCGTCCTGTTCATTCTCGCCACTGCCGGTTGCGCAAGCGAGGCCAAGGTCGAGATCAACGCGCGACCCGCCGTGGTCGAACAGCCCGTGGTGGCCGGGCCCGGTGCGACCGAAACCTATGCTGGCGAGGTGCGCGCGCGGCACGAGGGCACGCTGGGATTTCGCATCGCCGGCAAAGTGCTGACCCGCAACGTCGACGCCGGCGCGGTGGTCAAGCGCGGCGACGTGCTCGCAACGCTCGAGGCGCAGGACCTGCAGTTGCAGGTGGACGCAGCGCGTGCAGCGGTCGCCGCCGCCACCGCCGACCTGAGCCTGGCCAAGGCCGAGTTGGAGCGGCACCGCGAACTGCTCGCGAAAAAGTACATCAGCCAGGCACTGTTCGAGGCGCGCCTGAACACCCAGAAGGCGGCCGAGGCGAAGCTGGCGCAGGCGCGCTCGCAGCTTTCGGTAGCGCAGAACCAGAGCGGCTACACCGTGCTGCGCGCGGATGCCGATGGTGTGGTCACCGCGACCCTGATCGAGGCAGGACAAGTGGTCGCCGCCGGCACCCCGGTGCTGGGCCTTGCCCGCGATGGCGATCGCGAGGTGCTGATATCGGTTCCTGAAAATCGCATTGCGCTGTTCGCGCTCGACATGCCGGTCGTCATCGAGGTGTGGGCAAAAGACAACGCACGCTTTCCCGGCACTGTGCGCGAGCTGTCGCCCGAGGCCGATCCGCGCACCCGCACCTACGACGTGCGTGTCGCATTGACCGGCAGCGATGCCCCGGTGCAGCTGGGCATGACCGCGCGTGTATTCCTGGATGCCGGCGATGCGCCACCGGCGCTGATACTGCCGCTGTCGGCATTGCATGAGCAGGCTGGCGCACCGGCAGTTTGGCGTCTGGACCGGAAGTCCAAGCAGGTGCACCTGGTTCCGGTGCAGGTGGGCAGTTACCGCGAAGAGGGCGTGGCGCTGCTCGCCGGCGTCAGCGCCGACGACTGGATCGTGACCGCCGGTGTGCACAAGCTCAGCGAAGGCCAGCTGGTGCGGCCGATCGACCGCAGCAACCGCCCTGTCGTGCTCTGAGTCGCGACCACTTCGCCTGCGCGCAAGCCCGATCCGATGTCGCCGCTCTGGATTCCCGTGTTGCCGCTGCTCGCGCTGCAGGGACTCGCAGCGCGCCGCCGCGCCCTGCGCCTGCCGGAGCCCACCGGTCCGCGTGAGGGCCGCGAAGGCACAGGTCCGCGTCTGCACCTGCTGGTGCTCGGCGACTCTGCTGCTGCCGGCGTCGGGGTGTCGAACCAGCGCTGGGCGCTGACCGGGCAACTGGTCGCGGCGCTGGCGATCGATCACGAGGTGCAGTGGCGCCTGTTGGCGAAAACCGGAGCCACCACCGAAAGCACCCTGCGCGCGCTGCCGCAACTGGGTACGACGCAATACGACGTGGTGGTGACCTCGCTCGGGGTCAATGACCTGACCTCCGGTGTGGGCGCGCCGCGTTTCGCGCAGATGCAGTCGCAACTGTTCGACACCCTGCGCGGGCAGCATGGGGCGAGCCTGCTGCTGGCGTGTGGCATGCCGCCGGTGCATCGGTTCCCCGCGCTGCCGCAGCCGCTGCGACGTTTTCTGGGCTCGCGTGCGCAGCAGCTGGATGCAGCGTTGGCGACTCTGGCCGCGCGTCGCGGCGACGTGGTGCACGTGCCGCTTGCGTTCCATGCCGATCTCGATGCGTCGGCCATGGCCGAGGACGGCTTCCATCCGGGCATGCCGGCCTATCGCGAATGGGCGCTGCGGCTGGAAGCGCGCATCCGCAGTGCGCCGGAGCCGTTCAACGCGCGTACGGCGCGGTCTGCACCGCACGCGGGGCAGCGCGCATGATGGGCATCAATCTTTCCGAGTGGTCGCTGCGCAATCGCACGCTGGTGGCGTACTTCGCCATCGTGCTCGGCATCATCGGCAGCTGGTCGTATTTCCAGCTTGGCCAGTCGGAGGACCCGCCGTTCACCTTCAAGGTGATGGTGATCCAGACCTATTGGCCGGGCGCGACCGCCGAACAGGTGTCGCTGCAGATCAACGAGCGGATCGAGACCAAGCTGCAGGAAACCGGCGCTTACGAATACATCCGCAGCTACGCGCGGCCGGGCGAATCGGTGGTGCTGTTCGTGGCCAGGGACAGCTTGCCGACCACCGAGAATCCGAAGCTGTGGTACCAGATCCGCAAGAAGGTCGGCGATATCCGCCACACGCTGCCGCCGGGCGTGCAGGGGCCGTTCTTCAACGACGAGTTCGGCGATACCTACGGCAACATCTACGCGCTGGCGGGCCAGGGCTTCGACTATGCGCAGCTCAAGGACTATGCGCAGCGACTGCAGCTGGAACTGCTGCGGGTGCCGGATGTGGCCAAGGTCGAATTGATCGGGCTGCAGGACGAGCGGATCTGGATCGAGCTGTCGAACGCCAAGATCGCCACCCTCGGGGTGTCTTTCGATGCCGTGGTGCAGGCGCTGGAGGCGCAGAACGCGGTGGTGCCGGCAGGCTTCTTCGAGACCGCGAGCGACCGCGTCTACGTGCGCGCATCCGGCGCCTTCGACTCGGTCGAGTCGATCGCCAATCTGGCCATCCGCGCCGGCGATCGATTGTTCAAGCTCGGCGACGTAGCGAAGATCAGCCGCGGATTTTCCGATCCACCGACACCGCGCATGCGCTTCATGGGCGAGGATGTGATCGGCATCGGCGTGTCGATGAACGCCGGCGGCGACATCATCCGGCTCGGCGACGCGCTGGAAGCCGCCACCGCAAGGCTGCGCGAGACGCTGCCGGTCGGCATGGAGCTGTCGCAGGTGGCCAACCAGCCGCGCGCGGTGCGCGACTCGGTCGCCGAGTTCGTGCGCGCGCTGGTCGAGGCGGTGTTGATCGTGATGGCGGTGACTTTCCTGAGCCTGGGCTTGCGCACCGGCATGGTGGTCGCGCTGTCGATTCCGCTGGTGCTGGCGATGACCTTCGCCGGCATGCACTACTTCAATATCGGCCTGCACAAGATCTCGCTGGGCGCACTGATCCTCTCGCTCGGCCTGCTGGTCGACGATGCGATCATCGCGGTGGAGATGATGGCCGTGAAGCTCGAGCAGGGCTACGACCGCATCAAGGCCGCGGCATTCGCCTGGAACAGCACGGCGTTCCCGATGCTGACCGGCACTTTGGTCACGGCGGCCGGATTCTTGCCGATCGCCACCGCGCAGTCGGGTGTTGGCGAGTACACGCGGGCGATCTTCGAGGTGGTGACGCTGGCCTTGCTGATCTCGTGGGTGGCGGCGGTGATTTTCATTCCGTGGCTCGGCTACCGCATCCTGCCCGATGGCCACGGCGCGCGCGCGGATGACGATGGCGGCCACCAAGACCCGTATGCAACCCCGTTCTATCGCCGCTTTCGCGGGCTGGTCGGCTGGTGCCTGGATCGTCGCGGACTGGTGATCAGCGCGACCGCCGCGCTGTTCGCGCTGTCGCTGCTGGGCTTTGGACTCGTGCAGCAGCAGTTTTTCCCCAGCAGCACCCGGCTTGAGCTGATGGTGGACTTGAAGCTCGGCGAAGGCGCCTCGCTGGTCGCCACCGATGCGGTCGCCAAACGCTTCGAGGCGGCACTCGAGGCCGACCCGAAGGTGCGTGCCGACATCCGCAACTACGTAGCCTACGTCGGTACCGGCTCGCCACGCTTCTACCTGCCGCTGGACCAGCAGCTGCCGCAGGCGAGCTTTGCGCAGTTCGTGCTGGCGACCACCGATGTCGACGCGCGCGAACGCGTGCGCACGCACCTGATAGCGCTGTTCGAGAACGACTTCAGCGACGTGCGCGCGCGCGTGACACGGCTGGAAAACGGCCCGCCGGTCGGCTTCCCGCTGCAGTTCCGGGTATCGGGCGAAGACATCGCCACGGTGCGCACGTTCGCACGCGAGGTCGCCAAGGTGCTGCACGCTGATCCGAACCTGTCGAACGTGCATCTGGACTGGGACGAACCGTCGAAGATCATGCGGCTGGAGATCGACCAGGACCGCGCGCGGGTGCTTGGTGTGTCCTCGCAGGATCTGGCCAACTTCGTGCAAGGCTCGCTGACCGGCAACCGGGTCAGCCTGTTTCGCGATGGCGACGAGCTGATCCAGATGGTGTTGCGCGGACCGGCCGAGGAGCGCGCGCAGCTGAGCCTGCTGGAGAGCCTGTCGGTGCCGACCGCCTCCGGTCGCAGCGTGCCGCTCGCGCAGATCGCCAACGTCAAGTACGGCTTCGAGGAAGGCGTGATCTGGCGCCGCAATCGACTGCCGACCATCACCGTGCGCGCCGACATCTATGGCCATCTGCAGCCGCCGACGGTCACCGCGCAGTTGCTGCCGCGTCTGGCGCCGATTCGCGCCGCGCTGCCGCCGGGCTACCGGCTGGAGACCGGCGGTACGGTAGAGGACTCCGCGCGCGCGCAGCATTCGGTGGTGGCGGGGGTGCCGCTGTTCGTGCTTGCCGTGACCACCCTGCTGATGTTCCAGCTGCGCAGCGCCTCGCGGGTGCTGATGGTATGGCTGACCGCACCGCTGGGCATGATCGGGGTCACGGTGTTCCTGCTGGTATTCGGCCAGCCCTTCGGTTTCGTGGCGATGCTGGGCACCATCGCCCTGTCGGGCATGATCATGCGCAACTCGGTGATCCTGGTCGACCAGATCGAACAGGACATCGCCGCCGGGCACCACCCGTGGCAGGCGGTGGTCGACGCCACGGTGCGCCGCTTCCGGCCGATCGTGCTGACCGCACTGGCGGCGGTGCTGGCGATGATCCCGCTGTCGCGCAGCGCGTTCTTCGGGCCGATGGCAGTGGCGATCATGGGTGGTCTGGTATCGGCCACCGCGCTGACCGTGCTGTTCCTGCCGGCGCTGTACGCGGCCTGGTTCCGGATCCAGCCGCCAAAGCACCCGGTGCCACCGTCACGCAGCATCGACGCCTGGCCCGGCGACGAGATCGAGGCCGCACAATGACCAGGATTTGCGTGCCGCGATGACTTCCGGCACTGCGTCAACGCAAGCACAATCGGCGACCTTGCGGTTTGCCCCAAACCCCCGCAGGCCTTAGCCTAGCGGGCCCAGCCGCCCCCTGGCCCCGTCCCATGCCACTCGATTTCGAACGCGCCCGCTTCAACATGATCGAACAACAGGTGCGCCCGTGGGAGGTGCTCGACCAGCGCGTGCTCGGCGTGATGGCAAAGGTCCGACGCGAGGATTTCGTTCCGCCGCGCTATCGCAAGATGGCTTTCGCCGACGTCGACATCCCGCTCGATCACGGCGAGTCGATGAGCAAGCCGGTGGTGCAAGGCCGCATCCTGCAGGCGCTGGAGGTCAAGGCCGAGGATTCGGTGCTGGAAATCGGCACCGGCAGCGCCTACCTGACCGCCTGCTTCGCGCACCTCGGTCGCGAGGTGCTCAGCGTCGACCAGCATGCCGACTTCATCGACCGCGCGCGCGCACGGATGGCCGAAGCGGGCCTTGGCAACGTACGTTTCGACGTCGGCGACGCCATGCGCGGCTGGCAGCCGGGACGCAGCTTCGATGCGATCAGCGTCAATGGCGCGGTCGCGCAGATTCCGCAAGCGTTCCTCGGCTGGCTGGCACCCGGCGGGCGGATGTTCATCGTGCGCGGTCGCTCGCCGGCGATGGAAGCGGTGCTGGTCACGCGCATCGGCGAAGACCAGTTCGTTACCGACAGCCTGTTCGAAACCGATTTGCCCTATCTCAACCACGCCGCGCCGCCGCAGCGCTTCGCGCTGTGAATCGCGGCGTTCCGCATCCCACAAGGATTTTCGCCATGCGCTCCATCGTTCGCAGCAACTTCACCACACTGGCGCTGGCCGTCGGCCTTGTGCTTTCCGGCCAGACCGCTGCGGCCGACCTGATGGAGGTCTACACCCAGGCCCGGCAGAGCGATCCGCAACTGCAGGCTGCGGACGCACTGCGCTATTCGGATGCCGAAGGCGTGGTGCAATCGCGCGCCGCGCTGTTGCCGCAGATCTCGGGCACCGCCACCTTCGGCGACGACAACGGCACCTCCAGCTTCGGTGCGCCGCGGCCGTTCACCCGCCCCGACGGCACCTTGGGATTCGGCTCGACGGTGTCGGAATCGGACTCCAACTCGCGCGCCTACGCCATCACCCTGCGGCAGACCATCTACGACCATCGCAACTACACACGACTGGGCGCTGCACGCGCGGTACGTTCGCGCGGCGAGGCCAACTACGACACCGCACTGGACACGCTGTTCATCCGCGTGGCCACCGCCTACTTCGATGCGCTGACGGCAACCACCAATCTCGACGCGGCACGCGCTGAAGAAACCGCCGTTGGTCGCCAGCTGGAACAGGCAGACCAGCGATTCGAGGTGGGCCTGACCGCGATCACCGACGTGCACGAGGCCCGCGCCCGCTACGACAGCGCACGCGCTGCGGTGATCCTGGCCCAGAACCAGCTCGATGACGCCTACGAGGCCTTGTCGGAACTCACCGGGCAGCCGGTCGGCACGCTCAAGGCGGTCGAAACCGACATCCCGCTCAACATGCCCGAGCCCAGCGATCCCGAACAGTGGGTCCAGGTCGCGCTGGAGCAAAACCCCGCGCTGGCGGCGCGCCGCTACAGCGTGGATGCGGCAGAGTCGGACATCGCGACTGCGTTTGCCGGCCACTTTCCGACCCTGAGCTTCGATATCAGCCGCCGCAACAGCGATGGCTGGGGCGTGGCGCTGCAGAACGGAGTGCCCAACAGCGCCCGCCAGGGCGGCCTGGACACCAGCATCGGCGTGCTGCTCAACGTGCCGATCTTCGAGGGCTTCGCCAC
Source organism: Lysobacterales bacterium (assembly GCA_038224265.1). GTDB lineage: Bacteria > Pseudomonadota > Gammaproteobacteria > Xanthomonadales > Ahniellaceae > UBA4656. The sequence continues at coordinate 9,656 of JBBRFN010000092.1, forward strand.
GCAATCGCGGGTGCGTCAGAGCGTGCACTTCCGCGACGCGGCAGCCGATCAGCTGGAGCAGGAGCGCCGTGCCGTGGTGCGCGCCACCCGCAACGCCTATCGTGCGGTGATCGCCGGCATGAGCGAGATCGAGGCGCGCAAACAGGCATTGATATCGGCGCAGTCCGCGCTGGAGGCCACCCAAGCCGGCTTCGAGGTCGGCACCCGCACCATCGTCGACGTATTGTTGAGCCAGCAGCAGCTGTTCGCCGCGCAGCGCGAATATGCGCGTTCACGGCACAACTTCATCGTTGCCGGGCTACGTCTGAAGCAGTCCTCCGGCGTGATCGACATCGCCGATATCGAGGCGGTGAATGCGCTGCTGACCGACATCGTGCCGCCCGCGCAGACCACCCCGCTGCCGGAGGACGGCAACGGCTGATCTGCACCGGCAGCCGCGCGATCAGGGATAGGCGGGCGACTCCGACAGGTCGCCCACCACATCGTCGATAATCGCGATCACGCGGTCGACCGCGCCGCGCTCGCGCTGCACCACTTCAAGCCCAGAGCGCCCCATGCGCTCGCGCGCAGCAGCATCGCCGAACAGGCGCACCACCGTATCGCCAAGGGCCGCCGGGTTGGCCACCCGCAATGCGGCGCCCGAGGCGAGCATGCTCTCGGTGATCTCTTCGAAGTTGAATGTGTGTGGTCCGACCAGCACCGGCCGTTGCAGGGCTGCCGGTTCCAGCACGTTGTGGCCACCGATCGGATCGAAGCTGCCGGCCACGAAGGCCACGTCGCAACCGGCGTAAAAGGTCAGCAACTCACCCAGGGTGTCGATCACGAAGCACTGCGTATCGAGCAGCGCGACCGTATCGTCGCTGCGCACCAGGGTGCGGAAACCGTACTGGCGGCACAGCTGCACGACCGGGCGAAAGCGCTCGGGGTGGCGCGGCGCGAGCAGCAGCAGCGCATCCGGATAGCGCTTGAGCACGCGCATGTGCGCCTCGACGATGGCGGTCTCCTCGCCCTCGTGGGTGCTTGCCGCGATCCAGACCGGGCGATTGCGACCCCAGTAGTCGCGCAACATCGCGGCCGCCTGGTCGAGTCCCTTCGGCACCGGCATGTCGAACTTCACGTTGCCTGCGATCGACAGCCGCGCGGGGTCTGCGCCCAGCCGCAGCAGCCGATCCGCGTCCTGCTGCGATTGCGCGGCGACCGCGCGCGCGCTGCGGATCGCCGCGCGCGCCAACGGTCGCACCGGCCCGTAGCCGTTGAGCGAGCGCTCCGACAGGCGCGCGTTGGCCACGATCACCGGGATGCCGCGTTCGGCGCAGGTCAGGAACAGATTCGGCCAGATTTCGGTTTCCATCACCACCGCCATGACCGGATCGACCCGATCGAGGAAACGCTTGACCGCGGCGGTGAGGTCATAGGGCAGGTAGACATGGAACACGCGGTCGCCGAGCAGCTTGCGCACGCGCGCGGAGCCCGTCGGCGTGACCGTGGTAATCACGAACGAGCGGCCCTCGTAGCGGCGCATCAGCGCCGCGATCAACGGCACCGCCGCGTTGACCTCGCCGACCGATACCGCATGCACCCAGATGGCATTGCGGAAGCCCGGCGAGGGAAAGAAGCCGAAACGCTCGCGCCAGCGTCCGAAATACTCCGGATAGCGCATGCCGCGCAGCGCCAGGCGATACAGGATCACCGGCGTGAGCAGGTACATGGTCAGCGTATAGAGCGCGCGGCCGAGGAACATCGGGCGAT
>JBBRFN010000093.1:0-11302 GCA_038224265.1 Lysobacterales bacterium
GTCGCCGGCATGCCGGCTCCCACAAGGAGGATGCGGGGCCGCGGCAAGTACTGCAGCTTCGGGATTGCGATGCGATTGGTTTCTTCTTGTGGGAGCTGCCATGGCAGCGACTGGGGCAAGGCTTCAGTGCTGCTGTCGCCGGCATGCCGGCTCCCACAAGGAGGATGTGGGCTTGAGGCCAGTGCTGCGGTCTCGGGATTGCAGTGCGACTGGTTAGTCCTTGTGGGAGCTGCCATGGCAGCGACTCGGGCAAGTCATCGGTGCTGCTGCCGCCGGCATGCCGGCTCAGCCAAGCGGTGTAGGGAAGCTGCCGCGGGAGCAATCAGTCCGCCGCTGTCAGCACACCAGCTTCGGGCGCTGCTCTGCCGCTCACCCGGCGCAACCAATTCGAAGTACCGATGCGCAGGTCGTCGAGCATCGCGTAGATGGTCGGCAGAAACACCAGGCTGACAACGGTCGAGAACAGCAGACCGCCCACGATGGCGCGCGCCATCGGAAAGTACGGCGGTCCGCCGCCACCGAGCTGGGCGCCGCCGAAACACAATGGCAGCATGCCGAGGATCGTGGTGCCCATGGTCATCAGAATCGGACGCAGGCGTTCCTTGGCGCCCTCCACCAGCGCCTCGGTGCGCATCATGCCCTCGCGGCGCCGGTTGTTGATGTGTTCGATCATCACGATGCCGTTGTTCACCACCACGCCCATCAACACCAGGATGCCGATCGAGGCCATGATGTCGAACGAGGTTCCGGTCAGTGCAAACAGCCAGAACACGCCAAGCGCTGAAAACACCACGCCGCTCATGATCGCCGCCGGGAACAGCATCGACTCGAACAGCGCCGCCATCACGATGAACACCATCAGCAGCGCGATCAGCGTATTGAACGCCATGCGCTGGCCGGCACGATCGTCTTCCTCGAAACTGCTGCCGAACGACCAGCCGTAACCGGTCGGTAGATTCACCTCGCGCAGGACTTCTTCGAAGGCCTTGCGCGCATCGTCCATGGTGACCTTGTCGGCGAGATTGGCCTTGAGCGTGAGCGAGGTGCGCCGGTTCTGTCGCGAGATCTGCGAGGCACTGCGCTCGACATCGACATCCACCAGCGCCAGCAGCGGAACCGAGGTGCCATCGGCGCGACGCAGGTCCAGGCCCGACAGGTTTTCAAGACCCATCTGTTCGGCGCCGGCAAATCGCACCCAGACCGGAATCTCGCCGTCGCTGGTTCGGAATTCGCGCAGCGGCGAGCCGCGCAGCGCGATGCCGATGTAGTCGGCCACCTCGCGTGCGCTGAAGCCGAGCGCGGCGGCGCGCTCGCGGTTGACCGATACCCGCACCTCGCTGTTCTCATCGCCGATATCCAGTCGCACATCGCGCAGCTCCTTCCTGCCGGCAAAACGCGGCAGGATTTCGCGCGCGGTCTGCTCGAGCACATCCGTGGAGTCGCCGGTGAGCAGGACCTGGATGCCCTCTTCGCCGTCGCCGCCACCGCCACCCGGCGGCCCACCATTGTTGCCCTGGAACCCGATCTCGGCGCGGGCCAGTTTGGGCATGTCCTTGCGCAGCTCCTCGGTGATGGTCTGCGCATCGCGCATGCAGGTGGAATCGTCGGCGAGCCCGACCAGGCGCTGGATTCGCGAGGTCAGGCTGCTGCACATGCGGCCGCTATCGAGCAGATCGAGATTGATGCCGCCGAAGCCGCGTTCGCCGTAGTACGAGTAGATCTGCGTGATCTGATACTTGTCGCGGTTGCTGTCGAGAAACTGCTCGATGCGACCGACCTCTTCCGACATCTGCTCGAGGCTGTAGGCACCCTTCCACTCGAAATACATCTCCAGCTCGCGACTGGCACTGGATGGGAACATCTCGAACTTGACGAACTTGAACGGCACCAGGCTGACCAGGATGATGCCAAGAATCGCGAGCAGCGACAGGAACCGGTGCTGCAACGACCACCGCAGCGCGCGGCCATAGCGCCGCGTGAGTTCCGGCACGAATCCGTGCGAGGCGACCATTGCCGGTGGCGTGCGCAGGCGCGCGGAGATCATCGGAATCAGACTGACCGCCACCAGCCACGAGGCCAGCAGCGAAATCGTGATGGTGATCGCCACCTGACCGAGATAGATGCTCACCACATTGCGCTCGCCGAACAGATTCGGCATGAACACGATGATGCTGGTGAGGGTGCCGGCGCTGATCGCCAGCTGCACGCTGCGGGTGCCTTCCAGCGCGCAGCGCAATGGATCGTTGGGATACTTCTCGCGATACTGGTAGATGCTCTCGACCACGACGACCGCGTTGTCGACCAGCATGCCGATGCCCAGCAGCAGGCCCATCATGGTCAGGATGTTCAGAGTCATCCCGGCAAACGACATGATGCCGAGCGTGATCACGATGCAGATCGGGATCGCCAGGCTCACCATCAGGGTGCTCGGCCAGTGGCGCAGGAAGTAGTACAGCATCAGCAGCGACAGGATCGAGCCGATGACCCCGGCTTCGATCAGTTCGTTGACCGAACTGGTGACGCTTTCGGCCTGGTCGGAGATGATCAGGAATTCCACGCCGCTGAGTTCGGGCTCGGCCTTCAGGGCTTCGAGCTCGGCATTGGCTACCTTCGAGACGTCGACCAGATTCGCGTTGCGCTCGCGATAGATCTGGATACCGACCGCGGGTCGACCCTCGAGCCGGCGCGCCACGTCCTGTTTCTGCCGCCTCTGCCGCACATCGGCGATATCCGACAAGCGCAGTCCACGCTCGTCGAGAACGAGGTTGCGCAGTTCGTCGAGTTCACGGATCTCGCCGACCGGCTGCACGCGCAGACGCTGCTTGCCGGTGTCGATGGAACCCGCGGATACGGAAAAGTTCACCGAGCGCAGCTTGTCTGCCAGCTGGTTGAGACTGATGTTGTGCGCGCCGATCCGCGCGGGGTCGATCGCGATCTCGATCTCCGGCGGCGGCGCACCGGTAATGTCGACGCGCGCCACGCCCGGCAGTCGCTCGATGCGCCGCTGGAACAGCCGCTGGATCATGAAGTATTCGCCGCGCAGGTCGCGGTTGGACGCGAAGCGCACCTGCATGAGCGGCTGGTCGCTGGGCGAGAACTTGAGCACGAAGTAGCGCTGGAAATCGCTCGGTAGTTCGGCGCGGATCGCGTCGAGCCGATCGCGCGCCTCGGATGCAGTCAGCTCGATGTCGCGCCCCCAGTCGGTGAAGCGCAGGAATACGCTTGCTCCGTCGGCGCGACTGACCGAGTTCATCGAACCGATTCCCGGCAGGGTCGCGAGCGCTTCCTCGGCCGGGCGCGTCACGCTGCGCTCGACCTCCTCCGGGGTCGAGCCCGGATACGGCAGCTCGACCAGCACAAACGGCAGGTTCACCTCCGGAAACTGTTCCAGCGGCAGGCGCACCGCCGCGATCAGCCCGATGACCAGCAGCGAGACATAGAACATGACGGCCGTCACCGGCCGCTGCAGGCTGAGCTTGGCGATGTTCATGCGGGCTCCTGGCCGCCGCCGCTGTCCGCGGCCAGATTGGCGCGGGCGCGGAAACTTGCATCACTGCTGCGATCGAGCAGATCGTAGACCACCGGAATCACCAGCAGTGTCAACAGCGTCGACACGGCAAGTCCGCCGATCACGGTCAAGGCCATCGGCGCGCGCACCTCCGCGCCCTCACCGCCGAAGAACGCCAGCGGGGCGAAGCCGAACAGGGTGGTCAGCGTCGTCATGATGATCGGCCGCAGGCGCGACTCGGCGCCTGCGCACAATGCCTGTCGTTTGGGCATCCCGGCCTCGCGCAGCTGGTTGACCTTGTCGATCAGCACGATCGCGTTCTTGACCACGATGCCGACCAGCAGGATCAGGCCTATGAACACCACCACCGACAGCGGCGAGCCCGACAGCCACAGCGCCAGTACTGCGCCGACCATCGCCAGCGGAATGGTGAACATGATCACGAACGGATGCAGCAGCGATTCGAACTGCGAGGCCATCACCAGATAGACCAGGAAGATCGACAGCGCCAGTGCGAAGATCAGCGATGTTGCGGATGCGTCGAGCTCCTCGCTCTGGCCGCCGAAGCGGACCCGAACCTCGGCACCCAGCGGCTGCTCACGCAGCAAGGTCTGCACCCGTGCCACCGCGGTGCCGAGGTCGACATCGCGCAGGTTCGCCGAAACGATCGCCACCCGCGTCTGATCGACGCGATGGATCTCGCTGGGGCCTACCGTCTCGATCACTTCGGCGACTGCGTCCAATGTGACCGGACGCTCGCTCTGCGGATTGACGATGATCTTGCGGATGTCCGCCACCGAGGCGCGATCCTGCTCGCGCGCGCGCACCAGCACGTCGATCTTGCGGTCGCGGAAGCTGTAGCGGGTCGCCACTTCGCCGCGCACCTGGCGCACGACCTGGTCGGCGATCGCGCGCGAGGTCAGGCCCAGCGCCGCTGCGCGTTCCTGGTCGAAGCGGATCTGCACTTCCGGATAGCCCTGCTGTACGGTCGATTTCACGTCGGCGAACTCAGGCTGCGAGGACAGCAGTTTGGTCAGCGCTCGACCGGCGCGCTCCAGGTTGGCCAGATCGCCACTGGTCAATTCGATTTCCAGCGGGGTCGAGAAACTGAACAGTTCCGGCCGCCCGAAATCGACCTGCACATCGGGAAACTGGGCGAAGGTGCTGCGCATGCGCTCGATCACCGCCGCTTCGGTAGCGCGGCTGTAGCCGCCGCCCAACACCACCGTGAGCTGGGCGATGTTGTCGCCCGACTCGGTGGGACTGGCGTCCAGTCGGGTGCCGCTGCCGCTGACGCCATACAGCGCCTGGATGTCGGCATCGCCATCGTGGGCGAGCTGGATCGCACGCACCACCGCATCGGTCTCGCGCAGCTGCGCTCCCGGCGATAGCCGTGCCGTCGCTTCGAATCGATCCTGCGCCAGTTGCGGGATCAGGTCGGTGCCAAGACCAGGCACCAGCAACATGGTGGCGAGGAATGCAGCCAGCGCCGGAGCGAGCACCAGCGTCGGCCGCTCCAGGGCGCGGGGCAGCACGCGATGGTACGCATGCGCGGCCCAGTCGTAGGGCTTGAGTACCCAGCCACCGATCCAGCGCAGCACTGACCCGATCGCGCGACCAATCGCACGCGTCACGAACAGCACCGCGCGCAAGATCACCGAGAAGACCCTGGACGCGACCCTCGCGATCGCGTCGATGATCGAGCGCACCCGCTGACCCGCACGCGAGGTCGGATTCCATTTCGGGCGCGGCGGGTCCTGCGGGAACGCCAGCGGTGCGCGCGCCTTGATCGCCGACAGCATCGGAATCAGGGTCAGCGATACCACCAGCGAGATACCGATCGCGATCGAGACGGTGAGGGCCTGGTCCTTGAACAGCTGACCGGCGACGCCCTGCACGAACACCAGCGGGAAGAACACGGCGATCGTGGTCAGGGTCGAGGCGGTTACCGCCATGCTGACTTCCTTGGTGCCTACGATCGCCGCTTCGATGGCGCCAAGGCCACGCTCGCGCGCCTTGGCGATGCTTTCCAGCACCACGATCGAATCATCGACCACCATGCCGGTGGCCAGCGCCAGTCCCGACAGCGACATCACGTTCAGGCTCAGGCCAAGCTGATCCATGAAGAAGAACGTGGTGATGATCGACACCGGCAGCGAGAGCGAGATCACGAACGTGCTCCAGCTGTCGCGCAGGAAGAAGAAGATCAGCAGGATTGCGAATATGCCGCCCATCAGCGCCTCCTTGCGCACCTCTGCCAGCGCGTTTTCGATGAAGATCGATGAGTCCTCCACCGTGCGCATGGGGATGCCGTCGATGGTGTAGTCACCGCGTTTGGCAGGCGCTGGCTTGGGCGCGTCGCCGGCGGCCTGCGGTCCGGATGCGATGCTGCGCGCCTGCAGGCGCACCAGCGCCTCGCGCACCGCAGTGGCGACCGCCACCGTGTTGGCATCGCCTTCCTTGTAGATCGCCAGCTCCACCGCCTCGCGACCGGCGAGACGGATGATCGCCTGGCGTTCCTTGTACGACTGACGCACCTCGGCGACGTCGCGCAGTTTGATCGGTACGCCGTTCTGGGTTGCGACCAGCATCTCGCGGATCTGATCGAGGTCGGCGAACTGATTGACCGTGCGCACCAGATAGCGCTGCGAACCCTCCTCCAGGCGGCCGCCCGAGATGTTGACGTTCTCCTGCCGCAGACGCTCGATGATGGTGCCGATCGGCAGGTTGAGCTGGGCGAGACGCTTCTCGTCGATCAGCACCTGCACTTCGTCTTCGAGTCCGCCGGAGACCTTTACGGCCGCGACACCGTCGACCGGCTCGAGGCGCTTCTTGAGCTCGTCGTCGGCATAGCGACGCAGGCGCATCAGTTCGGTCTGCTCGGTGCCGGCGAAGTTCTCCGGCACCGTCATCACCACCCGCATGATCGGCTCGGTGGACGGATTGAAGCGCAGCAGCACCGGCGGCTTGACGTCCAGCGGCAGGGACAGCACTTCGAGCTTGTCGCGTACCTCGAGACCGGCGCGATCCATGTCGGCGCCCCACGCGAATTCGAGCACCACATCGCTTTGGCCGGTGCGCGATACCGAGCGCAGCTTGCGCAGGTTCTTGACCACGCCGACTGCTTCTTCGACCGGCTCGGTGATCAGGGTTTCGATCTCGGCCGGTGCCGCACCGGTGTATTCGGTGCGCACCGTGAGGGTCGGGAAGCTCAGGTCGGGCAGCAGGCTGACCTTGAGCTCGCCCAGCGCAATCGCGCCGAACAGCACGAAGCTCAGGGTCACCATCGCGACCGTCACGCGGCGCCGGGTTGAGAACTCCGCGATGCTCATGCTGCGGGCTCCAGCACCAGCACTTTGGCGCCATCGCGCAGCGTGCTTGCACCGACCGTGACGACCTGCTCGCCCTCCTTCACGCCGCTGAGCACTTCGACCAAGCCGCCGCTGCGTGCACCGACGCCGATCTGTTGACGCACCGCCTTGCCCTCCCGGATCACGAACACTGCCGGCTGCTCATCATCTTCGAGCACGGCCTCGCGCGGGATCGACAGCACATCGCTGCGCTGGTCGAAAATCACGCTCAGGCGTCCGAACATGCCCGACTTGAGCTGCCCGCTGGGGTCGCGAAACTCGCACGTCACGCGGAAGGTGCCGGTCTGCGCCTCGACCACCGGGCTGATGCGCGCGACCTTGCCCTCGAAGTTCTTGCCGGCCAATGCGTCGACCTGCATCAACACGGTCAGCTCGGGGCGCAGGGTGCGCAGCTCGCGCTCGGGCACGTTGAGCACCGCCAGCAGCGGGTCGAAGTCGTCGATACGGAACATCGGCGACTGCAGTTGGATGAAGTTGCCCTCCTTGACCATGCGCGCGCTGACCACGCCGTCGATCGGCGCGACGATATTGGTGTAGCTCAGATCGAGCTTGGTGAGGTCGTGGGCCGCTTTCTGCGTTTCCAGTTCGAAGCGGATGCGGTCGTGCGCCTCCGAGCTGACCAGCTTGGCGCTGAACAGCTCCTGCGAGCGGCGGAACTCGTTTTCGAGTCGCCGCAGGTTGGCCTCGGCGCGCGCCACTTCGAGCTTGGGTCGATCCGGATCGAGCTGTGCCAGCAACTGCCCTGCCCGCACCACATCGCCTTCTTCGACGAGCAGGCGCAACAGTACGCCACTGGTCTTGGCGACCACGTCGGCCTGCCGCTCGGCTTCGAGGGATGCCGTGCCGGTGTAGCTGGCCAGCATGGGCTGCCGCGATGCCGTGGCGATCTCGACCGGGATGGCGGCATCTTCGTTCTTCTTTTTTGCCTCGGCAGCGCTTTCGGGCTGGCTGGACGGTTTGCCGCAGCTTGCAAGCAGGGTGACGGACAGCAACAGCAGGGCCGGTCGCAACATATTGATCAATCTTTCGTTGATTGCTTTAGGGGGCAGCGCGAAACACCAGTGTCATACTTTGATACAACACCAGTACGGAAGCTACATGACCAACAGCCTACGGCCACCTGCGCTGAATTGCTCGGGCCGCAAGTAACGCCGGTCGGTCGACGGCGCAACGCGGAACCGGCCGGCCGCGCCGGCCGGCCGCGCCAGTCGGCTCGCCTACCGCGCGTCACGGCCTGCAACCGGCCACGCTTCTGGTCAGCCCGTGGCCGCATCGCTACAATTGCGGGGTTCAGTCCGCCAGCTGCAACAGTGGCAGTGGCTCACAGGAAATCCATCGAATGCGCAAGCTTGTTTCGGCCACGATTCTGTTCCTGGCCAGCGGTGTGATGTCCATCGGCGCGACGGCTGCCGATGGAAATCCGGACGACGGTCGGGTCAAGGCCTATACCTGCGCCGGGTGCCATGGCATTCCCGGTTATCGCAACGCCTACCCCAACTATCGGGTGCCGAAGATCTATCGGCAGCACTACGACTACCTGGTGGCATCCCTGAACGCCTACCGCGCTGGCGATCGGGCCCATCCGACCATGCAGGCGCAGGGCGAGAGCATGTCCGACCAGGACATCGCCGATATCGCGAGCTTCCTCGCCGGCCCCGCCGCACCGCCCGCAGCCCAGTAGGATGCATGCCATGACCGATCTCAAGACCACGGCACTGCTGGCCCTGCTCGCGCTGTCGCCCAGCGTGTTCGCGAGCAACAACGTGGCGGGCGATGCCGAACGCGGACGTCGCTTGCACACCGGTGAAGAGTCCATTCCCGGGGTTGCCGCCTGCAATGGCTGCCATGGCACCGACGGCAACCAGACTCAGGCGCCGACCTTTCCACGCATCGCCGGCCAGTATCCCGACTATCTGCTGCATTCGCTGCAAGCCTACAAATCGGGCGCGCGCAAGAACGCGGTCATGCAGCCGATGGCCTCGGCGCTGAGCAGCAAGGACATGGAGGACCTGGCAACCTATTTCGGCTCGCTCGCGGGCGATCTCGAAGACCTCAGGAAGCACATCGACTGACGCCGACAGCACAGCGCTTGCGAAGCAGCAAAAAGCCCCGCAATGCGGGGCTTTTTTGTAGCCGATCCGGAGCGGTGGGCTGTGCTCAGCCGGTACGCCGTATGTAGGGTGCAGCACCGGTGTCGTGATCGGTCGCATCGCGGACCCCCAGCACCTGCGGCACGCGTTCGCGCAGGGTGCGCTCGACGCCGTCGCGCAAGGTCTCCTCGACCATGCCGCAACCATGGCAACCGCCACCGAAGCGCAGCACCGCAATGCCGTCGGCCTCGAACGCGACCAGACTGCAGCGCCCGCCGTGCGAGGCGAGGCCGGGGTTGATCTCGGCTTCCAGCACGTGCTGGATGCGCTCGGCGATCGAGGCATCGGCGGCGGGTTGACGGCCCTTGATGTGCGGTGCGCGCACGGTCAACTGGCCGCCAGTGGCGCTCTTCTGGAAATCAAGCTCCGCATCGTCAAGCCATGCGCAGCTGCTGGCCTCGACGTAGAGGTTGAAGCCTTCGCAGGCCACTACCAGCTCGTCGCCGCGCAGATCGCCGGGCTCGCAGAATTCCAGCTGGCAATCGGCGGTCGGGGTGCCGGGGCGCAGCACGCGCAGGCGCACGCCCATTCCCTCCACGCCCTGCTGTGCCACCAGGCGCTGGAAGTGCTCCTGGGCGGTGGGTCCGATTGCGATCATGCTGGTCTCCAATGATTGACGCACAGTTTAGCTGCTGCAGCCCCATGCTGGCCTGAACTGCGTCGAAATCCTATGCAAGGCACGGGATTCCCGATAGCGTGGCGGCGCACGGTCGGCACGCCAAGGGTAGGCAGCAACACTATGGAGCACTCCCATGTCTTACTCATCGGCTGAACTTGCCGCCCGCCACTGCCAGCCACTCAAGGGTGCCGAACACGCGCTCAGCGTGGGCGAAATCCAGTCGTTGCACACTGCCCTGCCCCACTGGGCACTGTCCGACGACGGCAAGGTGATCAGCCGCGACTTCACCTTCAAGAACTTCCACTACACGATGGCCTGGGTCAATGCGATCGCATGGATCGCGCACCAGCAGGACCACCATCCGGACATGGAGGTCGGCTACGGCCACTGCCAGGTCCGCTACAGCACCCACGATGTCGGTGGGCTGTCGATCAACGATTTCATTTGTGCAGCCAAGGTCGAGGCCCTGGCTGGCGGTCACTGATGCGCAAAGCAGGCAGGTCTGGCTCAGCGTTTGGCTGAGCGCGCAGCAGGCAGCCGATCGAGCACCTCGCGCAGCGCGTCGGCCAGCGGTGCGCTGAAGTCGTAGGCAAGGCCCTCGCCGGTCTTGAAGCCGAGCTCGGCGGCGTGCAGGAACAGCCGTGAAAGCCCATGCTCGCGCAGCGCACGGTTGGCGGCGGCGTCGCCGTACTTGGGATCACCCGCGACCGGCAGGCCGGCATGCGCCGCATGGACGCGGATCTGGTGGGTGCGACCGGTGTCGATCAGCACCTCGACGAAGGCGTAGTCGCCGCGCTGCTCGAGCAGGCGGAACTCGCTGCGCGAGGCCTTGCCGGCGGGATCCACCCGCACCATCCGCTCGCCGCCCTGCAGCACCGACTTTTCCAATGCGGCGTCGATCCGCAGGCGTGCTTGCGGCATGCGGCCGACCAGCAGGGCCAGGTAGCGCTTGCGTGCGCTGCCCTCACGCATTGCCGTCTGGGCGGCCAGCAGCGCCGACCGCTTCTTTGCAAACAACAGTATCCCGCTGGTGTCGCGATCGAGCCGATGGACCAGTTCCAGGGCGAGGTTCGGGCGCAGTTGGCGCATCTGCTCGATGGCCCCGAGCGAGATCCCGCTGCCGCCGTGACTGGCCAGGCCACTGGGCTTGTCGAGCGCCAGATAGCGGCCATCTTCGGCAACGATGGCCGATTCCAGCGCCTGCAGGCTGCGCTGGCTGGCGCGCGGCGCCTCGCCTGGAACCGCTGTGCGCACGGGTGGAATGCGCAGTTCGTCGCCGGCGGCGACCCGCGTGTCGGGCTTGGCCCGTTTGCCGTTGACGCGCACCTGGCCGGTGCGCAGCAGGCGGTAGACGTGGGTCTTGGGGACACCTTTGAGCAGGTTGAACAGCAGGTTGTCCAGACGCTGGCCGTCGCGCTCTTCACCAACCACGACTTTCTTCACGCCAACGGCCGTTTGGCCGTCCGCGGACGCTGGCCGTTGCTGCGGTGTCATACCCATTGCTATCATCCCCATCCGGCGCCGCGCGTCGAAGCTTCCGGGCAATCAAATACTTGCATCCGGAAGCAAGAAACGGCGTCAACGCTATGCATTACGTTCGCCCGCCGGTTGGGCAAGGCGTGCCCCCGGGCATGCGATCCCCGAGATCAACGAC
>JBBRFN010000094.1:0-11274 GCA_038224265.1 Lysobacterales bacterium
GGCGGCGGCTTTCACCGTGCCGGTCTTCGTGCTTTTCGGTGCTGCTTTCATGGGATTGCTCCTGATTGATGTTGTTGTTGGTCTAGTTGGTATATGACGCTTGTTTACATCGCCTTGCGGCGTTTACTTGCTGCCCGGTGAAAAACGCATGCCTTCCGGATACCGCGTGCTCAACGCACGACCCAATCGCACGGCATCCGGCCGACACACGAAAAGAAATGCTTGGTGGTGGAAGTCGAGGCGGCGACCGACGAAGCGGTGGCGGCGAAAATCGCGGACGGCGAATGCGCGGTCTTGTTGCCGCGTTTGCCTGCTTGTCCGTTGCGATGACTCACACCCATCGTTGACTTGCTGCTGTCATGGTGGCGGAAAACTAAACCTGCGCGGCTTGACTGTCAACAGTTTTTTTGCCAGCCGACGAAGCGCGCATCGATCCGACGTGGTTCGCGAAGCGCATGTGGTGGTTCCGAATGCGATCGCCGGAGCATCGATCGGTGGGCGAAAAAAAACCGGCCGCTGCACGCGGCCGGCGATTCGATGCGCACCGATGCGATGCTCAGTTCGAGTCGTTCTCGATCTGCTCGGCGTAATCGTCGGGCGTGAGCAACTCGTCCATTTCCGCTGGATTACTGGGCTTTACGCGAAAGATCCAGCCATCGCCGAATGCATCCTCGTTGATCGTCTCGGGCTTGTCGGCGAGGCCATCGTTGACCTTGATGATGCTGCCGGACACCGGACTGTAGACGTCGGATGCGGCCTTGACCGACTCCACTACGGCACACGCGTTGCCCGCGTCCACCGAGTCGCCGACCGACGGCAGCTCGACGTACACGAGATCGCCCAACTGACCCTGCGCGTGTTCGGAAATTCCGACGGTGACGGTGCCGTCGTCTTCCATCCGCGCCCACTCGTGGCTCTTGAGGAACTTCAGGTCGCCTGGAATATCGTTCATCGCCGTGGTCCTGTACTGGGTGGCTGGGGTTGCGAAATGCGGCGCGATTGTAGCGCGCAAGTACGCATCAAATGCGCACCTTGCCGTCGCGCACGAACGGCAAGGCGACCACGCGCACCGGCAGCGTGCGGCCACGGATATCGACCATCACCGCGCCCGGATCGCCGGCCGGCACGCGCGCGAATGCGATCGACTTGCCGATGCTGGGCGAGAACGTGCCGGACAACACCTCGCCGTCGCCGTTGGCGGTGATCACGCGCTGGCCGTGGCGCAGCACGCCCTTGTCGTCGAGCACCAGGCCGATCATCTGTCGTGCGACGCCGGTCGACAGCTGCGATTCGAGCGCGGTACGGCCGACGAAATCGCGGTCGGGCGGATCCAGCGCGAGGGTCCAGCCGAGCCCGGCCTCGAGCGGCGTGGTGGTCTCGTCCATATCCTGCCCGTACAGCGCCATGCCGGCCTCCAGGCGCAAGGTATCGCGTGCGCCGAGGCCGGCGGGCTTGACGCCGAGCGCCAGCAACTTCTCCCAGAACTCTTCGGCCAGATGCAGCGGGACCATGATCTCGTAGCCGTCCTCGCCGGTGTAGCCGGTACGCGCGATGAACAGCGCACCGGCTTCGCAGGCGGAGAAACGCGCCAGCTTCTGTACCTGTTCGCGCTCGGCCGGATGCACCAGTGCGTGCACGCGCTCGCGCGCGTTGGGACCCTGCACGGCGATCATGGCCAGATCGCGCCGCTCCGACACCCCGACCCCGAAGGCAGCCGCCTGCGCGGTGATCCATTGCAGATCCTTGGCGCGGGTCGTGGCGTTGACCACCACGCGGAAGAACGACTCGTCGAGGAAGTACACGATCAGGTCGTCGATCACGCCGCCGGCCTTGTCGAGCATGCAGGTGTACAGCGCTTTTCCCGGCTTGCGCAGCTTGTCGACATTGTTGGCCAGCAGGTGGCGCAGGAACGCGCGCACGTGGTCGCCGCGCAGGTCGACCACGGTCATGTGCGAGACATCGAACATACCCGCATCGCGCCGCACCTGGTGGTGTTCGTCGATCTGCGAGCCGTAGTTGAGCGGCATGTCCCAGCCACCGAAGTCGACCATCCGCGCACCGAGGCGGCGATGGGCGTCGTTGAGAACGGTGCGCTGGGTCATGGGGTCTGCCGGCTGATTGAGCGAGCGCGATTATGGGCCGCGCGTGAGAGCAATCCAAGCCGCCGGCGCGCCGCGTCGATCAACGCGTACGCCGCAGCAGTGCAGTCGCCGGCAACAACCCGAGCAGGCACAGCAGCAATGCGGGCGCTGCGGCCTGCTGCCAAAGTCCTTCCGAGGTGGCGTTGTAGACCTTCACCGCCAGTGTGTCGAATCCAAACGGTCGCAGCATCAGGGTGACCGGCAGCTCCTTTGCGCACTCGACGAAGGCGAGCAGGAAGCCGCCGGCGAGCGCCGGTCGCAGCAGCGGCAGCTGCACGCGCAGGATGCGGCGAGGACGGCTGGCGCCGAGGCTGCGCGCGGCTTCATCCAGCACCGGCCGCAATGCGGCGATGCCGCTGTCGGCTGCGGCCACGCCGACGCGCACGAAGCGCGCCAGTAATCCGAGACCTATCGCGAGCAGCGAGCTGGACATCGCGAATCCCGCGACGCCATGGGCTGCCAGCGCGCGCTCGGTGGCGACCAGCACGAACATCAGGGCCACCGCCAGCACCACTCCGGGAACCGCGTAGCCGAGACCGGCGATCGCACGCAGGCTACGGCCGATGCGATCGAGCCTTGCCGCTGCTGCCAGTGCCAGACCGCCGGCCACGATCGCCAGCGCTGCGGCACCGGCCACCCACGCGGTTGCCAGCATCGGTGCGAACAAACGCGGCCACTCGGCACGCGTCTGCAGCGCCCATGCGGCAAGCCGTAGCGCCGGCAGCACGAACGCCGGCAGCACCAGCAGGGCCACCAGCAGCAGCACACCTGCAGTCGCTGCCGGCCCCAGCAGCAACGGCCGCAGCGCCGAGCGCGCCGGATTCTCGCGCGTATCGGCGCGCCCGCGGCCAATGCGTTCGAGCGGCGCGAGCAGCAGCGCGATCAGCGCGAGCAGGCTTGCGAGTTGGGTGGCTGCAGGCAGTGCATGCAGCCCATACCAGGTGCGATAGACCAGCACGCTGAGCGTGTCGATGCCGAGCACGCTGACCGCGCCGAACTCGGCCAGCGATTCCAGCATGACCAACGCAACACCCGCGGCCAGCGCCGGGCGCAACGCCGGCAACACGCCGCGCAGGAACGCACGCAACGGCGACAGGCCTTGGCTGCGTGCCGCTTCGAACAGGTTGCTGCCCTGGGTCTGCAGGCGCGCGCGCACCAGCAGGTACACGTAGGCGTAGTTGGCCATGCTCAACAGCGCGATCGCGCCGAGCGGGGTGCGCAGGCTGGGCAGCCAGGCCGCGCTGCCGGTGGTCTCGATCGCGAAGGCGCGCAGCGGACTGCCGACATCGAAGTTGGCCAGCCACACATAGGCGAGCACATAGGCCGGCATCGCCAACGGCATGACCAGCAGGATCTCGACCACGCGGCGGCCGCGAAATTCGCACAGGCACACCAGCGCGGCGGCGGCAGTTCCGAGTACTGCCGCACCCAAGGCGCTGCCCAGCATCAGCAGCAGGCTGTTGCCCAGCGCGCCGAACAACAGGTATTGCCGCAGATGGTCCCAGGTCTGCGGATCGGGCGAGGCCCACGACCAACACAGCGAGCCCAGCGCCAGCAATGCAGGAGTGGCTGCGAGCAGTGCGGCAAAACGCAGCGCGCCGCGCCATGCGCTCACGCGGCTGCGCGCGGCACCCGCCTCGCTGTCGGGCGCCGCAGGAAGCGATGCAGCGATGTCAGCGCCAGCCGGCACGATCCATCAGGCGCACGGCATCCGGCTGCAGGCGACCGGCCTCGGACAGATCGATGGTGTCGGCCTTGAGCGGACCGAAGGCGAGCAGCAGCGGATCGGCGGGCGCTTCGGCGTTGACCGGATACTCGAGGTTGAGCCGCGAGATCTCGCGCTGGGTCGATGCCTCGGTCAGCCATTCGAGCAAGGCCTGCGCCCCGGCGGGATTGCGCGCGTGCAGCGCCACGCCAGCACCGCAGATGTTCTGCTGCGCGCCATCGCCGGCCTGGTCGGGCCAGAACATGGTCAGCGGCACGTCGGGCTGCGCGCGCTTCAGACGCGCAACGTAGTACATGTTGACCACGCCCACATCGCACTCGCCACCGGCGATCGCCTGCGCGGTGAGCGTGTCGTCCGACAGCGGCGCAGTGGCGAGGTTGTCGATCCAGCCGCGTACCATCGCCTCGGCCTGCGTCTGGCCCATGCGCGCGATGCGCATCGCGACCAGCGACTGGTTGTAGACGTTCTTCGAGGTGCGCAGGCACAGGCGTCCCTTCCACTGCGGTTCGGCCAACGCTGCGTAAGTCGACAGTTGCTCGGGCTTTACGCGCGCGGTCGAATACACGATCGCGCGCACGCGGCGGCTGATTCCGAACCAGCGACCATCGGCATCGCGCAGGGTGGCCGGCACGCGCGCTTGCAGAACATCGGAGTCGAGTTTGGCCAACAGGCCACGCTGCGCGGCCTGCCACAAATTTCCCGCATCGACGGTGAGCAACAGATCGGCGCGCGTATTGTCGCCTTCCGCCGCGAGGCGCTCGACCAGCACCGGACCCTGGTCGACCAGCAGCTGCACTTCGACCCCGGTCTGCGCGGTGTAGCGGTCGAGAATCGGCCGCAGCGACGGTTCCTTCTGTGCCGAGTAGATGACCACCGGTTCGGCGGCCTGCACGGCAGCGCCCACGAGCAGGCATATAAGTAAGGTCAGCAGGCGGACCATAGGCATCGGAAATCCATGAGTTGGACCACCGATGCTATTCATTCTCATTTACAACAGCAAGCCCCCAGCGCCACCGCCGTTCAGTCGGCGGCACGCACCTGCAAGATCATGCCGTCGACCGCGATGACCGTCACCCGCGCACCGGCCGGCAGTGCAGCGCCGGCGACCGTCCAGCGCGAGTCGCCGATCAGGATCTTGCCGAAGCCGTTTTCTATTGCGCTGTCGAGCACGAACACGCGCCCCACATACTGCTCGCTGCGTCGGTTGAGCAGCGGCTGCGTGCTCGCGGGCTCGTGCTGGCGGAAGTAGCCGCGATAGATCATCACCGCGCCGATCGCCAGCGACCCGAAGATGAGCGCCTGCAGCAATCCGTGCATGGCCGGGAACAGCCACACCACACCGCCCATCACCAGGCCGGCCAAACCGAACCAGAGCAGGAACGCGCCCGGCACGATGGTCTCTGCGGCCATCAGCACCAGTCCCAGGCCGAGCCAGAAAATCACGGTGTTGCTCATCGGATGAACTCCATGCGATCGACTACGGCCACGCTCGTCGGTACTGCAGCGCCGAAACTTGTGCAGCAGGCGTGGATCAACCCTCGGAACGCGGCGCCACGCGCGGTGTCGAAGGCGCCTTGTTGGCAAAACTTTCCCTGGCGATCTCGGCGATGCCGGCGAGGCTGCCCATCAGGCCCATCGCATCCAGCGGCAGCATCAGCAGCTTCTGGTTCGGCGAGGTCGCCATCGCCTTGAGCGCCTGGGTGTACTTGTCGGCCACGAAATAGTTGATCGCCTGCACGTCGCCTTTGGCGATCGCCTCGGACACCATGGTGGTCGCGCGCGCTTCGGCCTCGGCCAGTCGCTCGCGCGCTTCGGCGTCCTTGAACGCGGCCTCTCGGCGGCCCTCGGCTTCCAGCACGGCGGCCTGCTTTTCGCCTTCTGCGCGCAGGATCTCGGCCGCGCGCATGCCTTCGGCCTCGAGAATCGCGGCACGCTTCTCGCGCTCGGCCTTCATCTGCCGCGCCATCGCATCGACCAGGTCGCGCGGCGGCTGGATGTCCTTGAGCTCGATGCGATTGACCTTGATGCCCCACGGATGGGTCGCTTCGTCGACCACCTTGAGCAGCTTGGCGTTGATCTCGTCGCGCTTGGACAGCGACTCGTCGAGGTCCATCGAACCGATCGCGGTGCGGATGTTGGTCATCACCAGCGCGATGGTGGCGACTTCGAGGTTCGACACTTCATAGGCGGCCTTGGCTGCATCCAGCACCTGAAAGAAGATCACGCCGTCGACCTTGACCACCGCGTTGTCGCGGGTGATCACATCCTGCGATGGCACGTCGAGCACCTGCTCCATCATGTTCATCTTGCGGCCGATCCCGTACACATAGGGAAACAGCAGGGCAAGTCCCGGCGACAGCGTGTTGGTGTACTTGCCGAAACGCTCGACCGTGTACTCGAAGCCCTGCGGCACCATCCGCACGCCCTTGACGATGGTGATGATCACGAACAGCACGATGATGCCGATGAAGATTTCGGTGAACATCGAGAGCGCTCCGACAATGGACGCCGCAGGCCGCGGCAGAGGCCACGAGTATACGCAAGCTAGGTGCACGCCTTTGCGTGGGGCGAAGTCTCGCGAAGACCAAGACCCGGCGCGAGTGCCATCGGTTGGGCCAGCGAAACGGACATGCAGCGACCGTGGCGATCGGCTGTTCCGCCGTCGCCGGCATGCCGGCTCCCACAGTCGGGGAGCTCGGTGCAAGCCATATGGTCCCGACCTGCGGTCTGGGGATAGCGCAGGGCGATCCATCTGCATTCGAATCGCGACGCCTAGCGCACGCTCTCGAACAGCTTGCGATAGCGCGGCGAGAACAGCGCGGCATCGGGCGCCTGGCCCGGCGCCAACGACTTGGCTTCGCGGATGTCGGCCTGCGCGGCAGCCAGCAGCGCGGTGCCGCGATCCCCGCCGGCCTGCGCCAGTTGATGGCGCGCAGCCGAGCGCAGCAGCAGACCGTGATAGCGCGCGCGACGATCGCTGAACGGTGCCAGGTCGAGATTGGCCGACTGCTCGAAGCGGCCAGCGAGAAAAGTGTCGACAGCGGCCACCAATGCCGCCGGCGCTGCGCTCTGCGCGGCAGCAGGCGCTGGCGGGGGTGCAGGGACGGGTGCCGGCGTTGGATTCGGCCGCGGCGGCGCCGACGCCACCGGCTGCTGCACGCTGGTCGCTGGCGTGGTTGCCGGGCGTGTGGTTGTTGCGGGGGCGGGCGTAGTGGTGGCGACCGCTGCCGGCGGGGTAGTCGCCGGCCTGCTCGTGCTCGGCGCAGGCGCTGCCGGCTGCTGGGCGAGCACGCTCGCGGACTTGCGCCGACACTCTCCGAGCCCGTCGTCGACCACACCCTGCAGCGACGAGTCCGCACGGATGATCCCTGCGGCAGCAGCGTCGCCCCAGCTGCGTGTCGCCTCCGCGCAATTGCCCTGTCGATACGCCGCCAGTCCCAGGTAGTACTGCGGCACATAGGGCTCGAAGCGCATGCCGTAGATGCGCACCCGCGCCTGCGCCTGCGGCTGCTCGGCGATCGCCTCGCGCATGCGCGCTTCGACTTCGCTCCAGCGACCGGCGGCAGCTGCCTCCTTGCCGCGCGCGTAGGCCTGCTTGAAGTCGGCGTGCGCTGCCGGCGCCGCCAGCATCGCCAGCAGCGCAAGCGCGACCGCGATACATTCCCTAGAAGCCCGCACGTCGCAGATACTCCTGGGCGCTGACCACCTTGCCGAAGGCAGCGGTCGAGGTGGTGCTGCGCTGCGCCTGCACCTGCGCGACCTGCACTACCGGGCGGCTTGAGCTCGGATGCACGAAGGTGATCGTGTAGGCGCCCGCAGGCAGGTTCAGCCGCAGTGGCGTGCTCGCATCGGCTGGCAAGGCCACGGGTTTTCGCGCGGCGTCCACCACCGACTGCACGGTCGCCCATGGCGCTGCGTTGACCACCAGCTCGCCCATGCTGGCCACCGCAAGCGCCTGCTCGGCGGCCAGCAGGCGCGCGCGCGCGGCGCCGAGATCGGTGTTGACCGCGGCCAGACCGGTATCGGTGGCCAGCGCCTGACGCGCTGGCGCAAGCACCAGGGCCAGTGCGTCGAGCTCGGCGGTGCTGGCGGCGTTCTGCACGGCTTCGTCGAGCGTCGAGACCAGGCGCTGACGCTGGGTTGCGGCATCGAGGTCGCGCGGGTTGGACTGGATCAATGCAGCGATCGCGCGCGCTGCATCGCCGATTGCTTCGGCGCGCAGCGGGCGTGCGGCGATCAGCTGGGTGATGCGGGTGAATTCCTGATTGCGCAGTTCCAGCGCACGCGCTTCGGCAACCTGCGCTCCGACATCGCCGGCCAGCTTGGCCAAGCCCGCATCGCCGGGATAGATCGCCTTCGCTTCGGCGATCAGTGCCTGCGCACCGGCGATGTCGCCGCTGCGGATGCGCGCGGCCGCCGTCTCGGCAATCCGCTGCGGCAATGCCGCCAGCAGTGCACTGGCTTCCGCATTGCCGGGATCGATCGCGAGCACGCCCTGCAGCAACTCGCGCGCGTTGCGCTGCGGCGGCGACAGGTAGCGGCTTTCGGCCACTGCAGTCTGCGCTGCGGATAGTCCTTCGAGAACGCGGGCGCGGCCGGCACTGAGCTGGCCCTCGACGCGGCGTTTCAGTTCCTGGGCGGAGGCCAATCCGGGCTTGATACTCAGTGCGAGGTTCGCATCGGTCAGTGCCGCCTCGGCGCGATCGCGGGCGAGCGCTGCCTGCGCGCGCTGCACCAGCGCATTGGCCAATCCATCCTGGCGCTTGACCACCTCGGGATCGTCGGCATCCAGTGCGCGCACTTGGGCCAGGGTCTCCTGCGCGTTATCGCCGGGTGGCGCATCCAGTTTGCCCGCGCGCAGCTGCGCGTCGAGGCTGGCCAGCACCTGGCCGATGCGCTGGCGCTGCGCGGCGCGTTTGCCGGCATCGTCGACCTTGACCTTGAGCAACTGCCATGCCGGCTCGTTGGCCAGTGCGGCCTCGGTGCTGGCGACCACGGCGGCTGCCGCCTGCGCATCGCCGCGCGCCAGCGCATCGGTACCGGGCCGCAGCACGCGTTCGAGCAGCGCCGCATAGCGCTGCTTGACCGCCGCATCCTCGGGCGACAGAACACGCGCCTGGCTCAGGAAATCATAGGCGCCATTGGCGCCGAGATCGCGCCCCACGCGGGTCGCCTCGTCGGCGCGCTTGAGCAGGTCGACGACCTGCGCTGCATTCTCGGCCGCCTTGCGCGCGTCGGCGATGCGCTCGACGATCGCGGCCAGCTCGGGGTCCTGGTCGTCGATGGTCTGGCCGGTGAGCACGGCAGTGGTCGCGGTACCGAGGTCGCGCTTGGCCAGCGCGTCGTCGGCCAGTTTCTTGTAGGCGGCGACCACGTCGCGGCGCAGTGCCAGGGTCGGCTCATAGCGCGCAGCCTCGGCCGGAATCAGATCGAGCAGGCTGCGCGCCTTGTCCAGGTCGGTGCCGATGGCATCGCGCACCTGCGCGATGGCGATATCCGCGCGGCGCTGGGTTTCGCGGTCGATGCCGGCAGCGGGCCACAGTGCGACCGCGCCGATAGCGATGCCGAGCACGATGGCGGCCACCGCGCCAATGGCCACCCAGGGCTTGCGTTTGGCCACCGGCGCCAGCGGCGCGGATGCGGTGCCGGGGATCGACATCGGGCCGGGTGTCGGCGTGCGTGCGGCACCGCGTCCGGACGGCGGCAGACGGATGCTTTCCGACAGCGGCACCTGCAGGCTGTCGCCGCCGCCGGAGATCGAAAAGCCCAAGGCGCGCAGCTGCTCGGACGAACTCTGGTCCGGATCGGCCTGCAGCCGCTGCCACAACATCTGGTTGTTGACCACCGCGCCCTTCAGCGCGCGGGTGAAGTCCTTCAGATTGGCGAAGCGCTCGTCGCGGTTCTTCGCCAGCATGCGGTCGATCACCGGCTGGAAGTCGGCGAACTGCACCGGCAACGGCGCCGGCGGCGTGGTCAGATGCGCCATCAGCACCGCGATCGGGGTGTCGCCGGCGAATGGTGCGAAACCGGTGAGCAGTTCGTAGAACAGCACACCCAGCGCGTACAGATCCGAGCGCCCGTCGACGTCGAGCGCATTGATCTGCTCGGGGCTCATGTAGGTCGGCGTGCCGACCAGCATGCCGGTCTGGGTCAGGCGGGTGGCGGTCGCATCCTGCTGCTTGGCGATGCCGAAGTCGGTGAGCACCGGCGTGTGCGCATCGCGGTACATGATGTTGGCGGGCTTGAGGTCGCGATGCACGATGCCGTGCTCGTGCGCGAACTGCAGCGCCTGTGCGATCTGCACCACCACCGAGATGGCGTCGCCGAGCGACTGGCCTTCCTTCATCTTCTGCGAGAGCGTGCCGCCCTCGAGGTACTCCATCGCGATGTAGGTCGCATCCGCGCTCTTGACGATGTCGTAGACGGCGACGATGTTGCGATGGGGCAACTTCGCCATCGTGCGGCCTTCCATCAGGAAGCGCTTCTCGAACTTGTCGAGGTCGTCGATGTTGCGCTTCATGACCTTGAGCGCCACCTTGCGGTCCAGCGAGCGCTGGATGGCGAGGTAGACATTGGCCATGCCGCCGACGCCGAGCTCGCGGATGAGCTCGTATCCGGGAATGTTGGTCGAGAACTGGCTCATCCAATGGCGACCGCGGCGGGTTGCCGGAGGATATCACGCAGGGTTGCGCGCGATTCGGACGCGGCCGGGTCGCCCGGCGCCCGTCGACCGGCATGGATTCCGGCCACACCGCCGCTCCCGCCAATCCCATGGTCGTGTTCGTGGCGCGGTTGGTGTCGACCCGCGGCGCCGCACCGGAACCCCCGTAGCGCGGGTCGTCCCGACCTGCAACGCGGCTATGGACGATCGGCCGGCAACCACAGGGTTACCGCGAGCCCACCGCCATCGCGGTTGGCCAGCGCGATCCGCCCGCCATGCGCCTCGACGATCTCGCGCGCGAGGGCAAGCCCGAGGCCGGTGCCGCTGCGCTTGGTCGAATAGAACGGCACCAGCGCATTGCGCAGCACGCTGTCGCTCATGCCGCTGCCGTGATCGCGCACCTCGATGCGCCAGTCGCCGGCGACCCGACGCAGCGCGATCTCCACGCTGTCCGCCGGCGCGCCCGATTCATGCGCGTTCTTGACCAGATTGAGCAGCGCCTGCGTAAGCTGCGCGGGATCGACCTCGCACGCTGCCGCCTGCGGCACCTCGATCACGCGCACCTGCACCTGCTCGGCCAGACGGGCGAGGAAATCGGCCCACACGATCCGCTCGCGGCGCGGCGCGGGCAGCTTGGCGAAGGTCGCGTAGCCGTCGATGAAGCCGCCGAGATGGCGGGCGCGCTCCTCGATGGTGTCGAACACGCGCGTGAGTCGCTCGCTGTTGCCGCGCAGCGCCAGCTCCCG